>FIZK01000021.1 GCA_900018335.1 uncultured Clostridia bacterium | reverse complement strand
CAGCTCCTCCACGAGGCGCTTGTAAAAATCCAGACCTTTGCGGTTAATCTGTCCGGTCCCGTTGGGATAGATGCGGGGCCAGGCTATGGAAAAGCGGTAGCTGTCCACGCCCAGCTCCTTCATGATGGCCACATCTTCTTTGTACAGGTGGTAGTGGTTGCAGGCCACGTCGCCCGTGTGCCCGTTGAGCACCTTGCCGGGGGTCCTGCTGAAGCGATCCCAAATCGATTCCCCCCGGCCGTCCTCATGGGCCGCTCCTTCGATCTGGTAAGACGCTGTCGCCGTCCCCCATTTGAAGTCCTTCGGGAAATTCACGGTATCGTCTCCTTCCACACCGTATTTTTCCAGTCTAGTTGGGCAGCAGATGCACTGCATGGGAGTCCAGCTGGAGGAAGGCTTGTTCCCCCGCGGCAAAGACTTCCTGCAGATTGGGGTTGCTCTTGTACACGGTTACCTGATCCCCATTGGGCAGCTCCACCCGGATTTCCATGGCCGAGCCCAGATAGACACTGCTCACCACGGTGACCGGGATTCCCTCCCCTTTGTCCAGAAACATGGCTTCCGGGCGCACCACCAGCGACGCCTTTCCGCTGAGCTCCGGCGCATCGGCCACCGCGATCTGACGCCCAAACGCCTCCACCAAAGCGCCGCTTCCTTGCCGACTCACCACCTCACAGGGGAGGAAGTTTACTTTACCGATGAAGTCAGCCACAAACCTCGTGGCCGGACGCAGGTAGATCTCCTGGGGAGTACCTACCTGCTCGATGCGGCCCGCGTTCATGACCACGATGCGGTCGGATAGGGCCATGGCTTCGCTCTGATCGTGGGTCACGTAGATGGCAGTGATACCTAGTTCCTGCTGCACCCGGCGGATCTCTTCCCGCATGTACTCCCTGAGCTTAGCATCGAGATTGGACAGGGGTTCGTCAAAGAGCAGCACCTGGGGTTCCACCACCAGGGCCCGGGCCAGAGCCACCCGCTGCTGCTGACCCCCGGAAAGCTGGCCTGGAGCACGCTTGCCCAAGCCCTGCAGACCAACGAGCTCCATGATCCTCTCCACCCGTTCTTTGGCCTGCTGCTTGCTCACTTTGCGAAAACGCAGGCCGTAGCCGACATTCTCCTCCACCGTCATATGGGGGAAGAGGGCGTAACTTTGGAACACCATGGCGGTATCCCGCTCGTTGGGGGCTTTATTGGAAACGTCCTCGTTACCGATGAAGATATGTCCCGACGTGGGCATTTCAAAGCCGGCCACCATGCGCAGGGTAGTCGTCTTGCCGCAGCCCGACGGGCCCAGGAAGGTGACCATCTCGCCCGGTTCAATCACCAAATCGATCTCGTCCACCGCCCTGACTTCTGTACCACCGGGGGCGGGGAAGATTTTTACTAGTTGGCGTAGTTCAACTTTCTGTGCACACATTGCAGTATCCTCCCTTACTTCGCCAGCTGCCGGTTGATGGTATCGCCCACCGCAAGGCGCATCAGGGCGAAGGCACCCAGCACGATAATAATCAGGATCAGACTGAGTACACTGGCGGCGCCAAGCCGCATAATCTCAGTCTGGGACAGGATCAGCACGGTCAGGTGATGCCATCTGGCTGAGACCAGGAAAATGATCGCGCTCACCGCGGTCATGGATCGGGCGAAGGCAAAGAACAGACCCGATAGGAACGCAGGCTTAATCAAGGGCAGCGTAATTTTGGCAAAAGTGTAGCTGCTGGAAGCGCCCAGGTTGGTGGAAGCTTCCTCAATGGACTTGTCGATCTGCATGAGGGAAGCGACCCCTGACTCAATACCCACGGGCATCTCCCTGAACACGAAGCAGAGTACTATAATGAGGGCAGTGCCGCTCAGCAGCAGCGGGGGTTCGTTAAAGGCCAGGATATAGCCGATACCCACCACCGTGCCGGGCACCGCGAAGGCCAGCATGGAGACAAAGGCCAGGATCTTCTTGCCTGGAAACTGCTTTCGCACCAGGATAAAGGCTACGATCATGGCAAAAATGCCGGTAACGGGTGTGGCAATGGCGGCCAGCGTGAGGGTGGACTTAATGCTGTCCAGGCCCACATCCCAGGCGTAGCGCCAGTGTTCCAGGGTGAAGGTGAAGTCCACGCCCCAGGTTTTCACAAAAGCACCTGCAATCACTGTTCCGTAAAAGGCAAGGATAACCAGGATGATCAAGCTGCAGGCGGCAAACAGGCCCCAGCGCAGCCAAGGGCTGACCTTGAGGATCCGGTGACTGGACGGTTTCCCGGTGACAGTCACGTAAGACTTCCGCGCTACCCAGTAGCGCTGGACCATAAAGGCGGTCATGGCCGGAAGCAGCAGCATGACAGCAAGGGCGGTGCCCCGCGGCGCGTTAAACATGCCCGTGAACTGCAGATAGGCCTGGACCGAGAGGACATCAAAGGTTCCGCCCAGCACCATGGGGTTGGCAAAGTCAGCCAGGGAGTTCACAAACACCAGGAGCCAGGCGCTGGCCAAACCTGGAACGGACAAGGGCAGGGTGATGTTGCGGAATACCGCCCAGCGGCTCGCGCCCAGATCCAACGCCCCTTCCTCCAGGTCGGGATTGATGGCCTGGAGCACGCCGTTCAGCGTGTTGAAGGCGATGGGAAACATGCTGATGGTCTGCACCAGCACCAGCCCGTTTAAACCATAGATGTTGAAGTTGCCCAGCCCCAGGGCCTTGGTGACGATGCCGTTCCTCCCCAGAAGCAGGATGACAGATAAGGTAAACATAAAGGGCGGGGAGATCATGGGCAGCTGCACCATCTGACCGAAGACACCCTTCAGGGGTATATCCGTCCTGTTCAAAGCAAAGGCAAAAATGAAACCAACGATCGTAGAAAAAGTGGCAGTAAGCGTCCCCAGAAGCAGGCTGTTGTAAAAACTCTGCCTGAGCCACCATGAGTTCAAGACCTGACGGTAAATATCAACAGTAAACTTATCCCCGGGCTTGATGCTGAGCAGAAAGACCCGCACCAGGGGATATACGATAAAAAGCAGTAATGCAGCACCCACCAGCAGCACCGTTAAGAGCAGGATGGGGTCCTGCTTCAGCTGCCACCAGCCGACACCGCCCAAGCGCGACCTGCGCCTGCGGGGTTGTGCCATGGCCATAACCGTCCCACCTCCAAAAAGGGTCCCCCGCCAGGAGGGACCCACTTTCACACTCAGCCTTGTTTAGCGGCCGCGAAATACTTCCTCATTCCACTTCTCAACCAGGCGATCCTTCTGGGAAGCTGCCCAGACGTCATCTTGGTCAATCACGTTAACCTGAGAAATGGGCACTGCGCCTTCCACCAGGGGAACATCGATGATGGGCACCACGTTGGTGGATGCGAGCAGCTCCGCAGCCCGTTCAGTGAGCATCCAGTCGTAGAGAATCTTGGCGGCTTCCATCTCTTTGCCTCCCTTGATCAGAGACATGGAAGCAACTTCGTAGCCGGTGCCTTCCTTGGCGAACGTGATGGTCACAGGATAGCCCTGCTGCACCACGGTAACCTGGTCGTGGGCATAACCGATACCCACAGCCACTTCACCCAGGCCAACTGCCTGGTTGGGGGCGTTGCCCGAGCGGGTATACTGCTGCACGTTCTTGTGGAACTCCTTCAGGTATTCAAACGCTTCGTCTTCGCCCCAGAGCTGCACCAAAGTGGCTACGAAGTTGTAGGCTGTACCGGAGGTGCCGGGGTTAGCGACCTGAATTTCACCCTTCAGCTCAGGCTTGAGCAAGTCATACCAGGAGGTAGGAGGCTCGATACCCAGCTCCGCCAAGCGCTCGTTGTTGGAGATAAAGCCCAGGGCGCCCACGTACATGCCTACCCAATAACCGTCGGGATCCTTGAACTGCGCTGGAATGTTTACCAGGTTGGGCGAGAAGTACTGCTCAGTCAAGCCCTTGTCCTTGGCAGTCATATGGTCAAGGCCTACGCCGCCCACCCAGATGCTGGCTTGGGGATTTCTCCGCTCAGCGTCCATTCTGGCCACGGCCTCACCGCCAGAAAGGCGGACCCATTCCACTTTAATGCCTGTCTCTTTCTCGAACTCTTCGAAGACCAGCCTCGCGGTGGGTTCAAAGAGTGTGGTGTAGGCAGTCACCTTTTGCTGGGCGCTCACTCCAGCGGACAGCATCAATACTAGAGCCAGGACAAGAATTGCGGTTCTTCTCATCGTTCTTCAACTCTCCTTTTCGTCGCTTCTTATACTAACAGACTCCTCAAGATACTTCACCACGGGGCTCGATTCTCCTGCTCAAAAAACTTAACCTGCGATTCCCAAATGTTACACGCAAACAGCGCAATTGCCGGCCAGAGGCATAAAAAAGCACGGCATGGTCTGACACCACGCCGCGCTCCAGTGTAACTTCTATCTTTTGATGTTGTAGAATGCCTTGAGGCCAGGATACTGCCCAACCGCATCCAATTCTTCTTCAATACGCAGCAGCTGGTTGTACTTGGCCACGCGGTCCGTTCTGCTGGGTGCGCCAGTCTTGATCTGGCCTGCATTCACCGCCACAACCAGGTCAGCGATGGTGGTATCTTCCGTCTCACCGGAACGGTGGGATACTACCGCCGTATAACCAGCCCGCTTAGCCATTTCGATGGCCTGCAGCGTTTCGGTGAGCGTACCGATTTGGTTCACCTTAATCAAGATGGAGTTGGCCACTCCCTGGGCGATACCCTTGCTCAAGCGTTCGGTGTTGGTTACGAACAGGTCGTCGCCAACCAGCTGTACCTTGTCGCCGATGGCCTCGGTGAGCTTCTTCCAGCCTTCCCACTCATCCTCGGACAGGGCATCTTCAATGGAGATGATGGGGTACTTCTCCACCAAGTCCTTGTAGAAGGCGATCATCTCGTCCGTGTCCAGGACTTTGCCTTCGCCCTCCAGGTGGTATTTCCCATCCTTGAACAGCTCAGTGGCTGCCACGTCCAGGGCAATGAACACATCCTTGCCGGGCTCGTAGCCGGCGCGTTTAATGGCTTCCAGGATGACCTGGATGGCTTCTTCGTTGGACTGCAAGTTAGGAGCAAAGCCGCCTTCATCACCCACGGCGGTGTTCAGACCCTTGCCCTGGAGCACTGCTCTGAGGTTGTGGAACACTTCTGCTCCCATTCTCAGGGCTTCCTTCCAGCTGTCTGCTCCCACGGGCATAATCATGAACTCCTGGATATCCACGTTGTTGTCGGCATGGGCGCCGCCGTTGAGGATGTTCATCATGGGCACGGGAAGCTGAGCAGCCGCGACTCCCCCAATGTAGCGGTAGAGGGGCATGCCCAGGAAGTTGGCTGCAGCATGGGCCACGGCCAAAGACACACCTAAGATGGCATTGGCACCCAGCTTACCCTTGTTGGGCGTGCCGTCCAGCTCGATCATGAGCTGATCAATGCCGACCTGATCCGTGGCATCCCAGCCGATCAGCTCCGGCGCGATAATCTCTTCCACATTCTGTACAGCTTTCTGTACGCCTTTGCCCAGATAGCGGGATTTGTCGCCGTCCCGCAGCTCCACAGCTTCAAAGGCGCCGGTGGAGGCTCCCGAGGGGACGATGGCCCTGCCCGAGGTACCGTCCGCTAGGAACACTTCCACCTCAACGGTGGGGTTGCCCCGCGAGTCCAATACTTCTCTGGCTAGAATGTCATTAATAATCATTGTTCTTTCCTCCTTACGATTAAGCTTTCTCCGGTCATTTCCGGCGGCTGGGGTATGCCCATGAGATCCAAGAGTGAAGGCGCCAGATCTGCCAGAATGCCGGTTTTCAAGCTGTAGTCCTGTGGTGCGTTGAAGAGCCAAATGGGCACCAGATTGCTGGTGTGGGCTGTATGGGTTTCCCCCGTCTGGGGATCAACCATCTGTTCCGCGTTCCCGTGGTCAGCGGTGATGATGGCTGCGCCGTCCATCTCTTTGATGGCCTCCAGCACTTGCCCTAACCCCGCGTCCACCGCTTCAACAGCCTTCACAGCCGCTTCAAACACACCTGTATGGCCAACCATATCGCAGTTGGCGTAGTTCAGCACGATCAAATCGAACTTGCCCTTGCGGATTTCTTCAACGACCCGCCTGGTCACCTCCGGCGCGCTCATCTCCGGCTGCAGATCGTAGGTGGGCACCTTGGGAGAGGGCACCAAAATCCGCTCTTCACCGGGATAAGGCGTCTCGACACCGCCGTTGAAGAAGAAGGTGACATGGGCGTACTTCTCAGTTTCCGCAATACGCAGCTGAGTTTTGCCCAGGCTGGAGAGATACTGGCCCAGGGTGTTCTTGAGATCCTGGGGCGAAAAGGCAAAGGGGAGATCCAGTTCTGCGTCGTACTGCGTCATGGTGGCATAGAAGATATCCAGCTTCTTGCCGCGATCGAACCCCTGGAAATCATCGTTGGTCATGGCCCAGGTGATCTCCCTGGCTCGATCGGCGCGGAAGTTGAAGAACAGCACACTGTCGCCGTCCTGAATGGTCCCCACCGGCTTCCCGTTTTCCACAATCACCCTGGGTACCACAAACTCGTCAGTCTCCCCTTGCGCATAGGCCTCTTGGATGGCCGCTGCGCTGCTGGGGGCCGTGGGGCCCTGGCCCAGCATGGCGCGATAGGCCTTTTCCACCCGCTCCCAGCGTTTATCCCGATCCATGGCATAATAGCGTCCGGAGATGGTGGCCACCCGGCCAATGCCGATCTGTTTGATCTGTTCCTCCAAAGCGGCTAAATATTCATGGGCGCTGGATGGAGGCACGTCACGGCCGTCGAGGAAGGCGTGGACGAACACTTTGCTCAGGCCGCGCTCCTTAGCCATCCTGAGCAGGGCGTAAAGATGGTCTGTATGGCTGTGCACGCCTCCCGGCGAGACCAAGCCCATAAGGTGCAGGGCTCCGCCCGTCTTCTTGGGGTGCTCCATGGCCGCCACTAAAGTGGGGTTTGCAAAGAAGTCTCCCGCTTCAATGGACTTGGAGATGCGCACCACATCTTGGTAGACAATGCGCCCGGCCCCGATGTTCAGATGGCCCACGTTGGAGTCCCCCATCTGACCGTCCATGAGCCCCACGCTGCCGCCTGAGGCGGACAGCACGCTGCGGGGGACATTGCTGTTCAGCCAATCTACATTAGGGGTGCGGGCGGCCTGCACCGCATTGCCTTCCGCGTGTTCGCTGAGGCCGAAGCCGTCTAAAATGATTAACGCTGTTGGTTTCTTCATGGATTTTGAACTCCACCTCCGGGAACAGCTGCTGAGATCACTTGGTTTCTAGTATTGTACGATGGCCGTAAAGCTGTCAGCGTCAAGGCTCGCTCCGCCTACTAAAGCACCATCGATCTCAGGTTGTTCCATGAATTCTTTTATGTTCCCAGGCTTGACGCTGCCGCCGTATTGGATGCGCACCTGCTCGGCCAGCTCCGACCCGTAAAGCTCGGCCAGGGTGCCGCGGATTCTGCCGATCACCTGATTGGCATCCTCAGCATCGCAGTTTTCGCCTGTACCGATGGCCCACACGGGTTCATAGGCGATGACCACATTGGCTAACTGGTCTGCCGCCACTCCTGCTAAACCCCGCTTGGTCTGGCTCACGACCACATCCTCCGTCTGCCCGGCGCGGCGTTCTTCCAGGGTTTCACCCACACAGAGAATGGGCTTAAGCCCCGTTTCCAGAGCCTTGACCACCTTCTTGTTCACCAGCTCATCATCTTCCTGGAAGATCTGCCGGCGTTCGGAGTGGCCCAAAACCACGTATTCGCAGCCCACATCCAGGAGCATTCCCGCGGAAATCTCACCCGTAAAGGCGCCCTGGTCCTGGAAATACATGTTCTGAGCGCCCAGTTTGACCTTGCTCAGACCCAAAGCGCTGAGGGCCGCCAGACTGGTGAAAGGCGCACAGATTACTACTTCAACGGAGCTGTCCTTGACCCTTTCCTCCAGCTGGCGAGCTGTTTCCAGGGACTCGCCCACGTTTTTGTGCATCTTCCAGTTACCAGCTATGATGGGTGTACGCATGACTTCACCTCAACTATTTGTCATCTAGGGCTGCTACGCCCGGCAGAACCTTGCCTTCCAGGAACTCCAGGGAAGCGCCGCCGCCGGTGGATACATGGGTCATCTTATCAGCCAGGCCCATCTGTTCCACTGCAGCCGCGGAGTCTCCTCCGCCGATGATGGTCACGGCAGAAGAATCGGCCAGCGCTTGGGCTACGCTCAGGGTCCCCTTGGCAAAGGCTTCGAATTCAAAGACTCCCATGGGTCCGTTCCATACCACTGTACCCGCGTCCTTTACAGCGGCGCTGAAGCGCTTGGCTGTCTCAGGGCCGATATCCAAGCCTTCCCAGTCGGCGGGCATTTCCCTGCTGGATACTACCTTATGCTCGGCATCGGGGCCGTACTCCTTAGCCGCAACCACATCAACCGGCAAAAGCAATTCCACACCCTTCTCTTCTGCCTTGGCCATGATGCTGCGGCAGAACTCCAAACGCTCTCCATCCAAGAGGGAGTTGCCCACCTCATAGCCCTGGGCCTTGAGGAAGGTATAGGCCATGCCGCCGCCAATGATCAGGGTATCCACCTTGTTCAGCAGGGACTCGATGACCGCGATTTTATCCTTAACCTTGGCTCCACCCAGAATGGCCACAAAGGGCCGCTTCGGGTCTTCCACCGCCCCGCCCAAAAACTCCAGTTCCTTCTCCATGAGAAATCCAGATACGGCCGGCAGATAGTCGGCTACACCCGTTGTGGAGGCATGGGCCCGATGGGCAGTGCCAAAGGCATCGTTCACGAAAATGTCACCCAGGGCCGCCAGGGCCTTGGCAAACTCGGGATCGTTGTCTGTCTCCTGGGCATAGAAGCGGACGTTCTCCAACAGGAGCACATCGCCGGGTTCCAGCTTAGCCACGGCCTGCTCTACGTCGGCCCCGATGCAGTCATCTACCTTTTGCACCGGCTGCCCGAGAAGCTCGCTGAGGCGCTTGGCCACGGGATCAAGGCGGAAGGCGTCATCGGGCTTGCCCTTAGGCCGGCCTAGGTGGGACATGAGAATCACTTTACCGCCCGCCTCGATGGCGTGCTTGATTGTGGGCAGTGCCGCCCTAATTCTCTTATCGTCAGTGATGGTGCCGTCCTGCATAGGGACGTTGAAATCCACACGCATCAAAACTCTTTTGCCCTGCACATCGACGTCTCTGATTGTTTTCTTGGCCATAAACATCCTCCTTTTCGTATGGAATCCCCCAAGCAGGGGGATTCCAGGTTGAGTTGTTTACTTGCGGGCTTCCATGTAGCGGATGAGGTCGACTACTCGCATGGAATAGCCCCACTCGTTATCATACCAGGCTACCACTTTGAGCATGTTGTCGCCCATGGTCTTGGTGAGAGCAGCGTCTACAATGGAGGAATTGCTGTTGCCCATGAAGTCCGTGGAGACCAGCGGCGCTTCTTCGAAGGCCAGAATACCCTTGAGCTTACCTTCAGCAGCCTTCTTCAGTTCGGCGTTTGCTGCTTCCGCGGTTACGGGCTTCTCAGTCTCTACAACCAGATCTACAACACTCACTGTGGAAACGGGAACGCGCATGGCAAAGCCGTCCAGCTTGCCCTTGAGCTCAGGCAGGACCAAACCTACCGCGGCTGCGGCACCGGTGGTGGTGGGAACGATGTTCATGGCAGCCGCCCTCGCCCGCCTCAAGTCCTTGTGGGGCAGGTCGAGAATTCTCTGGTCGTTCGTGTAAGCGTGGACTGTGGTCATGAGACCCTTTTTGATGCCGAAGGCGTCGTTGATCACCTTAGCAAAGGGCGCCAAGCAGTTGGTGGTGCAGGATGCGTTAGAAATGACGTGGTGCTTCTCTGGATCGTATTGATCTTCGTTCACGCCCATAACGATGGTGATGTCCTCTTCTTTGGCTGGAGCGGTAATGATCACCTTTTTGGCGCCGGCATCGATATGCCACTGAGCCTGATCGCGCTTGCGGAAAATACCAGTGGATTCCACAACATACTCTACACCCAGCTCGCCCCAGGGGATGTTCTTAGGATCCCGCTCAGCGAAAACCCGGATCTTCTTGCCGTTAACTACGATGTTGTCGCCGTCTACGGACACTTCTGCGTCAAAGATGCCGTGGTTGGTGTCGTACTTCAGGAGGTGTGCCAAGGTTTTGGCGTCAGTTAAGTCGTTCACTGCCACGATCTCGAAATTCGGATCAGCAACAGCTCCCCGCAGTACCAAGCGGCCGATACGGCCAAACCCGTTAATACCAACTTTAATCGTCATCATGATTCCCCCTTACTCGATTTCTTTTAAACTCATCAGCCTCCGGGCTACCCCCTCATCGGTGATGCATACATCACAGTAACCTCTGGACAACACGGCCATCACAGCCCAAGCTTTGCTTTTACCACCCCCAACGGCAATGACCAAAGGAATTCTTTCCAAATCTTCCAAGCGCAGACCCACGGACGTGGTGTTGCGGACGATCCTGCCTTGGGCGTCGAAGTAGCAGCCAAAGGCCTCGCCCACAGCGCCTGCTGCAATTAGATCCATGATAGAAGCATCATCAAAACCGCGCCTGCGAGCCATTTCTTCCGCTGTGCCGATGCCGTGGAGCAGAATGTCTGCTCTGCGCCCCAGGGCTATCACGCTGCGGATCCTGGGCTCATTGAGGATTTGCTCCAAATTGCAGGGGCGGACATCCTCCGGTGCGTGGAGCAGGCGGTAGTTGCCGCCCAAACCTTCCGCCAGGGCCACCGCGATGGAATTGGACTGGATCTTAATATCCTCGCCCAAACCTCCCCGTACGGGGACAACGGTAACCCTTTTTCTCAGGCCGTGAAGCTTAACCTCCTCCGCCAGGCCGGCCAAGGTGGTGCCGCCTGACACTGCCAAGATCTGGCCATCCTGCAGCACTCCGCAGAGATACTCCGCCGCTGCCCTGGCCAAATCCCTTTTGCTGGCGGGATCTTTGTCGCAGTCTCCGGGGACGATGATCATCTTCTTGACTCCCAGGGCTGCCGCGAGTTTTCTTTCCAGCTGCTCTAAGCCGTAAACATCCCTCATGACGTCCTGGAGCTGGGAAAACACTCTCTCCCCTTCCGGCGTGAGCTGTACTCCCAGGGAAGTGGCGTGCAGCAGACCCTGCTCCCGCAGCAAATCCAGGTCGCCGCGAATAACCCGCTCTGAACCACCCAGCTGAGCGGCGATGAACCTGCGCCCGATGGGTCCGTGGCTGCGGATCATCCTGAGCAGGGTGTACCGCCTTTCCAGAAGTCCCGCCAGCTCAGGCACGAGCTGTTGCAGGGCACCAAGACTGTCCATGCTGGGACACCTCTCCTCCGGGACACCTAGTGACCCGCAGGGGTCTTTTTTGTCCCGCTCTGGTTAATATTATTCTTCTCAGGGCTATCATTCCCTCCATCCCGTTGTTAATGTTTGGGATCTAATTTGTCAAGTTGTCGCGCTTTTTCCCGAATCTTCCTCAGTCGGTAATTTATGCCCGATTTGCTCAATTTGGGAGTCATCAGTTCCCCCAGTTCCTGCAGGGATGCATAGGGGTGTTCCCGGCGCAGCCTGGCCACGTCCCTCAGCTTAGGCGGAAGTTCCTCCAGGCCGATGACGGAATCTATCAGCTCAATATCCTCCAACTGCGCGAGGGCTGCCTGCACCGTCTTGTCCACGTTGGCGGTCTCGCAGTTCACTAGGCGGTTGACCTGGTTGCGCATCTCCTTCAGGACCCGCACGTTCTCAAAGTGCAGGAGGGCGCTGTGGGCGCCCATGAGGCTGAGCAGGCTGGCAATCTGCCCACCGTCCTTCATGTAGACCACCAGTGAGCCCTTGCGCTGGGTTATGCCGGCATCTAGGTCCAAGGAGAGGATGGTGGCTAAGATCTTGTCTGCCAGGCGGCTCTGCTCTGTGGAAAATTCCAGGTGGTAAGTGCGTTCAGGATTCGTTATGGAGCCGCTGGCCAGGAATGCTCCCCGCAAATAGGCCCTGCGGCAGCACTTCTTGCGCGGCACGCCCCCGTCTTCCAAGACGCTCTGGTCCCTAAAATCCTGGTAGACTTGTCCCGCGTTAGCGCGCCCCAAAACACGCACAGTGCAAACCTGAGAGCGCCGGGATCGGGATCGCTTCATCAAGACCTGGGTGGGCAGGTCTGGGTACAGCCCTGTGAGCATGAGTAAGATCTTCCTGGCCACAAAGGGAAAGGATGTGTTGAAGTCCAGAAACTGATTCTGCCGGCCCAAGAGAAAACCACTCAACTCGTAAAAAGCGCTCAGCTCTGCCACCCGGCAGCAGCGAGCACTGGGAATTACCCTGGCCAGTTCGTGACGGACATCATCGGAAAAAGCCATGTTATTCCTCCCCTTCCCTCCCCAAGATCCAGACCCTGACGCGCCATTTTTGAACCTCAGCTTTGACAATCACGGGCCAGTCCGAATCGTTTCTGAACTTGAAATCGGTGTACGGCCAGGCCACCGCGGCATCCATGCCATGCTTGATGTAACTCGGGGCAATGGAGTGAATGCGGCGTTCCACGATCTCCAGCCCCGCCAGGCGCACCGCGTTGTACAGGGTGGTGGAAGTCTGGCACACCCCGCCCCCCACTCCGGGGACCACCGCTTCGCCAAGGATGATGGGGGCGTTGCGGTAACCCCTCTCCGGCGTGCGCTCGCCCACAACCCCGTTGAAGGAAAAGACCTCTCCGGGCATGACAATGGTGTTGTTGATGGCTTCCAGGGACAAACGGATATTGTGCACCCGATCAGGGCTGCCGATGAGGGGAGTGGAAAAATCGCCCAGGTTCTTGGTGAGCTGAACCAGGTGCTCCGTGCGGAACAGGGGCACCACGGGGATACCGTTCAGCGAGAGCCTGGTGTGGGCGGGGGCCGTAACCACTTCATTTACTATTGTATCCACGTCAAAATATACTCCATCTTCATGGGGGACAATCTCCCCGGTAACTTTATCCAAACTGGCGGGCACGGGCGGACGCATCCGGGAGCGCACCATCTGCTCCACGATCACCCGCACCTCCCGGGGATAGTAATACTCCATGGCCCGATCCTCTAAGTAAACCCCGGTATTGACCCCGAAGAGCCTGCGGTGTACGGTGCGGTAGGCAGAGGGAAGGCCCACTCCCAGCGCGGTGATCAGCAGCAGTACACCCGCGATTCTGCGCATATCTTTCCCCCCCAGCCAGTTTATTCAAGCGGTGGGGAAAATAAACCAGAACAGGCTTAAACTGCCCGGATACCGTGGAGCCACGCTTTGTCGCGGGCTTCTGCCAACCGGATGATCTCCTGGGCCAGCTTGACGCTGGAGTGACGAACCAGATTCCTCTGATCTAAAACGTCAGCGGCGTGCACGTTGATGCCCAGCCTTTCAATGATCGGAGCATCATTGCGCACGGGATAGGCTCCCTGCTTAGCATACTTCCTGGCCTGGGTGCTGGAAACCGCCGCCTTGTTCACCAGAACATAGTCTAAAACAGACGGGGGCCCCAAATACTCCAACAGCGCATTGACATGGTCGCTGGCGCTGTAGCCGTCCGTTTCCCCGGGCTGGGTCATGACATTGCACACATAAATGCGCAGGGCATGTGTCTTGGCGAGAGCTTCGGCAAAACCGGGGATGAGCAGATTGGGGATAATGCTCGTATACAAGCTGCCGGGACCCAAAACCACCACATCTGCATGGAGAATAGCCTCGATTGCCTCCGGCAGGGCTTTAGCCGTACCAGGTTCTAAAAACACCTTCTTGATCTTCTTGGTCTCTTCCGGAATGCAGCTTTCCCCCAGTACCGAGGAACCATCAGTATAGACCGCGCCCAGGCGCACTGAATCCAGGGTAGATGGAAGCACCCGGCCCCGCACAGCCAGCACCTTACTGAAGGCGCGGATCCCTTCCTCGAAATCCCCGGTGATGTCAGTCATGGCCGCGATAAACAGGTTGCCAAAACTGTGGCCCGCCAAGCCATCGCCCCAGGAAAAGCGGTACTGAAACAGCGTTTCCATGAGGGGCTCCGTGTCGGCTAAAGCCACCAGGGTGTTGCGGATATCACCGGGAGGCAGGATGCCCAAATCATCGCGGATCCTGCCGGAGCTTCCCCCGTCATCGGCCACGGTGACCACAGCTGTGATGTTGGACGTGTGTTCCTTTAAACCCCGCAGCATGGTGGACAGGCCAGTGCCTCCTCCGATGGCCACTATGCGCAGGCCTTTTTGCAGGTTGCGGGCTTTGTAGACGTGCTCCACCAAGTCGGGTACATCGGCCGGGCGTATGGCCTCCACCACGGAGCTGACCACATTGCGGATGCCTATGCTCAGCGCCGTAAGGCCCAGGATGATCAGAACCGCGCCGAAAACAAGGGAGCTGACCGACAGGTCAGACGCCCAAGCGAGGATGTTCTCTTCCCACAGAGTAAGCACGGGTGTATTCAGCATAACCACCGTTCCAGTGGCAATGGCAAAAACCCCAAGCAGCAGCACCACTACCCAGCGTTTGACCCGCATGCCTGGGTAAAACCACTTCAGCTTGCTCATCTCGGCCACTCCCCTTCTGGTCTTGGGGCATTATTCCCGGGGAGCATCTCAGCTCTACAACCTGCTGGCCGCGGCTTGATCGACCACAACCGTTGCAAAGGGATGCAGCTGCAGCACGGAAGCGGGAACCGCGGTGGTGACGGGACCGCGCACCGCTGCATAAACGGCATCGGCTTTGCTGCCGCCGCTGGCCATGAGGATAACTTCCTTGGCCTGCATAATGGTCTTAATGCCCATGGAAATCGCCCGCGTAGGTACCTCATCTATAGATTCGAAGAAACGGGCGTTGTCCCTGATGGTGCTCTCGGCCAAATCCACCACGTGGGTCTCAATCCCGAACTCCGTACCGGGCTCGTTGAAACCGATGTGGCCGTTGGTGCCGATGCCCAGCAGCTGGAGATCGATCCCCCCGGCCTGCTGGATCAATTTCTCATAGCGCTGGCACTCCGCTTCCAGATCTGGGGCCAGCCCATCAGGGATGAAAGTTCTCTCTGGATTTATGTTTACTTTCGAAAACAAGTTCTCATTCATGTACCAGTGGTAACTCTGGGGATGATCAGGCCCCAAGCCCACATACTCATCGAGGTTGAAGGTGGTTAACCTGCTGAAATCCGCTCCCCGGGCGTGGTATTCCACCAGGAGCTCATAAACTCCCAGGGGCGTGCTCCCCGTGGCCAGCCCCAAAACGCTGTTGGGTTTGCGGGTGATCTGTCCAAAGACCATTTTCGCTACTTCCGCACTCATGCTGTCGAAGTTGGCAACCACAACGACTTTCATAGCTATCCCCTTTCTCCTCTTCAATCTGCGCTGTAAACCACGCGCCCGCTGACAATCGTTTTCTGGACTTCATAATCGGCAGTAAGCAGCACAAAATCGGCCCTGCTGCCTTCCTTAATCCAGCCTCGATGCTCAAGCCCGATGGTTCGGGCTGGATTGAGGCTGGCCATGCGGAACGCATCCACGGGATGGACACCCAGCTGCTCCACCATGTTTTGCACTGCCTGCCGCATGGTGAGGGTACTTCCTGCCAAATTGCCTTCAGCCAGGCGGGCAGCGCCGTCCCGTACGAAGATCTTGTTGTCGCCTAAGACATATTCTCCGTCGGGCAGCCCCGTGGCCTGCACCGAGTCTGTAACCAGCACGAGGTGCTCCACCCCCACACTGCGCAGCAGCACTTTGATGGCGCCGGGATGGACGTGGATCAAATCGGCAATGAGTTCCGCGTACAGCCCAGGAGTGGCTAAGACCGCACCCACCACCCCTGGCTCCCGGTGATGCAAGCCCCGCATGGCGTTGAAGGTGTGGGTAACATGGGTGATGCCCCGCGCAAAACCTGCCAGGGCTTCTTCATAGGTTGCATCACTGTGCCCGATGGACACCGTGATACCCCGCTCTTTCAACCAGGCCACAGCCTCCAGGCTTCCCGGTACCTCAGGGGCCAGGGTTACTAGCTTCAACTTACTGCCAAGCAGACCGTAGAGCTCCTCCAGCTCGTCTATGCTGGCCCCGCGAATAGCCGGGGCGTACTGCGCTCCCTTGAACTTCTCATTTATGTACGGTCCTTCTAGGTGAATGCCCAGCAGCTCTGCTCCATCCTCAATGTCGGTGTAAGCGGCCACCGCGGCACAAGCGGCACGGGTTTTGTCCTCTTGGGCGGTTACGGTACTGGGCAGAAAGGCCACGGTACCCTCCCGGGCCACAAACCGAGCCATGGTTTCCAGGGCCTCGCTGGTGCCATCCATGAGCTCCACCCCGGCACAACCGTGCATATGTACATCAATGAGGCCGGGGGCAATCAGGCCTCCCCGGGCGTCAATGATTTCAAATACATGGGGAGAAGCAGCTTCCAAAATGCGCCTGCCCTCTTCTTCCCCCGCCACCAGCATAATCCGATCACCGATGGTGACTACTGTGCCCCGTTCAATCAGTTGATCTGCCACAACTGTACCGTTGGTTATGATCAGATGTTTCATACGGGCACTACCTCCTTTAGCTTACTAATTCGTGTTCGCCAAGGGCGTTCCTGCCAAATTAACAAGGAATAAATATGAATGGTTCTTGCATATTATCACACCCGTGGTATAATGAACCTAATTTGTAACTCGAGAAAGGATGTTAGCCGTGAAGAAACTGTCTGTATTATTTCTCGTGCTCAGCCTCGTACTTAGTGTCGGATCCCTGGCCCTTGGGCAGGGGGTGCTCAAAGTGGCTACGGAAGCTGGGTTCATGCCTTTTGAGTACGTCGATGCCGAAACCGGAGCACTGCTGGGTTTTGACATGGATCTCATCCGGGAGATTGGCAATGTGCTGGGGCTTGAGGTTCAGATCGACAACATCGCCTGGGACGGGCTGATTCCGGCTCTGCTCAACGGCAACTACGACTGCCTCATCGCCGGAATTACCATCACCGATGAGCGCAAAGAAGCGGTGGACTTCTCTGAGCCCTACTTCGAATCGGTTCTCACCGTCGTTGCCAAGACTGGAGGCGGCATCTCCAGCCTTGACGATCTGGCAGGCAAGATAGTGGCCGTTCAGATCAACACCACGGGCGACTTCACCGCCAGCGACCTCTATGATGCCGGCGACGTCAAGGGCGTATCCCGTTTTGACACCGTCGCCGACGCTATGCAGGCCGTGATTATCGGTGCGGCTGACGCCGTGGTGATCGACCTGCCGGTGGCGGAAGCCTACTTAGAAGCCAATCCAAGCGCTCCCCTGAATCATTCGGGACCTGTTTCCGATAACGAGTTCTACGGCATCGCCGTGAACAAGAACAACAAAGACCTCTTAGAGAAGATCAATGGTGCCCTGGCCACGCTCAAGGCCCAAGGCATCTACGATGCCATCTACCAGAAGTGGTTTGGCGGAATGTAAGCCAAACACATCAGAAAAGAATACTGTAAGAACAGGTGCGCAGCTTCTGCGCACCTGTTTCTGGGAAGGAGAATCGCATTTTGGGCTTTCGCTGGGATCTAGTCTGGTCCTCCCTGCCCGCGCTGCTGCAGGGAGCGAAACTAACTGTGCAGCTAACTTCCATCGCGGTCTGTTTTGGCATAATCCTGGGTACCATCGCCGGCATAGCCAGATTATCCAAAAGCCCGCTGCGCCTGGCCGCCGCCTCTTATATCGACATCATCAGGGGTACTCCCCTCTTGGTGCAGACGTTTCTCATATTTTACGGGCTCCCGAGCCTGATCTCCCGCCCCATTCCCGCCTATACAGCTGCCATTCTGGCTCTGAGTATCAACAGCGGCGCCTATGTGGGCGAGATCGTGCGCTCGGGGATTCAATCCATTGACAAAGGGCAGTGGGAGGCCGCCTCTTCCCTGGGGCTCTCGGGCAGCCAAACCATGGGCTTGATCATCCTGCCCCAGGCCTTTCGCCGCATCCTGCCGCCCCTGGGCAATGAGTTCATTGCCCTGTTGAAGGACTCCTCGTTGGTATCCATCATTGCCCTGGAAGAGCTGGTGCGTAAGGGCCAGATCATCATCGGCCGCACGTTCCGCCCCTTCGAAGTCTGGCTGGCGGTGGCCATTATCTACTTCGTGATGACCTTCGCGGTCTCCCGGTTGGTGAACGTGGTGGAAAAACGGGTGGTGGCCCACTAATACCCCACGCTCAATAGGCGAAAATCCGGGCCCCTGAGGAGTAAGCGCAAGTTGCTGCCCAAAACGCGGGAAGCGACCCGCATACCCACCCGCTTGTCCAGATCCTGCAGATCATAATTGGTGGTAAAGACGGTGGGCTTTAAGTTGTTCAGGCGCCCGTCCACGATGATCAAAAGGCGCTCCATAGTCCAGTCGGTGGCGCGCTCACTGCCCAAGTCATCCACCACCAGAAGGTCGGCATGCAGCAGCGGCTCCAGGGGAACGTTGGTCATGCGCATCTTCTCCAGCAGGGTGGGCAGATAGACAAAGGCCACGGAGAAGCGGCTCCTCAGTTCATTGGCTATGGCCGCGGCCAAGTGGGTCTTGCCTGTCCCCGAGGGACCGGCCAGGATGAGCCCCTTGCCGTCGTTGATCTTCTCAAAGTTGCGGGCGAAAGCCCAGCTGTCCTCATAGGCATCGCGGTTGAAATCTGTAACCCTAAACCCGGCAAAGCTCTTCTCCTGCAGGCCAGGAGGGAGCGGATGGGCGGCAGGCACCGCGAGCAGCTGCTCCCGCCGGGAGCGCTCCTCGGCCCTTGCCTGTCTTATACAGGCACAGTCAGTGAAAAGCCACAACCCCCTGCCCAGCGAGGCTGGCACGGGGATAGGGTGGCTTTTATAGATCCTATGCCTCTCTTCGCCGCAGGCAGGGCAGGTTTCACCTCTGAGCCTGCGCCTGATGCCGTACTCAATCATCCAAGAACGAGAAAAGGCTGCGGTCCTGCTTGCTCGGGGTGTAGGTGAAATCTTCCCTCCGGATTTTCTCCTGAGCACCATGTGCTTTTTCTCCTCCGTTCTTGTGCTGATCTTCCGTTATTGCCGACCAATAGGCGCGGAAACGTTCCTCCGTAGTTATGCCGTGGTTCAGCCAGTCCTCAATGATGCGGTGGATGTAGTTGAAGGAAATGTGCTTCTCTTTACCGGCCAGGCGGCTGCGCCTCTGCTCTTGTTTGGCTCTGAGAATGGCGCAGCCCATGACAAAGGGGGTCATGCCCTCGTCCCGGGCGGCCAGCAGCTTCTCTCTCTGCGCGCTGGACAGCGGCGCTACCTTCTGTTCATACAGCGCAAAAACATCCTCCATCCTAGGTTCCACGCAGCCACCTCCACAGCAAGAAACATAATACAGCAGCTACAGCAGCTCCCCCGCCCAGCCAATACCAATGGGCGGGTTTTCCTCCGTAGACGGGGACGAGTACGCCCCTGCTCAGCTGCGTCTTTTGGTTGCCTGATCCAAACCGTGGCGCCAGCAGATCAAAAATGGGCACCCCTTCGCCCCCCACCTGCCACGGCCCCTGGCCCGCATCTCTCCAAAGATCCTGAGCTAATCCATCAAAAGCCCCCACCAGGACATAATAACCCCACGCTGAGCTGGGGTCAGGCATGAGGGTCTTATCCACCTGCAGACGTACAGTCTTGCCGTCGGAGAGTGCAAGGCTTGTCACCCCGCGGCTGTACACCTCAGGCTCCTGATCCGAACCGCGCCATACGTACAGCTTGCTTTCACCGAAGGGAGCTGCGCTGAGGCGCAGATCCCAACCGGCAGCTGGGCTTGTCTGCAGTCGGTGGCGGCCAACTTGGATCTCGCTAGGACCAGGATTGACCCCTGTAGTGATATACAATTCGAGGCGTTGATGGAAGTACCCTTCCGGGGCACGGAAAGGATTGGTCAGGGCCGCGAATTGAAAGTCAAAGAAAACGAACTGCTGGTCCACGCTGACCTGGAACTTAAGCAGATCAAAAAGGCCGGGAACAAAAACCTCATGGCTGGGATAAACCAACCCCCCTGCCCCTCTGTCATCTCCCCGCGGATCCCTGATCTGCACTAGGATCTCTTCCGCCGCCGCCTGCCCACCCAGGAGCAGGACAGCGAGGAGCACCCACACCAGCCGTCTCACGCCCAATCCCCCCGTATAGGGATCTTATGCGCAGGGCCCTATAAATACACCCTCTCCACACGGCTGCTCAGGGTACT
>FIZK01000020.1 GCA_900018335.1 uncultured Clostridia bacterium | reverse complement strand
GCGGCGATGGTACTGCCACATCTCGTGGTGGGAGAGTAGCTCGCTGCCAAGATCTAAATTGAGCCTCGCAGAAATGCGGGGCTTTTTTTGCTCAGGAGGCAAGGGGAAAGAGGCAGGAGCTGCATGGCAGCAGTATCCTGCTTCTGGTTTCTTGCCTCCTGTTTCCATCTCTCAAAAGCAGGGGAATCGCTGCTGGAGTCCAATTGTCACTGTGTGCAGCAAAGAGGCGGGGGGATGGAAGATGAAGCATACGAATGGCGGCAGGACCAGCACTGAGAACAGGGTTTGGGAGATCGACCTTCTAAGGACGGTTGCCATGATCCTGATGGTTGTCTTTCACCTGGTCTATGACCTCAATGAATTTGCGGGACTAGATGTCAACTACTGGAGCGGCTTCTGGTATTGGGTGGGCAGGGCTGCGGCGTGGACCTTTATCTTCTTGTCTGGAATCAGCAGCGGTTTCAGCAGGAACACAATCAAGAGAGGCATCAGAGTGTTCGGATTCGGGATTGTGATCACCATGGCCACCTATTTCTTCCTCGGCGAGCAGTATATTCGCTTCGGGATACTGCACTTTTTGGGTGTCTCCATGATCCTCTTTCCTCTCCTCAACAGGCTAAGCAAAACTGGTCTCGTGATCGGCGCAGTGGCCATCGCCCTCTTGGGGATACCCGTGCAGAGGATATTTGCGGACACCGCCCTGCTCCTTCCGCTGGGGATCATGTACGACGAGTTCGTGTCCGCTGATTACTACCCTTTGGTACCCTACCTTTCCATTTTCATGTTGGGTGTACTCGCGTTCAAAATGCACTATTACAAACGAGTCAGCCTTTTCCAGTTCAGCTTTGAAAACCGCTACATCACCATGATCAGCAGGAACTCGCTTATCATCTACATGCTCCACCAGCCGGTTTTGGTGGGTGTTATCTTGCTCATTAAGTGGATTGCGGGTTAAGTCTGGAGCCTGCTGTCTGAAACTGGCTATTCTGCTCCCGAAGCAGAATGTAGCATTCTGTTTCAAACATCCTCTCCAGCGCTTCTGCATGCAAAAGGACGGTCTTGACGTAGCGGAAGCCGAGCTTTTCGATGACCCGGCGTGAGCGGTTGTTGTGCACGAAGTGCCCGCAGGTCAAGGCATCCAAACCCGCTTTTGTGAAGCAGTAATTGATGACTGCCCGAGCTGCCTCCGGCATCAGGCCTTGGCCCCAATAATCCTTCGAGAGAACAAAACCAAGGTCCTTAACTCGCAAGTCGCGATACTCAGGTTCTTGATTCGCCCAGGAGCCATGTATGCCCAGGGAACCGATTACCTTACCGTCCTCTTTGTGAACGATGGCGAACACGTCCTTCTGTTCCATGAACCTCTTCAAAACGGTCCGGGAATCTTCTTCCGTTCGATGATGGGACCAACCCGCCATCTCGCCTACTCCCGGAACTGAGGCGTAAGCGAAGAGGTCTTGCAGATCGCTTTCTTGCCAGGATCTGAGGACCAGGCGTTCTGTTTCCAGCACAACGTTTGAAATGTCAATCTGTACACCCACTGCTGTTCCCTCCGTAGAACCCTGTGTTAGTGGTATTATACACCAAATGGAGTTGCAGGCAAACGCTTAGCCGGAAGGAACTGTGCAAAGGCTGGTCCTGCCTTCACTAGCCGCCTTGAATGCGGCGCCGCACTTCGGCTTGCACGTTCGTGGACGCATGTTGTTCGTTTTGCGACCCTGGACGCTTCTTTTGAAAACGGAACACGTAGAACTGCTCCCTCCAGGCCCAGTGTAATCGGAACGCCTCCACGTCCTCCCAGGGGATGGCGGCAAAGGGCGGGCGGCAGAGATTGAGGCTGTTCATCTTGGCAGCGCAGCGTCCGAGCCAGGTACCCCGCCTCTTCTCCGACATGCCTTCGTCTCCGATCAGAATTGGTGCACCCGGTTTGGCTACGCGCACCATTTCTTTGATGGCCTGTCGTATATCTCCGAACATATTGATGCCTCCAAAATGGAACACCGCATCAAAAGTCTCGTCGGCAAAGGGCAGCCGACAGGCATCGGCACGGATCAGATAGGTGGGAACTGATAGGGACTGAGCCCGCCGTTGTGCCATCTTCAGCATGGCCTGGGAGAGGTCAATCCCCACTATTAGGCCGGTACCGCCCAGGGTCTGCGTAAGGTAGGGCAGGTTCGACCCTGTGCCCACTGAAACTTCCAAAAGCATGCCCTTGGGCGGGCTGAGCAGGCGCGCCAGCCGTCTGCGCTGGGCCGGTGCCCAACAGCCGCCGAGGACGCTAAGCAGGTCGATGGCGCGATCGTACTTCTCAGCCGCTTGCTCGTCATACTGCTTCTGAAAGTGACGGTCGATTTCTGCTAGCTGATCTTCCCGAACCAGGCAGGGTATACCATCGACAATGGCATAAAACTGCCCCTCGGCCAACAGGGTGCTGCCTGCGGCTTGGAGGGGCAGTCCAGTATAGGGGCAGCGCAGCACTGGTAGAATACGCTCCATGTGGGTTCCTCCTCAAGCATTTAGACCAGGAGTGGGCTGCCAAACAGTTCTTTCCTCACGCGCTTGCGAATCCGGGCACTTCTCTTGGCTTTCGCAGGCACCTCTAGGTGCTTTCCCGCGGCAAACGCCTCCAACATGCTGATGGTCATGATCACCACGATCGTGTTCCTCCTCGTTTCCTCATTTGTCTAAACTATACCAAGGGTGAAAAAGCCGGAAAACGGTCGCCAAACGCATTTTGGGTCAGACTAGGGACGTAGAAGAACCTTTGGCCGGGGACGCAGAAGGCGTGGCGCTGGGGTGGAGCAGGAGATGTGGACCTACACGTGGAAAGCACTGGGTGAATAGCATGCAGGGAGGTGATGGTTATGGAATGCCTGATCTGCCGGGGAGCTGTGCAGAGAGAAGATTTGGAGTTTTGTGGAGTGATCATCTGCGAGCACTGCGAAGGAAAGATGATGCACCTCAGCGCCGAGGAGCCAGAATACGAAGCTTTCGTCAGCGCCCTGCGGGGGATGTGGCAGAGGCGCTTCCAGGCATCCCGTGACCGCCGCCTCAAGGACGGTGATCAGCTGTGAGCCAGCGGGAGGCTCCCTTTTGGGATGCTTTGACAGCCTACGCGCGGGTAGGAGTTGTCCCTTTTCATACCCCGGGACATAAACTCAAGCCAGGCGCCTTTGCCAGGCTGAAGGCAGTCCTTGGCGAAGGTTTCTTTTCCCTCGATCCGTCGGACGAGATTGAGGATTTGGAGCTGAACCACGATTTCGAGCAGGCTTTGGCCCGGGCTGAGCAGCTGGCTGCCGAGCTCTTTGGAGCCAGCAGGAGCCTGTTTTTGGTGAACGGGACAACGGGCGGGCTGCATTTCCTTTTGATGCCTACCAAGGGTCCAGTCCTCATTCCCCGTTTTTCCCATCAAGCGGTGTATTCCGCCATGGTGCTCTCCCAAGGCAGGGCGGTCTATTTGCCTGCCGCATACGATCCCACTTGGTTGGTTCCGCTGCCTCCTGCGGTGGGCAATGTGGAAAAGGCTGTCCAGGAAGTTCACCCAGAGGCGCTGGTGATCACCCATCCCACCTATTACGGAACCGTCAGTGACCTAGATGAGCTGGGGAAATTGGCGAAAAGCAGCGGAGTTTTGCTGTTTGCGGATGAAGCCCATGGGGGCCATTTTCTTTTTTCCCAAGAGCTCCCCAAGCCGGCCCTGCAGTGCGGGGCCGATGCCGTAGTGCAGAGCACCCACAAGACGTTAGGTTCCTTCACCCAGACTTCCATGCTCCACTGCAACGACATTTCCTGGTTTTCCAAAGTGGTACAAGCCCGGCAGGCGTTGCAGACCACCAGCCCCTCGCTGGTGTTCCTAGCCGTCCTGGACGAAGTCCGCAGGGAACTGGCTGTGCAGGGCAGGAAGCTGGTGGGTGAGGCAGTGGAATTGGGAAGACTTTGCCAAAAAAGCCTTTCGTCCCTGAAGTACGTGGAGGTTCTGCCAGATCACCTTAATGCGGATCCCACAAAGATTGTGTTCTCCCTGCGTCAGCTGGGCTTAACAGGGTTAGAAGTTGAGCGGATCCTGCGCGTGGATTATAATATACAAGTAGAGCTGAGTGACTACTACAACGTCTTAGCCCTAATCTCCCTGGGAGATACGCTGGAGAGCGTGGAAAGACTTGTACAAGCTGTGGGGGATTTAGCTGCACGCCGGGCCCACCTGGGCAGGCGGCCCCTGCCCTGCTACACCATGGACTTTCCAGAACTGCCGCCCGCTGTGCTCAGCCTGCGGGAAGGCTTTTTCCAGGACAAGGAGCTGATCCCCCTGGAACAAGCCGTGGGCAGGATCAGCGGGGGATTTCTCACCCCCTATCCGCCTGGAGTTCCGCTCATCGTGCCAGGCGAGGTTTTCACTCAAGAAATCGTCGAGTACGCCCTTTGGTGCGCCGGGATCGACTGGTCCATGAGGGGATTAATGGCAGGTCAAAACGTTCTGGCATTAAAGGATAATGGGGGTCTCTGCAGAACAGTACGGTAAGGAGAATCTGTCTATGCACAAGGGATTGTTCATCACTTTAGAGGGTGTGGATGGGGTCGGCAAGACTACCCAGGCTCTGCTGTTGAAGACCCGTCTGGAGCAAAAAGGCCAGGAAGTTCTGCATACATTTGAACCAGGGGGAACCGCGCTGGGCAGCAGGATTCGCCAACTGCTTCTCGATCCCAACCACGCAGAGCTGTCTTCCATGACGGAGATTCTCCTTTACGCAGCTGATCGGGCGCAGCACGTGCACGAGCAGGTGCTGCCGGCCCTGAAAGCGGGAAAGACCGTGCTCTGTGAGCGGTTTGTCGATTCCTCCCTGGCGTACCAGGGCTACGGCTTAGGGTTAGACTTGGATGCCATCAGGGCTGTCAATCACTGGGCAACGGGGGGCTTGGTGCCGGACCTCACCATCTATTTGGACGCCGATCCGGCTGAGTGTCTGGCCAGGACCAAAAAGGACCGCATCGCCCAGCGCACCTTGGACTACTACGGCCGCGTCAGGGCGGGCTTTTTGGCCATAGCCCAAGCGGAGCCCAAGAGATTTAAAGTGATTCCAGCCAGTGGAACCCTTGAAGAGGTGGCCTCCAGGGTTCTGCGGGCAGTGGAAGGAGAGGTCCTATGAAGCTCTTGGTTACCATCGTGCAAGATCAAGATGTGCCGGCCTTAATCGAGGCCTTAATGGAGAATGACTTCCGCGCCACCAAGTTGGCCAGTACCGGTGGCTTTCTGCGGGCAGGCAACACCACGCTGCTCATCGGCGTTGAGGATCAGCGCCTGGATGAGCTGCTCAATCTGATCAAGCAGACCTGCAAAGGGACCAAGCAGGGAGATGCCGTTTCAGTGGGCGGAGCAACTGTCTTCAGCGTGGACGTGGAGAGGTTTGAGCGGATTTGAGGGTAAGCAAGGCGGGTTCGCGCCGAGAAGGATCTGTGCCCAGAAGCAGGCGGCGAGTGCGCAGCTCCCCGACCCAGCCGGTGTTTGGGGAACTGCTGCGCGCTGAGCAGGCCCAGGAGCTGGATCTGGCCGCGGCCTTGGCCGAGATAGACGAGCATGCCCGGGAGCTAGTGCGGAGCCCTGTCTTAGCTAACCTGCTCCGCTACAAAAAGAAAGTCCGGGATCTGCTGCTCTTCCTGGTCAAGCAATCCTATGAAGTGCGTGAGAGCAGCTTCTACGATCCCCAGGGGCGCAGGCGGTTGTTCGTCCTGGTGGAGACGATTGACCAAAAGCTGGAAGAACTGACCAGGGACTTCCTGGAAAAACACAGTCCGCCCCTGGATTTGGTGGGCCGCTTGGATGAAATCCGCGGCCTCCTTTTGGACCTGGAGATTTGAGGTGAGCTGGAGTGACCCTTGAGGAGATCATCGGTCAGGCTGTTCCCGTGGCCATATTGCAGCGTGCTTTGCGCAACAACACCTTAGGACATGCTTACCTTTTTTCCGGCGAAGAGGGGTTGGGGAAGGAGACGGTGGCCCGGGCCGTGGCCCAGGAACTGGCGGCTAGGGGCGGCCCCCTGTCCAGTTTGCACGTTTTGGGGGGCGAAGGTTCCATCAAGATCGAGGAGATCCGCAGTCTGCGCCACACGGCGGCCCTGGCCGCATCTGGTACCACCGTTTGGCTCATTCTCGATGCAGAGCGCCTGACTCCCGAAGCGGGAAATGCTCTGCTGAAGACGCTGGAAGAGCCGGTGGCCCGCACCCACTTCTTTCTCACCACCACTAAGGTCCAGAGCATGCTTCCCACCATTGTCTCCCGCTGCCAGCACCTGCAGTTCAGGCGCATCCCGGAGGCGGATATCTGCCGTTGGCTGGCCAAGCGAACGCAGCGCAGCCCAGAGGATGCGCAGATTCGCACCGTTGCTAAGCTGGCCCAGGGTTCCTTAGGAAGAGCTTTGGCCTATTGGGAGGGATCCCTTTTAGAGGAGAGGGAGGCCATTATCGATAAATTAATGAGGGTGCCCAGGGCAAGCTATCCTGCGGTGCTGGGTTTTAGCCAGTCTTGGCCGGAAAACAGGGACAAAATTGGTCAAGAACTTGATGTAATTATGGAATGGCACCGCGATCTGCTCACCGTGAAAAATGAGATCGATCTGCCGTTGTATAACCCCGGATATGGGCAGGAGCTGCGGGAGATCGCAGCGCTCTACACCAACGAAGCCTTGTTGCGGATTATGGAAACGATCATGGAGATGAAGAGAGCGGTGGCCGGCAATGGCAGAATCCGGTTTTGCTTGGGTTATCTGTTGCTAATGATGAAAAAAGGAGCGTCTACTTGATGATAACCGTAGTTGGAGTCCGGTTTAAGACAGCCGGTAAGATATATTATTTCAACCCTGGAGATTTGAAAATGGCAGCTGGAGACGGCTGCATCGTGGAAACGTCCAGGGGAGTAGAGTTTGGCAGAATAGTGGTTGGTCCCAGGGAAGTGCCCGCCGAAGAAGTGGTGCAGCCGCTCAAGCAGGTGATCAGACCTGCTACTCCCGAGGACTATGAGCGGGTGGAAACGAATAAGCAGCGGGCGCAGGATGCCTTTCAGATCGCCCTGCGCAAGATCGAGGAACATGGGCTGCCCATGAAGCTTCTGGAAGCGGAATACACCCTGGATGAGAGCAAGTTGATTTTCTCCTTTACCGCAGACGGCCGGGTGGATTTCCGTGAGTTGGTCAAGGACCTTGCTTCCATCTTCCGCACCAGGATTGAGCTGCGCCAGGTTGGGGTGCGCGATGAGGCAAAGATGATCGGAGGTCTGGGGCCCTGCGGACGGGATCTCTGCTGTGCCACCTTCTTGGGGGACTTCGAGCCCGTGTCCATCAGGATGGCCAAGGATCAGAACCTTTCCCTCAACCCTTCCAAGATCTCTGGGGTGTGCGGCAGGCTCATGTGCTGTTTGAAATATGAGTGCGAAGCCTACAGAGAACACAAAGAAGCTTTTGGGGATATTACTCCTGAGATGCTGCCCGATGAGTTGTACGAGGATGTGGAATCGGAAGACGGCTATTACCAAGAGCTGCTCCAGGAAGACGGCATCAAGGAAGTGGATTACCAGCTCATGGTAGAGGCGGCGGAAGTGGAGCGCGTCGTGGGGGGAGAGTCCGAGCGGGAGTCTGAGAAGCCCAAGAAAAGGGGAAGATCTAAAAAGCGGCGCAACAAGGGTGCCAAAAAAGCCCGCCAGCCCAAGGCCAAAGAGACCAAAGAAGAACCGCAGGTGGCCAAAGGAGGGCCCGAGGCCAAGCCGGCTGCCAGCAAGAAGAAAAAGCGCCCCAAGCGCAGGAGGCCCAAGGCCAAATCCGAACCAAAGGCTGAATAACCATGCTTTATGTTTGCCCAACTCCCATTGGCAATCTGGAAGATATCACCCTGCGGGTACTGCGGGTTCTGCAGGAAGTTGACCTGATTTTGGCGGAGGACACCCGCCGCACAGGTCAACTGCTGCGCCATTTTCAGATCGCGCGCCCCGTGGAAAGCTTACACGAACACAATGAGCGGGAGAAGACCGAGAGAATACTGGACAGGCTGCAGCAGGGACAGAACATTGCCCTGGTTAGCGACGCAGGCACGCCCGGTATTTCAGACCCGGGTGGGTTTTTGATCCGGGCTGTAATCGAAGCTGGGCTGCCCCTGGAGGTTCTGCCCGGGGCCAACGCTGCCCTGCTGGGCTTTCTCCAAAGCGGGCTGCTCAGCCCCGGTTTTCTTTTCTTCGGCTTTTTGCCGAGCCGGAGGGCAGAGCGCCTGCGGGAGCTGGAGAAGCTGAAGGGCCTCACTTACCCCATAATCTTCTACGAAGCTCCCCATCGCCTCCAGAGCATGCTGGCCGATGTCCTCGCGGTGTTCGGCGACCGCAGGGCGAGCATTTCCAGGGAACTCACGAAGAAGTTCGAGGAGACCAAGCGGGGAACCTTAAGCGAGCTCTTGGGCTTTTTTGCCGAGCACAAACCGCGGGGAGAGTTTGTGGTCACAGTGGCGGGGGCTGAAGAAGAAGCTGAAGACAAAAACGAAGACGATATCCTTCTCGCTCTACAGCGTCTGCTTGCCGCTGGTCTCAGCCGCAAAAGCGCCGTCAATCAGGTGAGCGAAGAATACCGCCTTCCCAAGAATTACGTCTATGATTTAGCCTTGCGGCTTACGGTTGAAGATTAGTTTTGCACTTATGGCAGATTCCCTTGTTCATGTAGCGCTCAACCTCCTGGTCTGAACCGCAGAAAATGCAGACCGAGGAGGATTTCCGCAAGACAATACTGTCGTCCTGCACAAATATCTCCAGGGGATCTTGTTCGCCAATGCCCAAACTGCGTCTGAGCTCGATGGGTAACACGATGCGGCCTAGGTCATCAACTTTGCGGATAATGCCGGTGGACTTCATGTTCTCCCTCCTCACCTAGTAGAAACAATACTTTTTTTGGCACATTCATTATACTTGTTTTGTGAGGAGACGTCAATTTTTGTCAAAACGATTTAGGTGCGTTC
>FIZK01000019.1:16703-18274 GCA_900018335.1 uncultured Clostridia bacterium | reverse complement strand
GCGGAAAGGGGATCTTCTTTTCTCGCCATCCCCTGGTGCATCATCCTGGTGATGGCGAAGAGGGTCTTGGTCTTCAAACTGAGGCGGGCAGGCCTTTCGTCTCTATACCGTCGGGCCAGGGCCTGAACCTTGCTGACCAGAGCTTGGCGTTTCCCTTGGGACAGCTTCGGCCAGAACGCGTCCTCCATCAGCGCAATACCCAGCTTCTTAACATGGGAAACCCCCAGCCACTTCAAGCTCGTAGCTATATCGCTCTGCGTGCCTCTTTGCATCGGGCCGATGGCGTTGGTCAAAATCACGGCCTTCTTGGGAAACATCCTGTCATCGGGTCGGTGCACCATCCAGTGCACACAAAGGTGGTCTAACAGGGCTTTCACCTGCCCGGGGGACCTCAGGCCGTATACGGGAGTAGCAAACAGCAGCAGATCGGCCTCGAGCATGGAATTCCAGATGGGGCGCACGTAGGCTGCATGGGGGCAAAGCTCTTCGCTTTTCATAAAACAGGTCTTGCAGCCCGTGCAAAAATGCGGCAGATCCCGGGGAAGTACGTACTCGGTGATGGAATTACCCTCCCGCAATACATCCAGAAAAGCCTCTTTCAGGTGATAAGTACAACCCTTAACTTCCGTACCAGTGATCACCGTGATCTTCATAGTGCTTCCTCCTCTATCAGTCCTCATGCTGAGTCTAGCCTACAACTCTGTCCTTGCCCGCGGTTTTGGCCTGCAGGAGCAGATGATCTACTTTCCGCAGCAGCGATTGCTTCGTATCATGCTCCTCACAGGCTGCCACACCGAAGCTGCAGGTGATGCCTTTGAGGGTGGAAGCAGCACTGCTGCCAAGGCTGGCCCTGATCCGCTCAACCACCTGTTCCGCCCGGACAAGATCCGTATTGGGCAGGAGGATCACGAACTCATCGCCGCCCCAGCGCGCAAAAACGTCTGTCTCTCTGATCTGCTGCCCAACGACCGCAGCAACATCCTTGAGGACGCCGTCACCCACGAGATGACCATGTTGATCATTGATTGCCTTGAAGTTGTCTATATCAAAGAAGATTATGGAAAGAGGATTGCCGTAGCGTTGGGAGATCTTAATCCACTCATCCACAGCATCATCAAACTTCTTCCTGTTGTACGCACCGGTGAGGGAATCCCTTATGGAGAGTTCGAAAAGCTCTCTGTTGGCCATGAAATGCCTTCTTTTGGTTCTTCCAGTCCAGCCGTAGTTGATGTTGCAGTGGATCAGCATGATGGTTTGGTAGGCAATGATCCTGTGGAGTTCGTGGGGCTGCAGCCCTTCCAACTTCCGGCTGGGAAAAACGAAAAACAGAACGCTGAATGCCAGGGTGATGAGCTGCGAAAGGACAATTCGGTTAGGCAGAAGGTACATGGCCAAAGTGATGACCAACAAGCCTAAGACACTGAAGTAGGTGAGGGAACCATAGTGCTTCAAGGTGAGCAAATATGTAAGGCCCATCATTGCTTGGTAGAAGGAAACCACAAGCACGAGATGGTTGGGTTTCGTAATACTTCTCGAGATGAAGTAGACGAACACCGAAGCCAAAATGAACA
>FIZK01000019.1:0-16625 GCA_900018335.1 uncultured Clostridia bacterium | reverse complement strand
GGACTTGTCCATGAACTCCCCGAGCACCGATATCCTGTATTTCTCTTCCTTGCCCATAGGTGTGACTCCTTTGCTGCTCAAGCAAACACAACCCGCACTGTCCTTCTAGGCGCATTTTACCATGTATGCCTGGAAAAAAGAAGGAAAAAGCCGATTCATTTTGACTTTTTGCAGCTGTCTAGCTGGGAGTGGCCCAGAAAGATACCAAAAGGTGGCTCGCCGTTTTCACCGATGGTGCCACGCTGGTTTCCCCTTTTACAGGCGCACAATTGGCCACAAATACTGTGCGCGAGTTAATCTTCAAGTCTTGGCCGGTTTTGTATGGGGTGCCGGCGGAGATGCTGGAAGAGAATGTGGTTACTACTGAAACGGGCTGGTCCGAGATCACCCTGGGGCCAATCCCCGAACGAATTCCCAATGACGTAGCTATCGTAGTCCTCATGGACTCCTGGACAGTGTCTGCCGGAGAGGTCTTTGTTGAGCTTCTTAGGTCCATGGACAATGTTGTCTTTTTGGGAACCAATACCAGCGGCAGATCCCTTGCGGGCAATCCTGTGCAGACTGCTCTACCCAATTCACAGCTGCGGGTGCAGTTCGGAACCGCCCTACAGATGCGGAGGGATTTTGTGGATCAAGAGGGAGTGGGACTCCTGCCTGATTTTTGGGTTCAGCCTGAGAATGCCGTAGAGCTAGCGGTGAAGTTCATCCAAAACTACTCACAGGGCACATCCCAGTAATGGGCATCTCCGTGGGCACAGGAAGCCCACCGTCCATCAGGCGTGAGTTAAGTCCCCGCCTGCCGTTGCCTTTTTTCACTCTTACCGACGCGAAGGGTTGACAGGAAAATCCCGTGGCGGTAGAATTAAAGGTGCAGTAACGGGCAGATAGCTCAGCAGGTTAGAGCGCTACGCTCACATCGTAGAGGCCGGGGGTTCGAGTCCCTCTCTGCCCACCATGCAAATGGCACAAAGCCCGTCGTGAATTGATCTCACGGCGGGCTTTTTTGTTGCCCATGTGTTATTTTAGCAAAAGGGACGCTATCCACTTCTTGGACAGCGTCCCTGGGGTCCTTAGAGGACAATGACCTCTCGCTTGTAGTTGGAGAGCTGTTCTGCTGGGCCGTCCTTGATGACAATGCAGTCTTCGAAACGGAAACCTTGGTGCTTGTCTCCTAAGAACATGCAGATATGGAAGGTCATGTTTTCCTGCAGGATAACTTCGGAAGTGCTTTCGATGAAGGGCCATTCGCACTCCATCTGTCCGCAGCCGTGAGCTGGGCCGTAAAGGATGGTATGACCGTAACCCTGGTCTGTGATGAAGCCATGCACCTTTTTGGCAATATCACCAGCACGTGCGCCAGCTACCATCAGCTCAATGGCCAGGTTTTCTGCATCGCAGCCAACCTGCATGAACTTCCGGAGCTCATCGGGGCAGTGACCAAGTACGATCGGCCGCGCTACGCTCGTGCTGTAGCCTGCCACTTTAGCACCGATCTGAACGTGTACGATTTCGCCTTCCTGGATTTTGCGATGGGTTGGCCTGGAGACGGCTTGTGTAGAGTTGGGGCCGCTGCAGCACCAGAGCGGATAGCCAACAGCCTCGGCACCGTTGCCTAAAATGGCTGCGGTTGCGAGAGAAACGACCTGTACTTCTGTCATCCCAGGCTTGATGTTCTCCACAACTGCTTTGAAGCCGAGCTCGGAAATGCGTGCCGATTCTCTCAAGCAGGCGATTTCCGCCGGGCTCTTGATGATCATGATCTCTCTTACGATATTGTCGGCGTCAACCACCTGTGCATCGCCTAGAGCCTTGGTCATGTTCATGTAGATGGTGTGGGGGAACATATGGAAACCTGCCAGGCCTAAACGCTCGATGGAAAGGCCCTCAAAGACGTCATGCCAAGTTGCGATGTCCAGACCGGGATACTCCGGTTGGGCAGATTCGCGGAAATCAGCGAGACTGAGGACCTTTTCGATCTTGGAACGGCTTCTCGCGAAAGTACCAGCTTCGGGGCCGATTAGCAGGGTGGGATCACCCGATTGGGGAATGAAGACGGCTGCTGTCTCAAATGCCGGCCAGTAATCGGAAAAATAGCGTACATAAGCCGGTTCAGCTTCGTTGGAAAACGCTATAAGTGCGTCGAGGTTTTCGCGCCCCATCACTTTCTGGATTTTAGCAATGCGCTCGCGGAACTCGCTCAATGGAATTTCAATGGCCAACTAGATTCCTCCTTTTTTGTGGTGTAGTGGTGTAGTTGTGTCTGGCAAGGGATAAAACCCTTGCCAGACCAGGTTACTTGTTTACTGCAGTTTGTCCTGTGTTACCAGATCCAGGTCTACCAGAAGCTGAGGCGGCAGCTCTACGCCGTTCAGGTGGTCCACAGCGGCTTCGATGCCCAAGCGGCCCAACTTGTAGGGAGAACCTTCGGCCAGGAAGCCGCCGATAACTGTTTGCCTGTTCTCCAGGCGGTAGCCTCGAAACGGTAAGAGTTACCGGTGTACCCTTTTGCATGCCACTTCCTTCCAGAAACGTTCACCTTTTCCGCGCTATACTGTTTTATTGCAAGACTGGGGGAACGAGGATGGTCATCTGCTACAACTGCTCGTATATTGAGTACTTGTAATGTGACCGAGTGGAAGAGCCGAGCCAGATGGCCCAACAGTTGCGACGGATCTACAAAAGCCGATACCTTTGCGGATATCGGCTTTTTGACGCACTATTTTCGAAAGCAATACAGCTGGCTGTACAGATGCACCATCAGGTGCGTTTCAGCCAGGGCGGGAGGGCGAAGCTGAACTTGCCGCTTCCCCGCAGCGATATAACGATGCTTTGCAGCACGATGAAGAGATACAGCAAAAGCCCGCTGACGATGGCCTGCAAGTTGGATTGGACACCCGCGGCCCGGATCAGTTCGTTGATGGTGAGCAGGGTCATGGTACCGATTGGCGCACCGAGCAGGTTCCCCACACCACCGTTGAGCAAAATGCCGCCCATGACGTTGGAGGCGATGGCTTTCATCTCAAACAGCGACCCGTTTCCGATGTTCCCGGCTCCCGTTGTCATGAGGAAGACAAAGCCGGAAATCCCCGCGGTCAATCCGCAGAGCACGTAAGAGAGAAAGATCGTCCTCTTGACGTTGATTCCAAGCATCCGGGCGCTCTGACGATTGCCGCCCACGGCGTAGACATTGCGCCCAAAGCGTGACCACTTCATGAGGATGGCGTAGAGAATAACAAGGACCACCACAACGATGACGCCTGGTTTGATCTCACACGGAATGAAGACACCCAGCCTGTTTACGGTCCCCAGCCAGGGAATCTCAATAGTATAGTTCCGCAGGGCAACAAATTCACGCATGGTCACGTTGAGCGGCTCTTTATGCAGGGTGGTCAGCAGCCCCTGCGCCAAGAACATACCCGCCAGCGTGATGATGAAGGGCTGGATATCAAGATAGGCGATGAGAAATCCATGCATGATCCCAAAGGCCAGCCCGATCCCCAGCGCCAATAGCAAGGCCTCAAAAACGCTCCCCGTTCCCGATTGCAGGAGCATGGCACAGGCCATAGTCACTAGGCCGCACACAGCGCCCACGGAAATATCGATGCCGCCTCCAATCATCACGACGCACAGGCCAAGTGTAACGATGAAGAGCGCAGCGTTATAGTTGAACAAATCAAAGAAGGTCTGAAACTGCATGAAACTGCCCGGATAACTGATCAGGGCAAACCCATACATCAGTATGAAGATAATCCCGGCGATCATAAAAAGAAGATTGGAATTCGATAGTCTCGTTTTTCTTTCGGTTCTGCTTAGAGATCGCATTCTACTCCCCCTTCTTCCCTCTTCTGCCCGTTATGGAACCCGCTCCTTGGTTTAGTCAACTTGCCTGGCGTACGGAGTAGTTCGCGACGGCCTTTTCACCTTGTCTAAGACTCTCTTGGCAAAAACCCTGACCTCCGGAGCAGCAATGATCATCAAAACGATGATGAAGACCGCCTTGAAGACCTTGATGGCCTCGGGGTTTACCTCCAACCGGAGCAGAGTCCTGTTCAGAACCTCAATGGTGTAGGCACCGATAACAGAACCGGTGATGCTGAACTTCCCACCAGCCAGCGAGTTTCCGCCTAAGGCCACGGCTAGAATGGCATCCATCATGATAAACTTGAGCAGATTGACACTGTCGTGACGACCCGCCTTGTTCACGGCGATGAATCCGGCCACAGCGGCGCAGATCCCCATGATCAAAAAGGTAAGGAAGATAACCTTCTTCGGGTTGATTCCGTTTAGACGCGCCGCATTTGGGTTAATGCCTACCGCCTCCACATAGAGCCGCAGATTGGTGGTCTTGAGGACCACGGCAACGACGGCGATGAAGACGGCAGTCAGGATGATGGGCGTGTGGATCGGCACTCCCGGTATCACAGTGCCGATTCGATTGGAGATCTCATTAGCCAGGATGGGAGATACTTTGCCATCAATGATAAAGGCGATGGACCTGCCCCCCAAAAACAGGATGAGGGTGGCAACCATGGGCTGCACGTTGAAGAACGAAACCAGGGTGCCGTTGAAGGCGCCGATGATCATGCCCGCCACGCAGCTGATGAGAAATCCCACCAGGATAGTCCCCAAAGTGACGTTTCCGGATCTCAGGACATACTGGACAAAGATGGCAGAGCTGATCGCGCCGCTCTCCCCGATGCTGATATCCTGTCCCCGTGAGGCCGCAGTAACTAGGGTCATCCCAATGGACAGAATCACCAGCTCTGAAGCGCCAAAGAGGATGTTCGGGATGTTCCCGTAAAACGCCCCGTTGACTATGGTGATCTTAAAGTAATCAGCACCCTTGATCAGATTGATGATGATAAGTATAGCCAGAACAGAGAGGGGAAGGAAGAGATGGGACGATCTATTTACCTGTGTTTTTAGCCTCGGCATTATGATTGACCTCCCTGTGCGATCATGTGCATCACATCTTGCTCCGACAGGTTCAAGCCGCTGAGTTCTCCCACGATTTCCCGGTCCTTCATCACGATCAGCCGCGAACAGACACGCAGCATCTCATCGATCTCTGAGGAGATGAAGGTCAGACTCATCCCCGCTTCCGCTAGTGCTAGGACGAGTTTCTGGATCTCCACCTTGGTGCCCACATCGATGCCCCGTGTCGGTTCATCGAGGATCAGATAGTTGGGATGGGTAAGCAGCCAGCGGGCTAAAACTACCTTCTGCTGGTTGCCGCCGGACAGAGACTTAATCGGCGTGCTGGTAGACGGCGTCTTAATATCCAGTTTTTCTATGAACTCCTCGGCAAACTCCTCAGCCTGTTTCCGGGAAAGAGGCCGGAAGAAGCCCTTCATGACCTGTAAGGCGAGGATGAGATTGTCGCGCACCGAAAGCTCGTCAATGATCCCATCGCCCTTGCGGTCCTCCGGCAAATAACCTATTCCCTGCTTCATGGCGTTGAGGGGCGACTTGATCTTCACCCTTTTGCCATTTACTTTCACTTCACCGCTTGTTACCTTGTCTGCGGCAAAGATGGCGCGCACACTTTCGCTCCGACCCGAGCCCAGCAGGCCGGCAAACCCGTTCACTTCGCCTTTGTGGATCGTGAAATCGAAAGGCTTAACTCCAGCAGCACTGGACAGGTTCACGGCTTCAAACACGGGTACACTGTCGTCGGATTTGCGCAGCTCTTGCTTTTTCATGGCCGAGACATCACTCAGCGCCTTGCCCATCATCTTGGAGATCAGCTCGATTTGGGGAAGGGCCGATGTTTCGTATTCTCCGATCAACTCGCCATTACGCAGTACGGTGATCCGGTCGCTAATCTCGTAAACCTGATCGATAAAGTGAGTAATGAAAATGATTCCGACACCACGGTCTTTCAGCTGGCGCATGAGCGCAAAGAGTTTTTGCACCTCGTCTTCGTCAAGTGAAGAGGTGGGTTCGTCCAAGATGAGTATTTTGCAGTCCATATCCACTGCACGGGCAATGGCAATCATCTGCTGGACAGCGATGGAGCAGCTTGCTAGTTCTTGGGTGGGGCTGGCTGGGATACCGAGAGAATCGAGAATCTCTGCTGCCTTGGCGTTCATCTTTTTCCAGTGGACGAAATTGTCCCGGCTGCGACCGATAAAGATGTTCTCGGCCACGGTCAGATTGGGGCAAAGGGCAATTTCCTGGAATACCGTACCGATCCCCATATTCTGCGCATCCTGTGGCGACCTAGGGTGCACCGGCCTTCCCTCTAGGTCAATCTTACCGGCATCCCTTTGGTAAACACCGGTTAAGATTTTGATCAATGTGGACTTGCCCGCCCCATTTTCACCCATGAGGGCATGGATCTCACCCTTGCGGAGTGTGAAGTCTACGTTATGCAAAGCTCTGACCCCTGGAAAGGATTTGCAGATCCCCTCCATTTTGAGGATAATTTCTGACTGCAAGCAAAGACCTCCTTACCGGTAGAACATAAATTAACAGCAGTGCGGTTGACCGGAGAGATCCGGACACCGCACTGCGTGTACTGCACCAACCTACCGGGTGATTACACCCTTGCCAGGATCGGCGTTGATCCCGTACTTCTCAATATGTTCGTCGGTGATTGTGTTCGTATCGAGGATCAACTCTTCTTGATAGATGATGCCCTTGGGGATGTTGCCGCTCTTGATCCACTGGTCAATCTGGCTGGCCTGGCGGGGATTGCACTGTACATCGGCATCCCAGTAACCGGCTTGTACGTTCCTGAGGGCAAAACGGTTAAAGTCAAAGCCAATGATCTTGACCTTGCCGTCTTTGCCGTGGCTGATGCCAGCAGCCTCCAGCGCTTGAACAGCACCCTGCGCCATACCGTCGTTTTGAGCGTAGATGACGTTGAAGTCCTTGCCGGCAGCAATCGCGGCTTCCACCACTTTGCGGGCTTCCTCAAGGCTCCAGGTGTCTCCACCGGTTCCGTCCGCTACGATGTTGAGCTTACCTGCTTCAGCAGCTTCGAGCAACGGAGCGCTGCGGCCAATCTCAGCCGCGCTTCCCAACTGCCCGCGGATGAGGACTACATTGATGGGTTCGGGCACATTGGCCAATATCCAGTCTGTTGCCAGTTGACCCTCATAGTACATGTCGGAGAGCAGAGCCGCCTCATAGTTGGAGGGGTCCGTATCAATGGCCCGGTCAAAGAGAATGACCCTTACGCCAGCTCTTTTTGCCGACTCCAGAACATCGTCCCAACCGGATGCGTTGGCGGCGGAAATCAGCAGGAAGTCCACGCCATCGCGGATATACCCTCTGGCCGCTGCGATCTGCTCGCTGTTGTCGGCGGTGTTGGTCTGTTTTGCGTCATATCCATTCTCTCTCGAGAAGACAGCGTCCATGTCCTCCACATTAGCCTGACGATAGCCGGATTCTTCCGGAGGCAGATTTACAATCCCGACCTTAATCAGGTCTTGGGCAGCTGCGAGTGTACCAAGCGACAAAACCAAAATAACGGCTAACAGTAATGGCAACCTCTTCATCAATAAACCCCCTCGAATTTTTTAGACGCAATCAAGATAACCCGTCTAGCCTTTCGAAAACCTCCTACGGAGTCGCGCGCTCTAGCCCTATTACCTCCCCCTTCTATTCTCTCAAGTTATATAGCCAACCTATTGGTTGTTCATCTATTAATCAATAAATACGGGCCGTTGAACGTGAATAGAAGTGTGCTATATGCGCTTAGGAATTGGGGATTGACTATTGATGCGTTGAGAAGCGGTTTATCGAAATCGTCCACGCCTGCAGCGGGACGATTTCAAGCAGTTCTAGTTTGGCTATTGTGGGCGCTGTCACTAGTGGGAATGGGAGTGTGGTGTGGAGTGTGATATAGGCGATTACAGCAGGGGCAGAATGAATAAGTTTCCTAGCCCGCTGCATTTTATGCCGGATGCAAATTAGTTCTATAACATATTCTACGCTAAAAGCAATATTTTGTCTACTTCTATGTGCCTTTTGTGCCATCGGCATGTTGACCAATGCCGAAAACAGAACTGGACTGTGTGACGGTTTGACATACCCGGAAGCAGGTCTCACAAGGCGAATATGGCCAGCAATTTGTTAAAGAAAAAACAGCCGACACCCCAAGGGCATCGGCTTCCACTTCCTGCAATCCGTTACAGAACCGCAACCTCCAAAAAATGCGCCAACAAGCCGGCGGCAACACAGAAGGGAATGCTGAACACGAACTTGTAGGCAAAGAATCTCGCACCCATAAACCCAATCTCAAATGGAGCCTTGTTCAAGGCAGATATGCCCCAACTGGTCAGAAGGGCCACAAGCGTCCCCAACCCTCCTCCTGCTGCTAGAATGGAGCCCACAATGGGAAAGGCGGCGTAAGGCCCCATGGCCAGAATCATCCCACCCAATGTACCCAGCAGGATACCCCGCAGCCCCGCCTGCGCGGATAGCCACTGTTCCACAAACTCGGCGGGGACCAGAACCTCGATCATCCCTCCTAAGATAAAGGCTGCCACCAGAAGCGGAACTGTCTGCAGCATCTGCTTCAGGCCCACCTGTACCCCTTTCCACTGCTGTCCAGTGGTCTTGGCATTAATCAACATGAGTATTCCGGCGAGCAGACCTAAGACTACTGTGGTCTGAACCATCTATTTCACCTGCCTGCCAAAGATGTCTGTGAAGGTCCGGTTAGCAAAACGCCGCTCTGCCAAAAGCCCGATTATGATCGGAATGGGAAAAGAAAGCAGATTGCGCACCGCAGCAACTGTGGGGCTGATCAGGCTGGCCTCCATGGGGATCCGGGTTACGTCATACAACAGTTTTCCGTACATGAACGAAATGAGAATATAAAAGGGTATCGCCTTCTCTGTAATGCTGGCAATGAAAGGGTAGAAAATGTACGGACCGCCAGGAAAAAGCGATCCGGCCAGAGCACTGAGTACAACCCCTTTAATCCCCTTAAAGTTCTGCAGCCATCGATCCAGCAGTTCTTGGGAAAGCAGCACCTGAATCTGGCCGATGACCAGAAATGAGGCCGCGAGCATGAGGCTTGATCTGAGCCCCGTATTTAGGGCTTTGGAAAGCCCGGAAACGAGCAGAGAACTTCCTCCAACAACGTAAGCTATAAGCATAACGGCTAGGGCAGCCAGGCAAGTAATCACCAGCGACTGCTTCAAAGTTTTTCCTCCTTAACCACGCGAACACCTGAATTGTGATGCTGTATCATACCGACCATTCTTTGGTCACGTGCTTGATTCACTTATCAACGCGGAGAGGCTCATCAGCCGCAGCCATGAGCCTCTCTCCAGAAGGATACGGAACTACCAAGTTTAACGACCAGACAACTTCGCGATCAGATTTTTGATCATCACGTGATGTCTTCTGCACTGCTCCACGGGATCCATGTACGTGTCGCAGCCGATGTCGAAGTAATGCCTTTGGCCTTCATACTCGGATGAGATGTACCCATCCCAGCCAGCATCCAGAAGTACACGGATCGCGTTGGCGTAGTCGATGGAGGATTCTTGATAATCCTCGGTCATTTCGTAAAACTTCCCATGAATGTGCTTGGTGTAGGGCAGCACCTCACGCAGCCACTCGGGGTCATCATAGACCAGGCGGTTGATACTGCTCAAGGCCTGGAGGTCCTTTTCGTTTCCTCCCATCCCCCTCACATCTTCCTCCGAGAGGGGCTCTTTGGCCCGGTAGGCCTCTTCTATGCGGGCGATGATCGCCTCATTGGCCCCTTCGCGCAGGAGCCGTTTGACGAAAGGAACGGGCAGAGACACGGAAAAGATGCCCATGTCCGGCACAAAACCCCCAGCCTTCGTTCCGGTGCGCTGGATCACTTCCAGCCACTCCTGGGTCCACCAGGTATGGATACCCCTTGGCGCGTGGATTTCTGTGGCGATTTGGATGCCCAACTCTTCAGCCACGGGCAGGCACCGCTCCAGGATTTCGAGGTGCTCTTTCCTAATGATGCCCGTGCGATACACCTTGAAACCCAATCTGGCAGCGCGCTTGAGGTCTTCTATGGTGAGGTCCACCACTTCCTTCACAGTGAGCATCCTGTTTTTGTACATGGTGTCGAAAAACACGGCACCGTAACTAGTGGGGACGGTATTGTACTTTTCCATCCAGCTAAACCACAGATCCACAGCTTCCTTGGAAAGTTCTGGCCACCCGGGTAGGGGCATCTGGTCGGGCAGAAACTCAATACCATCGGCCCCCACCTCATTGGAGACCCGTTCAATACAGCCCTCAAGATCCAGTTTGCCAAGGTAGTAGTCCTCTTGCAGGCTGTATAACGACACTCCTAGCTTAATTGCCATGCTGGTTCCCCCTTCCGCTATTCTACATCAAACTCGGCCCAGGCGTAGCTTGAGTTCCCTTTGGGCATGTAGATGATCCTCAGTGCCACATCAACCTCTAGTTTGTGCCTGCCTGGAGCGAGGCCACCATCCTGCAGCACGGTTATGCGCGCCTTTTCTCCATACTCCCAGCGATAGGTCGTGACTGTTTCCAGCTCCTGGAGGGTGAAAACCTCACCACAGCTGGTATTGAACCTTATCGCCTCTTCGGGCACAGCTTCACCGTCGATGGTAACCTTTAAATGGTCAATCATGGATAGAGGAACGCCCGCGTAGTAGGGGATCCGCAGCCAAAACTCCCAACCAACTTTCTTGCCATCCTGCACCACATTGCGCAGGCCCTCTTCGCAGATCAAGTACTTCTCATTCACAACACAATCCCCCTTCCGTACAAGGCTGGCCAGGGTCAACTGCCTATCTGGCCGTAAAAGCGGCCTACTCACGGCGCGCAAAACAGCTGCGCGGAGTAGGCCGAGCTACTGCTTAGAAGCTGATATCGAACTTAACTAGTTCGGATCCTATCTGCTGCTCCGTTAAGAACAAAGCGGGAGACATGGCCTTAATCTCATCGACCGTTACTGCTCTACCCAACTCCTGCGACAGGAAAATACCGTCGGTAAAGAGCAGCTGTTGTGCAGCTATCTCCGGCGTGTTGTAGCGGCTTTCCTCATCCAAAATACCCAGCCAGTAAGCGAGGAACATGACTTGGTTGTCGTTGTACATCAGCATGCTGGGATCAAGGCGCTGCTCCACATTGCCGTTCTCATCGCACTTGAGGTCAATCTCAACATTCCTGCCGTTCAAATCGCCATAGAACTTCAGCTCAGGCTCACCGAAGAAAGGCCGCACGCCTTCACGCCGGGCCAGCTTACCGCCTACCGTATCGGCAGCGATGATTTCCAAACCGCCCTTGGACCCCAGGATATAAGTCATGGAGTAGTCCTTGTAGTTCGCGGCCGACGTGGTCAAATAATGAAAGCCAAGACCGTTTTCAAACTTGGCGAAACCGTGGCAGATATCTTCCACGCCAAAGCCATCGGGGTTGGTGACCAAACGCTCGTCAATATCCACACCGCGCTTGGCAAAGCCGTTCACGCTCTGCAGCTCGGGCATGCCTAAGATATGCAAAATCTGTCCAATGACATAAACCCCGAGATCGATGGATGGACCATGTCCGGCCATGCGCTTGGAATAGAAGTCAGTGGTAAACTGCGGCAGGTCATAGCCGGGACGGCGGCGCCTGGTGATCATCTCCAAGTTCACGAAATAGGGAGTACCCAAATCGCCCCGGGCAATCATGTCCCTGGCTACCCTGGTCTGGGGTGTCATGAGCGAGCTGATCTGCACATGGAACTTCCTGCCCAGTTTTTCGGCGCAGTCGATCATCAGCTTGGCATCATGATAGCTGGCTGCCGCTGGCTTCTCGCAGTAGACGTCAAAGCCGGCTTTCATGGCCGCTATGGAAATGGGGGTGTGCAAATTGTTGTGCACACAGACGTCAATCACATCGATATCATCGCGCTCCAGCATCTTGCGGAAGTCTGTGTACAGGTCCTTTTCCTCGAAGCCGTACTGCTCGCCCCACTTCTTGAGGCGATCCGGGTTGATTTCGGCGCAAGCCACTACTTTTGCCTTAAAACCAAGTTGCGCAGCATGACGCTCAATATTTGAGTAAATGAGCATGTGACGGTGGGAGATCATCCCCGCACCGATGATACCTACACGAACTTCTCTCATAAACTGCCGCGTCCTCCTTCTTAGTAAGCCCCCGAGCCGCTGTCGGCTCGGGGGAAGTTAGTCACTGTTCTATTTCGTGCTGTAGATGCCGGAAAGGTCAGTTACGCCAACGCCGAACAGCTTGTAGCCTTCGATGTCCGGCCTGGAGATGAGCAGGCCCACGTTGGTGTGCAGACCGATGGATGCGAAGTTCTCGCGGAAATGCCTCTGGAAGTCGGCGTAGGCTGCTTTGCGCTCGTCGATGTCGAAGGCGCTGTAGCAGCGGGCAGCGATGGCATTCATCTCTTCATTCTTGTAGCCGCTGCCGCCCATGACGTCTCTGTAGCCGTACTTCAGGCCGTCCATGGTCCGGACCGTTTCAGAGTAGTAACCAAACTGCTGCGAGGAGACGTACATGTCAAAGTCGCCTCTGGCCAGGCCTTCAAAGTGCACCGGCAGCTCAGCGATTTCGATCACGACGTTGATGCCGCCCTGACGCAGCTGCTCCTGGATCATGGTGTTTACTTCAGCTTCGCGCATGGCGCGCATCTTCAGGGTTACACCATTGGGATAGCCAGCCTCTGCCAGGAGCTGCTTCGCCCGCTCCACATCGATAGCCTTGCCTTCGGACTCCACGATGCCGTCCCACATGGGGCCGTCGGGTGAAATGACCGTGTCGGCGATTTTGCCAAAGCCAGCATTGGCAATCTGTCTAATGGCTTCTTTGTTGATGAGCCAGTAAACGGCCTCACGTACCCGCACATCCTCCAGGGGCCCGCCATTGCCGCTGTTCAGGAACAGGGTGGATACGGTGCTGGTCTCCTGAATGTGTGCCTTGATGTTCGGATCTGCATCATAGATTCTGAAGTTGGGAAGGGATGCGTCTAGAGCAATGTCAGCATCTCCGCTCTGTACTGCCAAAGCACGGGCAATGATGTCGCTGACAAATACGAACTTGAAACCGGCGAAGTAACCAAGGTTGTCCTGATCCCAGTAGTCTTCGTTGCGCTCCAGGAGAATGTATTCCCCGGGAACCCATTCCTTAAAGCGATACTTACCGGTACCAGCATTGGTCAGATACTGCTGGGTGGTCTGCGCGCCGCCAGCCTTCTCCAGTTCTGTTTTGGACATAACCATGAAGGTGTTGAAGCTCAAGAGCTCCAGCGCCTGCGCCCAAGGTTCTTTGGTAACGATGATGATGTTGTAATCATCTTCGATCTCGAACTTGTCCACATCAAACAGACCGTAATGGTCAGTGTGGGCACCAACAGCACCCTGCTGGAACTGGTACAGAATGTCTGCACTGGTCAGTTCCTCGCCGTTGTGGAACTTGACACCTTGGCGGAGGGTCAGGCGATAGTGGGTATCGCTGATCTGCTCCCAGTTGGTAACAAGGCCTGTGTCATAGAGCTCCAGGGTCTGATAGTCAGCAATGATCATCGGTTCATAGATCAGGCGCGTGATCGACGAAATGTAGTTGCCCAAGAAGACAACGTCAGGGATGAGCGAGTTGGGCTCGCCTTGGACTACTACTGTAATAATCTCGTCGCTCAGTTCAGCCGCACTTGCCTGCCATGCTGGTGCAGCAATGGCCACGAAGGCCAAGACCATGCAAAGCACCACAGTCAATCTCTTCTTCATGTTCTTCTTCCTTTCTGTTGATATTGCCATTGAGTCCAAACGGCTCAGTTGGCGATTTTGGTGACTCCGCTCAACTCCTCAACTCTGTGACATTTCACGAAGTGATTCTTGCTGCCAAACTCTGCCATTTCCGGTTCTGCTTGAAAACAGATGTCAACAGCGTGGGCGCACCGTGGTGCAAAACGGCAGCGAGCCACAGGGTTGATGGGGCTGGTGAGCTCGCCCTCCAAAATGATGGGCTCTTTCTTGTTGTGAATTGTAGGACGAGGAATTGCTGACAGTAATGCTTGGGCATACGGATGTAACGGATTCGCGAATAGCTCTCTAGTATCACACCTTTCTACAATTTGTCCTAGATACATGACGCAAATTTCATCGGAGACATGCTTGACAACAGACATGTCGTGGGTGATGAACATATAGGTCAATCCCGCTTCTTCCTGCAGATCCATCAACAGGTTGAGAATCTGAGCTTGAATGGACACATCCAAGGCAGAGACTGGCTCATCACACACTATGAACTCGGGGTTAAGCGAAAGCGCCCGGGCTACGCCAATCCGCTGACGGCGGCCCCCATCAAGCTCATGGGGATACGAACCAGCAAGCCTCCTGGCCAGCCCAACCCGATCCATCAACTCCAGCACCATGGACTCCAGTTCCTTCTTATCCCTGGCCAGCTTAAAGGTCTTGATGGGCTCAGCAATCAGAGCAGAAACGCTCATGCGCGGGTTAAGGGAGGCGTAGGGGTCTTGGAAGATCATCTGCATGCGCGTGCGCATGTTCCTAAACTCCCGTTCCGTCATGGCCGTGACGTCCAGTCCATCAAAGCAAATGGTTCCATCGGTGGGCTCCACCATGCGGATTAAGCACTTGCCCAGGGTGGACTTGCCACACCCCGATTCACCCACAATCCCAATGGTCGTCCCCTTTTCGATCTCCAGGGACACATCATCCACTGCATGGAGCATGCCGGCCGGTGTCTCGAAGTACTTCTTGAGGTTCCGAATCTCTACTAATGCCACTCTCTACAACCCCTTTTTCAGCTGAGCGTGAATACATCTCACATAATGTCCAGGTTCCACTTCCACAAGCTCAGGGTTGGCCAACTTGCATCTGTCCGTCCGGACGGGGCAGCGATCGTAAAAGCTGCAATAGGACGGCAGGTCAGCAGGGTTGGGCATGAGTCCCTGAATGGGTGTGAGGCGCTCTGTTTCCTCCTCCAAGTTGGGAATGGAAGCAAAGAGACCTTGGGTGTAAGGATGGCTTGCATTATCAAAGATGTGCTCAAGCGTTCCGCTTTCCACAATTTCGCCAGCGTACAGCACCATACACCTGTCGCAGAGCTCAGCCACTATTCCCAGGTCATGAGTGATAAACAGCATGGCCGTGCCCAATTTGCGCTGCAGCTCACGCATTAGACGGAGCACCTGCGCCTGAATGGTCACATCCAGGGCGGTGGTGGGTTCATCGGCGATGATCAAATCTGGCCTGCAGGCCAAGGCAATGGCAATCACTACCCGCTGCTTCATGCCCCCTGAGAACTGGTGAGGATATTCTTGGTAGCGAGTAGCCGGGATGCGGACCAGTTCCATCATCTCACAAGCCCGCTTTACCGCCTCTGCTGGAGAGACATTTTCGTGGATTCTGATCACTTCAGCGATCTGGTCGCCCACGGGAAGTACCGGGTTCAGGGCGGTCATGGGATCCTGGAACATCATGGTCATCTTGCGCCCTCTGATGGTGCGGTGCATGCGCTTGAGCTTGTTCTCTTCGCGCCGCCTCCGACGCCGCGCCACAAGGTCAACGGCGCTTGCTGGCACTGGCGTTTTCGGCAGGAGTTCCCGCCCGTTGAACTTAATGCTCCCCTGAATCACATTGGCTGGGGGCTTAGGCAGCAGACCCATGATGCTTAGGCCAATGGTGGTCTTGCCTGCGCCTGTCTCTCCCACTATCCCCAGGATTTCGCCGCGCTTAACCTCAAACGAAACGTTGTTCACAGCTTCGATGACTGCATCTTCGGTTTCGTAGTGGACCACCAGATCCTTGATGTCCAGCAGTTTCTCGTTTGAGCTCAACAACCTCACCTCTCTACTTAAGTCTGGGGTCCAACGCATCCCGCAGGCCGTTGCCGAACAGGTTAAAGGCAGCTACCGTAATGGCGATGGCCAGTCCGGGAAACAGCACGAGGTGAGGCGCGATGGACATGTACGCCTTACCCTCTGAAAGAATGGCTCCCCATTCAGGGGTAGGTGGCACCAAACCAATCCCGATATAACTGAGAGTGGAGATGGTTAGGATACTCCCAGAGATGTTGCCCACTGCGTTAATCACAATCATGCCCACGGCATTGGGGACCAGATGGCGGAGCATGATTTTGAAATCGGAGACGCCAATGGATTTGGACGCATCAACATACTCGTTGTTGCGGACCATGAAGATGGCAGCTCGCACCGATTTGGTCATCCCCTGAATTGACCCAGCGGCGATGGCTATAATCAGCTGAACAATCCCGTTGCCCAATATGGCAACCAGCGATATGCAGATCAGCACAGGGGGAATGGCCTGAATGACATCGATAAAGCGCATGATCACGTTGTCTACTCTGCCTCCGAAATAGGCGGCAACCACGCCCAGAAATCCGCCTACAAGCAGACCCACTACCGTGCAGGCGATCCCAATGGGCAGGGAATAGCGGGTTCCATAAACCACCCGGCTGAACAGATCCCGCCCCAGGTTGTCCGTGCCGAAGGGATGTTCTCTACTTGGCGACTGGAGAATGGCTTGGTAATTCTGGGTGCGAAAATCGTAGGGGGCAATGATCGGGGCTAGTGCAGCCACGAGCAGTAGGAAAATAATGATGACCATTCCCGCCAGTGCGGTCTTGTTCTTCCGCAAACGCCTCCAAGCCTCTCTCCC
>FIZK01000018.1:4358-25567 GCA_900018335.1 uncultured Clostridia bacterium | reverse complement strand
TTCCGGAGAACTGAACCTTCTCAAGTACGCTTACGGCGTCCTGGAGGCCAGCTACGTCTTCCTTAACGCCAGCGAGGTCTTCCTTCACGGCAGCTACATCAGTGTCGATCTCGTCGACCCACTCGGACAGAGCAGCGATCATTGCTCTGTTCTCGTTGATGAGCAACTCGAGCCTGGATACCTGGGCACGGATCAGAGCCTCAGCGATGAACTCTACGTCTTCTTTGCTCAGCTCGGGAGTGGTCGCTACCACTCTCTCGATGATGGTGGTTTCCTTAGCAGCTGCTGCTGCTTCCAGAATGCTCTCTTCGATTCTCTTGGCGATCAGTTCTTCGATCTCTTCCATGGAAGGCACTTCCACTTCAGGAACTTCCACTGGACGATCCTTCAGCTGGTCGAGGTCGTAACGAATGCCGTCGATGAGGCCGAGCATTCTAGCTTCGAGATAGGCCATGTCGCCTGCGAGAGCTTCGTTGGCGATCTCATTGGCGCGGATGCGGGCCAGGGCTTCTGGATCCACGTCCTTGTCAACGATAACCTTCTCCACAACTGTGGTCTCGATTGGTTCCTTCTCAGCTGCAGCTGCGGCAGCAGCCTTGGCAGCTTCGATTTCAGCCATCAATTCGGCCTTGATTCTGTCAAGCTCAGGCAGAAGATTGTTGGCTGCGATCTGGCTTTCCAGGCGCTGGAGCGCACGGGCAAACACCATGGCTGCCTCGTAACGGGTCATCATCCTGGCGCCGCCATAGGTTCCATCGGGATATCCTTCGATCAAGCCAGCAGCTGCCAGCTCAACAACGGCATCATATGCCCAGTGATCAGCGGGAACATCCGCAAAGGGACTGGCGAGTGCCGATGTCAGCGTACCAGCCATGAGTACGATGGCCAATACCAGGGCAAACTTCTTGAATCTCATGTTCATGTTAACCCCCTTGGTTAATTGAAATTTTCATCTGATAGGTATGTTACTTGATGAAAACCCTCTCGTCCGTTCGCCCTGAGTGTCCTTGTTCCCTCAGGTTCAGACAGAGACAAGAGTGCCTTCATTCCTTCAGCACCTCCAGCCGGCGGTAACCGCGGGCACCTCCTTTCTAACCGATCCGACTTGCAGAATGCTGAAATGGGACACTAGTAATAGAGGTTATTTCTCCACTATTTTCCCAATTCCTCCTGGCGGGCCGATCTTTTTCACCGGGCACCCCTGGAAGAATTTTGCTCCAAGTGCATTATAACATAGAACAAGGACGTTTACGACAAGAATTTTTCCATGGCGGGGGAGAAATTCCTGCTCAGACCGCATTGGCATTTTCTAACACTTAACCCACGATTTCCAGATGAAGAAGCACAGGGCTGGTAGAGCGCCAGGAATCTTCCGCTACCACCAAGCGAATCTCCACGGGACGGTCAATAGAGCGCGATGCCTCAATGGCATCAAAGAAGTAGCTGCCGGGCAGCAGAACCGCCCCCCTCCGCTCGGGGCTCAGGGCCACGCCGGCATTGAGGGCAGCGTTATTGGCTTGGTTTAAGATTTGCAGGATGACCAGATCGATCTCCACGCCGCTCTTGGGATCCCAGGTGCTGGAGGCCAGAATCGTCCCTTGAGAAAAGACCATCTGATCGAGGAAGTTCTCCAAATAGACACGCACGGGAACACCGGGGATACTGTTTGCTTCACTCACGGCGCGCACAATCACATTACCCGGCGCAAGCAGTACATCCTCCACCACCAAATCGATCACGCCGGAAGGCAGGAAGATAGCCCGGTACCCCTCCGCTTCCCCGGCCCTGGCACTGCGGCGGTAGGCCACCTCATCCACTTCCCTCAGGAAGTTCTCCAGGGCAGCGCGTACCTCTTCCCTGCTCATTCCCTTTTCGATCACTGTACTCAAGATAACTTCACTGGCGTAAAAGGCGATATCGGCGGACCGGATCTGGCCGAAGGCCGTCTCCACCAGGTCATAGAGCCAGCTCAACTGCTCAGCAGTGACCACCAGCTCAGCCACTTCCGCCTCCAAAAAGGCGCGTTCCTGCTTCAGGTCCTCCACAGACTGCCTGGCCAGTTCCAGCTCCGCCGTGATCTGCGTGTAGCTCTCCTCGGCCAGGGCCAGCCTGGACTCCGCGTCCTGCAGCTCCTCCTGGGCCGCATCCCGCTGCTGCCTCATCTCAGCATAGTCCCGCTGCAGGCCCCGCAGCTCCTGCTGGATCTCCTTCATGTTAAACAGCGCAGTACGCACATCCTGGGAAGCGATGCTCAGCACCACAATGGAGGCAGTGGCAATGAGCACGCCGGTAACAATGGTCACCAAGATGCTGGTGTGCTTAGGACGCAGGCCGAACAGGGTCAACTTCTTGCGGCCAATATTCATGCCCAAGCGATCGCCGATATAAGCAATGACACCGCCCACAACGGCCAGGGTGAAGATGAGGGTAAAGCCATACATGGGCTGCACCTTCTTTCTTTACAGCGTGAAGTTCGCTCCCAGATAGTACTGTCGGGCCAGGGCGTTCTCCGCCACCTCTTGGGTAGTACCAGCCACCAGGACTCTCCCCAGGTGGATGATGTAAGCGCGGTCGGTAATGCGCAGCGTCTCCCGCACATTATGATCAGTAATAATGATGCCTAGATTGCTGGAACGCAGGCGGGACACGATCTCCTGAATCTCGCCTACGGCAATGGGATCAACCCCGGAAAAGGGCTCATCCAGGAAAATAAAGGCGGGATCCAGCGCCAAAGCCCTGGCTATTTCCGTACGCCGACGCTCGCCACCGGACAGCTGATAGCCCTTCTGGTGGCGCACCCCTTCCAGGTTGAACTCGGAAAGCAGATGGCCTAGCACTTCCCGCTGTTCTTCCTTGGTCAAGTCTTCCCGCAGCTGCAGCACACTGCGCAGGTTCTCCTCCACAGTGAGCTTGCGGAACACCGACGGTTCCTGGGGAAGATACCCCAACCCCAGGCGAGTACGCTTATACATGGGCAGGCGCGTAATGTCCTGGCCGTCCAAAGAGATGCGTCCGCCATTAGGTTTGATCAGTCCCAGGATCATGCAGAAGATGGTGGTCTTCCCTGCACCGTTTGGGCCCAGCAGGCCCACTATCTCACCGCGGTTGGCCTGGAAATCCACGCCCTGCACCACGGTCCGCTTGCCGTAAACCTTGACCAGTTGTTCAGCCTCAAGCTGTCCCATCGCTTCCATCACATCCAGCCATTTCTAGGACTACGCCTACAGCCCGCTCCACAGAGCCGGGAGCCCCCAGCTCCCGCTCCAGCGGGGCCAGGGCCTCCAGCATCCCTTGGCGGGCTGCATCGTTGTACAGCAGCTCTTCCATGGCTGCGGCAATTTTCGCATGATTGACATGCCCCTGAATAAACTCAGGTATTACATCCTTTCGCAAAATCTTGTTGGTTATGGTCATATAGGGCTTGCGATCCAGCACCTTTTCGGCGAAATAAGTAGTGTGGGGCACGCGGTACACGGCGAGGGAAGGCACTCCCAGCAAAGAGGCCTCCAGCGACGCGGTGCCAATGGACGTGATGGCCGCATCTGCGGCACTGAGCACGCAGTAAGTATCCCGCTCCAGGCGCACGTTGCTGCAGTGCGCGTTCTGGAGGATTTTCTCCACCAAAGTGGTGCGGATGGTGGCCGCGGCAGAAATGATGATCTGCAGTTCGGGGTGATCCTTGGTCAACTGGCAGAGGGCCTTCAAAACAGCGGGCAGGACGTTTTTCACTTCCACTTCCCTGGCACCAGGCAGCACAGCGGCAACTCTGCCCTCGGCAGCTATGCCCAGCTTCTCCCTGGCTTGGCTGGGAGTCACCGAGCGATCGGCCAGATCCATGAGGGGATGGCCCACGAACTCCACATCTAAACCCGCATCCCGGCACAGGGCCTCCTCAGTCCTGCTGATGGCAGCTACCTTCGTCACCACTCCGCAGAACTTGCGCAGGTCAGCATGTGTCAATCCGCGGCTGAAAGGCGTGTAATAATAGAGGACTGGAATGCCCCGGGTCCTGGCAATTTCCAAGATCTTGAGGCCGAAGACGGGCAGGCCGATCTGCAGGACCAGCGCAGGTTCCTCCTGGTCCATGGTCTCCACCACCCGTGCGATCAAGCGCTTGATCACGGTGGAGCCCCGCATGGACTGGAGCACGCCTAGACTTACGATCTCCGAAATATCAGAAAGCAGACGCACTCCGGCGTCGTTCATCAAAGGTCCCCCAACCCCATAGACCGTTGCCTGCGGGCACAGCTCGTGGATCTTGGACGCAAGTGCGGCTCCGAAGCGATCGCTGGTGTTGTCTCCACCAATCATCAGTATTCTTGGATTCATAGCGAGCCCTCCCCCTGGACTGCCAGATCCCGCCCAGTCAGTCGCATAACTTTATAGAGGGTTCGGCATTAGTCCTGCTTTTCCTCTTTTTCGAAATTCTGCTCCTCAGTTCATCAGGAGCTTCTTGTAGAGCGCGGCGATCTCAGAACGGGGCTGTGCGAAGACCCTTTCCGGTTCGCCTTCCTCCACCACCTTGCCCCGATCCATAAAGACAATGCGGTGGGCAGCCCTTAAGGCAAAGGACACTTCGTGGGTAACTATTACCATGGTTGTACCGCTGTGCTTCACCAGCTCCTCCATAACTTCCAAAACCTCTCCCACCAAGATGGGATCCAAGGAGGCAGTGGGTTCATCCCAGAGCATGATCTCCGGATGCGCGGCCAGGGCCCGGGCGATACCCACTCGCTGCTGCTGGCCTCCGCTGAGCTGGCCCGGTTTGCGCTCGGCAGCCGCCTTGAGCCCCACCTTGTCCAGGGCAGCCAGCGCCCGCTCCCGGGCCTGGTCCCGATCCATGCCGGCCAGGACCAGATGAAACATGACATTATCCAGTACTGTAAGCCTGGCGATGAGGTTGAAATGCTGGAAGACAAACCCCACCTTGCGCCGGAACTGCTGAAGTTCGGGCCCTGTTAGGGCCAGCACATCTTGGCCCCCCAAGATGATGGAGCCACTGTCAGGCTCTGTCAGGCGGTTGACGCAGCGAATCAAGGTGGATTTCCCGCACCCCGACGGCCCCATGATCACCACTGTCTCACCCTTGGCCACATCCAGATCCACCCCGGCCAGGGCCGCGGCTTTGCCGTATGACTTGTGCAAATCCCTGATCTGCAGCATTCTCCCACACCTCCTCTTCTTGTATCCTCTATCCTGCTTCAGAATTGCTGTTTGAACCGGTTGAGTAAGTTAAGCAGCCCCGGACGGCTGGGCGGAATGACCACTTCCCGCATGATCTGCACATGGGAAAGCCCTAAAGACTGGGCGGCCATGAGCTCCATGCTGTCCACGGGGCTGAACCGCTCGGCAAAGACCACCAAAACCACTCCCAAGCCGAAGCCCAGCACCGCAATGACCGCGGGGCTGAACAGGGGAATTTGGCCCCCCGCCAGGTAGTAAATGCTGCTCAAGACGGCACAACCCACAAGGCCGCCCAAAAGCAGCAGGGGATCAACCAGGCGCAGCCAGCGTTTTGCCGCAGCCTTCCTGCCCGCCCGCAGCTGCTTCAGGGTGCTGAAGATGGTGGCGTGGTCCAGGGCCAACACAATCATGGTGAAGATGATGGCCAAGAGCCCGGCCACGATGGAACGGACCTCTTTGAGGATGCGGAAGATCTCGCCCCTGGCATCTGGAGAAACCATGCCCGCGGAGGTGGAGTAGGTGTGCAGATAGGGGGTTTCCAGCTCAGCCTGGAAAATCTTCTCCAACTCCTTTTCGTTAAGCCGTTCTCCCTGAATGAGCAGCTGCACCCGCTCCCCAGGGATCACCTGTCCGCCCAGGTAGGTGTTGATCAGCCGAATGGACTGGCCGATTTCCGCATCGCTGAGATCGGGCAGTGTATCCCGGACAAAACCGATCTGCTCCATGATCGCGGCCACGTCGATCTCCTGGACATTGGCAATCTGAGTGCTGATCCCGTCCAGGCTCCGGCGCATCTCCTCGATATCCAGGTTCTGTAGGGAATCCAGGGACTGCTCTCCGTTGTTGAGCACGCTCTGGGCCAGGGTCTGGAAAAGGCCGTTGAGCAGAAGGGTGATCAAAAACTGCTCGCCGGAGGGCTTAGCATCGCCTTGGGTAATGCCCTCATTGAGCTGGCGCATCTGCACCTGCAGCACCTCCAGCTGCATGAGGGCTTCCTGGAAAGTGACCAGGACCGCCTCGGCGTTATCCACGGCAGCACTGGCCTGCACCGCCAGTTCTTCCAGCTCCGCCAGGAGTCTTAAGCTCTCATCCACGGCATAGGCCAGGCGATAGCGCTCGTTTTCGATCTCCACATCACCGATGAACTCACCGCGCTCACCCTCACCCAGGAGGCGGAACCCCTTGTAGGCCACCCGGTCCATGGACTGGACTGGGGAACCCTGGATGATCATGCCTTCACCCAAATCCCCGAATACTCCCGTCACTTCCACGATGAGCTCTTCAGCCAGTTCAGTTTCACCTTCAAGGACGATGCGCTCACCCACGGCCAGGTTCACTCCGGGCCCCGGGGCGATGCGCACCTTAGAGGCGTAGCTGCCCAAAAAGTCCCGCATCTCCACCAAAGTGGTCAGAAAGGCATCCAGATCTTCGCCGTACTGTGCGGATGTGATGTTGGCATAGCGATTACCCCTAGGTCTTTCCTGGGCGCGCAAAATTTCCAGAGCCTGCTCCCCTACCTCCTGGGTATCCACTGCAAAACCCATGGGAAAGCGCAGCTCCAGAATCTGATACTGCCCCAGGATCTGCTCAATCTGCGCGGAAACGCCCGGAAGGGCATCTTCCCCGTCCGCCAGTACCAATAAGTTGCTGCCGTCCTTAACTGCAAAGCGTACCCCGGGCAGGGCCTCAAACTGCTCCCGCAGTTCCTCCCGCACCCCGGGGTGCACTCCCCGTATAAGCACGCTGGGCTGCACGATCAAAGTATAGCCGCTCAGCCCTGGAACCGCGCCAAAAAGGGAGGTGATGCTCTCCAAAACCTCCCTGGTACGGTATTCCGGCGGCAGTCCAAAAAACACATTCGCCTGCCCTGCAATGGTCAGGGTTTGATTCAGTTTATAACCTGGGAAGGACTGCTCGCCAATGCGCTGCAGCTCCCGCAGGGCTGCCTCCTTGGCTTCATCGCGGATGTGCAGGATCAGATCATACTCGCCGTATTCGCCGATCATCTGATCAAGGGTATCACCAAAATAGGCGTCGATGGCCCAGGCAATCCCCTGGGAAAAACCGGCGCCGAGCAGGATCGTGATCACGAGCAGTATGACAAGATCTTTATAGAATCCATCTCGAAAAAAATCGAGCATTACCCTTCCTCCTCACCCAGTGCATTCATTATAACATGCCTCTAGCTGGGTCTTAAGTGGTAATGCCCGTCAGTACTGTCATATATTACTTCATTCGCGCTCCGTGTTAAACAGCCCTTGGAAGGCCCCGAAGAACTGCAGTTCGTTCTTCTCCAGGAACATGACAAAGCGCTCGCCCTCCAGGGTCCCGTCCTCAAAGGCCACCTTCACCTGCCCGGTGAACACCGCCTCGTCCGTTTCCTCATTGTACACCAGCTGATCTGAATAGACGGTGGCATCCTCCGTAACCACTACCACATTGCCTGCGGCCTGCAGCCTGTTCTCGCTGCCGAAATACTCCACCGTATCCGCCGTGAGGGTGAAGTCCTCTTTGGTGAGCTCGGCACCGGAGGTGAAGATCAAGTAGTCGTCCTCTGTCCGCCACTCCATTATCTGGCCCACAATCGTCACCTCCTCGAAGGTGACCCGGATCAAGGCCCCTTCAATTCCGGACACATCTGCGGAAAACACGCCCGCCTCGCGATCATAGCGGCCGGTGGCCGCATCCGCGGGCACGCCGGTGATCTCCAGTTTCCCCGACTGCTTTTCAGCCCCGCTGGCACCAAGTGCAGCCAGCAGCAGCAGGGCAAAAAGGAAAAAGATAATCAGCTTCTTAATCACTACCCGCTTCCTCCTCCATAAGAACGTTCCCATAGAAATCCATGGACTCCGCATCCAGGTTGTACACCACTTCCTCCAGCTTCCACACTAGGCCCTCATCGCGGATTTCCACATCCCGCTTGAGGTGGACCACTCCTTCTTCCGTGTCCATGGCCATCTCCGACGCGGTAATCTCCATACCCCGCCAAATAATGCGCACGGGCCCAGGCGAAGAGAGCATGTTGGTGCGCCCCTGCCACTCCAAGAAATCGCTCTCCAGCTGAAACCCCTCTTTCCCTTCCACCAAAACGGGGCCATGGAGGTGGAGGATTTCCTGCTTGCGCTGCCACTGCGCCCTGGGGGTGTCAATGGACAGGTAGGGTTCTCCATCCTGAAAGACGATCATTTCCTCCAGCTCACTTAAGGTTACCACATCGCCTTCCTGCAGCACCATGCGGCTGACGATCTCCCACTGGCGCTGGCCCTCCTTGCGCCCCACTAACCGGGATTCCACCAGCTGCACGCTGGGGGGCACGCTCACAGCCGGCGGGGCCGGTGTGGCCAGATAACGAAAGGTGATGAAGAGGATGACCCCAACCAGGACCACGCCCGCGGCAATAAGTCGTTTTGCCTTGGTTGACAGGTTCATCACTCCTTCACATCAATAATGTCCGCCACATCCTCCAGGTCAAAGAGGCTTAAGCCGGATTTGCTGTCCCAGCCAATGGGCAGGGTGGGGAAGGCGTTGATCACCAGCTGCACCGCGAACCGGCCCGCCACATGATCATAGGAAAGGACCAGCTTACGGCAGTGCAGATCTTTGCTGATGGAGATCTGCCCCTTGGTGAACCTCTGGGAAGGAGGTGTGTAGATGCTGTCATAGCTCAGCTCCACAGTTTCACCAATGGGCAGGGCAACCCGCAGATCCACCCGCTCCAGTTCCTGCACGTGCGGTTTATAGCGCATCCCGAGCTTCACGCTGACTTCATCCCGCTTGTACTCGGCCATGGGAACGAGGCGCGTCAAGGCCCGGTTGTTCAGATCATAACTGGCATACACATCCAGCCTCCACTTGTCGCTGGGACGCAGCACGGTGTTGAGGGTGAGGGTGTTAAAGCTCTTTTTGGTGAAATCATAGGTGGTACTGGCGCTGGCCTGCAGCTTATCCCGGTTGTAGCTGAGGCGCACATACAGTTCATCCAGCGGCTTCTGGGCATCAAACTTGAAAGGGGTAGTACCCCACACGTCTCGCCTCCGGTAGGTGCTGCTTAACGAGAGGTTTTTGCCCAGGCTTTGGGTTAGGGCCACCCGCCCGTAGAGCCAAGCCTGGCTCTGCCCATCGGGGTAGAGCGCTCCGTTCAGGTCGCCCTGGTAGGTGATGTTCGTGCCCGTTCGGGGCCGCCACGTCTTGGGTCGCAGGGTGAGCTGGCCGTAGGCCCTGCTTTTGATGACGTTGGACGGCTTTTCCCCATAGCGGCCCACCACCACCTGTGCCTGCAGCGGCAGCTTCTCCACTCCCAGGTCACTCACTTCCCATTTCAACTCCGGCACCCGCTGGATACTCCGCCAACCCGGCGTTTCCGTATCCAGCAGATCCGGGTTAAACTGCTGCTCCAGGGTGAGGGTGGCCTTGTGCCTGCCCTGGGAGTAGACGGCGGAGGCCAGATAGTCCATGATGCGCACCTCCTCGCTGGTGCGCTTCTGGATGTAATTCCCCTTCAGGTTCACGGTCAGGTGATCCGTCAAGCCCTTGGATCCTTCCAGGCCCAGATCGGTCTGCTCTTTGGTGGAGGAATCGGGGGTCTGCTTGTACTTCAGCCACAGTTTCCCCTTTAGGCCGTCGGCACTGAAATTCAAAGTCGTGTCAGAGCTGGTCTCTTTGCGGACCCAGGTGTTCTCTACGCTGTTCTTGGTGGTAAAATCCCAGCTCTGCTTGGCGAGGGTGTGCTCAAAGGCCCCTTTGTAGGCGGGTTCACTGCTGGTGGGGATGCCCCACAAATAGATAAACCCCTCCCCCAGTTCCGCCAGCTTGTAGTTGTGCCTGATCCCGGCACCCAGGCCCAGGCGGCTGTACAGGTCGACGTAAATGTTGCCGTAAGCGTTGTCGGTCAAGTAGTAGTTGAAGGTGGTCTTGATGAAATACCCCTCATGCTCGCTGAAGCCCACCACAGGGAGGTTGACCAGGAGATCCTCCAGCTCCTCTCCCAGGGGGACCACCAGGTAAGGCCAGTAAAAGAGGGGGATCTTGCCCTCGTAGTATACCACATGGCGGATGATGGCCTTATCTCCCGGGATAAACTCCATTTCCTTCGTGACCAATCGGTAATGGCTCTCCTCCAAGTCACAGGTGGTAAAGGACGCCTGAGACACGTGGTACTGCTCCTCATCAAAGACCACGGAGCTGCCGGAAACAAACACGGCCCCATGGGGAACCTTCAGCTCGGCGCGCACTTCGTCAAAGGTGCCCTCACCGGTCTCCAGATCGTAGATCAGGGCATAGCCGCGGATCTCCTGATCATCCTGGACCAGCCGCACCGAACCCTGCAGGGTGACCAGCCCCTCAGCCAGATCCGCGTGGAGCGAGTCGCCGTAAAGAATGATGCCATCCAGATGGACTTCCACGCCGCCTTCGGCGGTGAAGACCTGGCGCTCCAGATCATAGGAGCCGGCGGTGCCCGCGACAATGCGCACCATCTGCTTAGCACTGTAAGCAGACGGCGCAGGCACAACCAGCATAATGGCCAGGGCAGCGGCCACAAGCACACGGCGCGTCCAGGAAGGCATTATAATCTCCCCAATCCTAGTACCAGCGGTCGGACAAGACCAGAAAGACCAAACCGCTCACGAAGAATAGGCTGTTCACCAGCCAGGCGGACACCAGGGGCGGCAGCACCTCGTTGATCCCCAGGGAGCGGGACACGGAAACAGCCACATAGTAAACGAGGAGAATAGCCAGGCTCATAATGACTCCATAGGCGCGCCCGCCCCTGCCCATGAGGGCCAGCGGCGCGGCGAACAGGGCAAAAACGAACGAAGCCATGGGCAGGGAAAGCCGCATATGGTGCTCCACCACCCAGGAACGGACCTTCAGCCCGCCCCTTTGAAAACGCTCAATGTATTCCCCCAGCTCCCTGCGGCTCATCTCTTCCACGGAGCGCTGGTTGCCCAGGTAGACTTCACCCTTCTGTTCGGTGACAATCTCCATGCGCTCGAAGCGGCTTTCAAACTGCACAAAGCCGTCTTCGTCCAGCTCCTGGTAGACCCCGTCAAAGAGGACCCACACGTAGTCATGGAAGATGCCTGTGTGGGCACTGATTATGTTGGGAAAGCCGGTGCCGCCCAGCTCGTAGACGAGGATCTTTTTCAGTTCCCTGGTCTTGGTGTCCACTTCTCCGATGTAGAAATAGCGGTCATCCCCGCCGTGGAAGAACACGTTTTCCTCCACCAGGGGTACCCCATCGGAGAAGATGATCCGCCGCAAAGTGTTTTCGAATTTGGTGTTGGCCGGAGGCACTATATACTCCGAAGCCAGGTAAGTGGAGATGCTGATCAGCAGGCCCAGAATCAAAATGGGCACGATCAAGCGGGGATAGGACACTCCGCTTCCCCGCATCACGGTCATCTCGTTGTCCTGCACCAAGCGCCCCACGGCCAGTAAGGTGGAAAACAAGGTGGCTATGGGCAGCGTCATCACCACGGTGGCGGGAATGCGGTAAAGAAGCATTTTCGCCACGGTGGGCACGGCCACATCATGTACAAAGATCAGATCGGTGAGCTGAAACAACAGCCCGCTTAACAGCACGATGGTGAATCCAAAAACACAGAAGAAAAACGGTCCCAACAGCTCTCTGCTCAAATAACGATCAAGGATCCTCATCCCACTAGCACCTCAATGTGAGGGTGAACTAAAAGGCCAGCCGGTAACGCACCCCCATGTTCAGGCCGTGGCCAAAGGCCAAGCCCAAATTGACTCCCAGTTCCGGACTGAACTGGGCCTGCACTCCCCCCGCCAGGCCTTGGCCGTCGTACTCCAAAAAGAGGGACGTGGTTGGCGCGTTGTTCACCTTGACGGGATTAAGCATCATGGTTACCCCCGCCATGCCCCGGGAGTAGCGGCCCAAGCCCCAGGCCAGATGCCCCCTGAGATGCGGCGCACCCAACTGCTTAGAGATCACTGCGTACAAGTTCTGCCTGCTGGAGGAGAACTCACCGCCAATGGCCAGCCCCGGCCACTGCTCGGTTTCCGGTGCCAGCACCGCCTTAACGGTGGCGTAGAGCCTGCCCCCCACCTCCTGCTTCAGACCGGCGCTGAAGTTCGGGTGCAGCCCCAGCTCCAAGCGGGCCGTATGCAGGCCGCGGTGAAAAAGATAATCCAGCTCCAAAGTGCCGGGGGCAGCTGCATCCGCCGTGGGCATGGCCACCAGCTGTGCGGCTTGGGCGCTGCCGGCCCAGACCGCGCAAACAACGACTATGCTCCAAACAATGCTGCGAACGTTCTTCATAACTGTAACCTCATCTCCTAGCTTTGTCCCTAGTTATTCTTCCTGGGCTCAGCAATTACCTGCCTTGGAAGGCTGGGAGTTGGTGGATTTTGAAAAACCGCCTTGCGGCGGCTATTTGAGCTTGCGAATCACTTCGTCGGTTAAGTCCGTTCCTCCGTAGCGGATCACGTCGCTGTCCAACACAACTGAAATGCCCCTGCTCTCCGCCACCTCCTTCACCGCAGCGTTCACTTCACCTTCCAGCTGCAGCTCCAGCTCCTGGCGGTAAGCCAGGTATTCGGCGTAGGCCTGCCGCTCCCGTGCAGACCGATCCACATCCTCCTCAGTGGGTTCATCCTCCAGATCGAAGCGGGTGAGCAGCTCCTGGTAGCGGTCAGCGAGCATTTGGTTCAACTCCTGAGCCCTGGGGCTCTCATCCACCACCCGCATCAGATTCACAACACCTACCGCTTCGCGTCCAGGCCCCGCCATGAGGACCCAAGCCAGGGCCACGGCCAGCAAGCCCGCCAAGACCCAAGGTAGATACTTCACTCTGCTGTCACCACCTTATCGCGGGATAAGAGCGTTTTTCTACCTTAGTATGACCGATTTGCCAGGGCACTAGACAGGCGGGAATCAACTTCTGCCAACTCACGCTCCAGCTCTGCCCAGAGCCTCTGATCGTAGCTGGCCAGCTCTTCCCTGAGGGCGGCCTCCAGTTCCTCCTGGAAAGCCAGGACACTGCGGCGCGCCAGCTCCTCATGCTCTGCTTGGAGCTGCTGCACCCTTTCCTGAAACTCAGCCTCCAGCTCCTCCTGGATCAGCTCCAGTTCTTCCTGCAGCGCGGCCATTTCAGCAAGCTTTTCCTCCTGCTCCTGGGGCGAAAGGGAGACCAAAACCAGCTGCAGCTGCAGACCCAAGAGTTCCTTGTTCAGCTCCTTCTGGCTTTGCTCCGCCTGCATCTGGAGCTCCTCCCGCAGGGCAGCGACTGCTCCGTGGAGCTTTTGGGCCTGCTCCCTCTTGAGCTCCCCTGCCCGCTCCTGGAGCAGCTCTTCCGCTGCCTGGACCAGCTCTGCCTCGAAAGCCGCAAGCTCCACGCCGTGCTGAGCCAAAAGCTCGCCTGCCCTGGCCGTCCTCTGGGCATGGCTGTCAGCGCTGGCCGCAGGGGGCAGCGCCGCAGTGGACCCGCTGAGCAGGGTTAGCAACAGAACGAGACCAATCAGTCCAGACCATTTTCGCATCATCCTAAGCCTCCGCGCTCATTATAACAGGAGGCCTGGAGCAGAACAAATGCAAAAAAAGCCAGTGAGCCTGCCCGCAGGCCAGCTCACCGGCTGATTGTACTTCACTAGATCATGCTAGAACGCCTGGCCGATCCCGAAGTAGAATTGGCCTTTGCGTGTATCGTCCACTTTACCCAAACCGTAATCCAGGCGCAGGAGGCCCAAGGGGGTATCCAAGCGCACGCCTACTCCGAAGGAGTTCTTGAGATCCTTCAGGTCCAGCCCGTCGCCATCTTCCCAGGCGGTGCCCCAGTCCGTAAAGACCACGCCCTGAATCTTTTCCACGATGGGGAAGCGGAACTCAGCGTTGAAGAAGAACATGTTATCTCCCTTGAGATCCGGATCCCCGTAGCCGTAACCGCGCAGGCTGTCTGCCCCACCGATCCTGAACTTGTCGGCATCGGGCAGCGTACCGCCCAAAAGCCTTCCTGCTGCTCCCCGCAGGGCCAGCACGTAACCGCCGTCCTTCACTTCAAAGAAACGGCTGTGCTCTACCCGCAGCTTGCCGTAGGCAGCACTGCCGCCGAAAAGGGTTGTGCCCAGCTCCAGGTAAGCATCGTTCTTGTAACCCTCCGTGGGGAAGAAGGGATGATCCACCGTGTTGGTGTTTACGCCGATCCCGATGGTCCTGGTCTTGGAATCATCGGGTACTCCATCTTCCCAACCGCTCTTGTATTCATAGGTGTTGTTCTCCATTTTGAAGGTGAGGCGCGCCCTGGTAAACTCGGTGAGGGGCTTACCCAAGGTGAGGCTGCCGCCGATGGATGTGCGCTCGCTCTCAGTTTCCTTTTCGGTATCACTGTCCACGGTCTTCACCGTATCCACCTTGCGGTGGAGGCCCGTCCCCAACGAGATGCCCGATTTGGTGAGATAGGGCTCGTAAAAATCCAACTCGTAGGAGGTGACCTTCTGCCCTAAGCTGGCAGTGCCCTGAATCCTCTGGCCGCGGCCGAAGAGGTTTTCATCGGACACCTGCAGGAAGCCAACCAGCCCATCGGTGGTGCTGTAACCCACACCAAAGGTGGCTGCACCGGTTTTGCGCTCTTTCAGGTTGATGGTGAGCACAGTCTGGTCGGGATCGTCCTCCTGGGAGAACTCACGGCTGATCTCGTCGAAGAATCCCAGCATGAGCAGGCGGCGGAGGCTCTGATCAATCTCGTTAATGTTGACAGGCTCGCCCACATCAAAGCTGAGCTCCCGCTCGATCACGAAATCCTTAGTCTTCTCATTGCCTGTAATCACAATATCTTTCAGTGTGGTCTGGGCCAGTTCAATGAGGACATGCCCATCGGTATCAGCGCTGAGCGAACTGACGCGCACCAGATACCCATGCTCTTCCAGAACCCATTCCCACAGGCCTTCCAGGTCTTCCCAGAGATCATGCGCGTTGAGGACAAACCCCGGCTGGGTCTTCATCTGCTTGGCATAATCCCCAAAGGGGACTCCAGGCACACCGGAGAAGGTGACCTCCCGCACAACAGGGTTTTCCACAACCACAAAGACTACCTCGACTCCGCCTAGAGCGGGGTCAACGGTGGCCTGCACGTCTTCGAAGAAACCCAGATCATAAATGGCGCGGATGTCGTCGATGATTTTTTGCTCCACGGCCTCTTCACCCAGCCGCGTTTTCAGGATGGCCGCCCTGATGGTCTCGGTATCTACGAAGCGGTTGCCCTCGATGGTGATCAGCCGCACTATACCCAGTTCTTGGCCCTGAGCGTATGCCAGTGCGCTGTTCATCGAGACAAGCAAGCCTAACACCATCAGCGCCAGAACCACCCTGGCTGAACGTTGCCTCATTGTCCTGCCTCCCACACAGTAGTTTTCGATCTTCTTCCCTATTTCTATCATCCTGCCCAGATTCCTCTTGCCAAGTACGGGGATGTATAACAGAAATATCCAGCCCGATCAGTGGTAGATGCTGAGGTCAAAGGTGGCCAGGCCGTCCAGTACGAACTGCGTAGACAGGCGCACCACCACCGGCTCCACGGGCTCGGCCCAAGCGTAGTAGCCCAGGGAATCCAAGGTTTCTTCTTCATCCTCCTCAGAACCTTCCTCTTCCTGTTCCACGTGGTTTTCCAGGAAGGGATAGAACTCGGCTACCAACTCGTTATTTCTCTCCCCATCCATATATTCCTCGATCAAGTCGTCCAAAGTGTCCGCATCGGAGATAAAAGCCCGCATGGGTTCCTCATCCTCTTGCGTTTCCGCATCGAGGATGCTGGTGTGCACCGGGGGTTTGGTGGCGAAGTAGCTCTCCGCCCCGCTGCGCACAGTAACGGTGAGCAGACCCTCCGCGGTATCCGGCGGGATCTGCAGGCGCAGGGTCCTGGTCTCCGGCTGCCCCCTATAGGGCCTGATCAGAACTTCCACATCCACGCTTTCTCCAGCCTTCACATGGGCATGGCTGGGGGTGGCCTTTTCGATGGTGGCCGTCTTCCGCTCCTTGGACACTTCCACTTCGATTTTCACCTGCTGCAGATCCACCGCCTGAAGATTATTGCCCATGAGCAGCTCCAGGCCGGAAAGCAGATCCACCAAACACCACACAGCTATATCCGAATCACTGTAAAAAAGGTTTTCCCGGATCATGCGCTGCGTGAAATCCTTGGAGACGAACTCCAAACGCACATAGGCAGTGCCATCGCCCACCCGATCTAAGGCAGCATCAATGGCCTGGTAGGCACTGCTGATCACTAAAGACGAGATCAACTGTTCATCCTTGATGGACTCCACGTAGAAGTCTCGGCGCACGCCGCGCTCCATGTCCGTGACGGAAATGGTGATGGGGACGTAGTGCACGGGCTCCCCCAGGATGCCGCCGACACCTGCAGCCCGATCCTGGGCCACTTTGCCCACTGTGGCACCCAGGGACACGATCTTGGAGGGCACTTCCAAGTTGGGCATAGTGTGATGGACATAGACCGCGGAGGCGAAGAATTCAACTGGCCCCCGGTGGAACACGGGGTGCCCCATGGCCACAAAACGCCCGTCCTCCAGAACATGGGTCACGGTACCGTAACTGGCCACCATGAAATCGCCCCTGAGCAGCTGCACGCCGAACATGCTGCCCGGTTCAAAGGCAGCCGGCCCCAGGGAAGTGGATGCTGCGATGGAGGGCATGACCTGCACCCTCTCCAGGCCCAGGGCCCCCAGCAGGTAATCCAGGTTGCGTTCATTCATGCCCTGGATTACCAGGGGTGAAGCCACCGCGATCACATCTTCAGGCAGAACCGGTTCAGGCGCGGGCATCTCATCGAAGATCTTAAACATATCCACCGCGGGGGTGACCAAACCAATGCGGTGATCCGAATAGGCGTAGGTGTAGGAAATGGCCCCCAAGAGGCGATCCTGGATATACACGGGAGATCCGCTCATACCCCGGGCAATGCCCCCGGAACGCTCAATAACATCTCCGCTCACCTTCACCATGATCAGGCTGCTCAAAGGAGGGCTTTGGGGAACCAGACCCAGTACTTCCACATCAAAGGTCTCAATGGTGTTCCCTGAGATGACCGTTTTTGCCGTGCCGCGCAAACCCGGCCTCACTTCCTCAGGGGGGAACAGTTCCACCGCAAGGACCTGGCCGGAAACACCTAAGATGATCACCAGTATGGCTATTCCATACCACAACGGCAGTTTTCGCATGAAGCCACCCCTTCGCTACCCTCTACTTAGAACCTGGAACAACCACTATGGCATTACTTACTGCCCGCTCTTTCCCGTCGGAGGGCAGGTTCAAAACCAAGTTGCGCACTGTCATGGTTGTGGAACCTCCTCCATCTAGGTTCATGGCCTCAAGCGCTCCCAGCTCAATTAGGAGATTTGCTAGCTCATCCAATGTCATACCTACGCTGATATGTGGTTGCCTTCCGTTAACAGTAACCAACAACAGCCTTTGATCGGCTGTAATCCCTATGGCGGTGCGTGGAGCCCGCCCTTTGAGGATATCATCCTTAAACTGCTCAGCCTCACCGGTGATCTCCACTTGCCCGTCCCGCACCAGCCGAGGCCCGCCGCCAATAATCTGGAAAACACCCAGCTCGCTCCAGTCAGGCTGGAGCGTGATGCGCAAATCCACCCTGTCGCCCAGCTTGAGCCGGGAGAGGTACTCCCGCTGTGCTCCGTGGGCTGAAAGCACGATACCGCCTTGGGGAATGGTGCTGTTCCCTTCGGGCTGCAACCGCACCACCACACCATCCACTACCACCACTTCATACCCGTAAGGATTGGTGTTGGTTTTGGTGCCGTACGCTTCTGTGTAGACAATCAGCTCATCCTGGAGCCGCGGGCGGTTCAGCCCGGAAATCGTGGTGAGCAGTCCATCTTCGTACCAAAGTTCGCCCACAAAGCCCACGCTGTCCATGACCGCGCCCCCCGGGCGCAGGCCCACCGCGGTGCGGTTGGCATAGGGCTCCGTAATCAGCTCCCCGTCAATCATCAAGACCCCCAGGGGCCTTCCGTTGGACGCAAAATAGGCACCGTTGACCGCTGCAATGGCCCCGGTGCGCTTGGCCATATCACTGACCCGCTCCGCTCCATAGACACGATCCTGAGCTAGAACAAGCTTAACCTCGAAGTTGCGCTTAAGATCTATCTCCAAGTAGTTTACCACATTGGGGCCAAAACTGTCAGCCCGGCGCTGGTGCCCGTAGGTAACTCCAAACTCAACCAGGCGCGTCGTGGTATTTACAAATGTCTTGGGGATCACCAGTTGAAAAAGCTCCGCATCCTCCTGGACCACACCTTCGGGCAGCTGGTAGTTGAACTCCAAAACCAGCCGCGCAGAGCCGCCCCCTTCCTCCGAGTAGCGAACCTCGCGCAGGGCCACATCAGCCGGAGCCTGCGCCTGGGCCATCCCGGGCATGGGCATGTTCGAGTCCACAATGGCCTTCATGGGATGCGACGTATAGCTGACCCTAAACTCCTGGCCGAAAGCTTTGGGCAGAGTGAGTACAACCTCCTCCGGCAGGACGATCAGGCCTTGCGCAAGTGCAGTGCTGGCCAGCGCCGGAGCACAGGCAGCGAACAGCGTCAGTATCAAGCAGAGAACTGGCGGGGTCCATCTCCACTGCACACACACTCCCCCTTTGGCTTCCTACATACAATTCTTGACAGCAGGGGGTTTTCCTGCCACAAAAAAACTCCACAGCGGCGTGCTTGTGGAGTTTGCCGGCCTCAGTCTTGATCATCTGGGACATAGCGGGACATCTGCTCGTAAATGAGCTTGGCCAGCCCTAGGCTCTGGGCCTGGGAACTATTCACAGCCATCTCCTGATCCAGCATGGACTGGAAGAGTTTCTCAGCCCGGCGGTCGCCCAGTAGATCGTTTTCCGCAACGGTGCGCCGCATTTCCGCCAAGAGCATCTGGACAAAGAGGGCCTCAAACTGTTCCGCCGCATCCCGCAGCGCTTCCCGGGAAGCGGCCTGCTTTTTTCTGCCCAGTTCCTCTGCCTGATCAGCCAGCAGTTCCCCTGGGTTCCAACTTACCCGCATGGCCATCCTCCTAAATGATGATCAGCTCTCCGAACAGCGCCCCTGCCGCCTTCACGGCCTGCAGAATGGCGATGATGTCCCTGGGGGTAGCCCCCACAGCATTGAGGGCATCAACCAGGTCCTGTACGCTGGGCATGCCGCCCAAAAGGGTCGTGGTGCCGTAGGTTTGCCCTGGCCCCATAGCTTCGCCAAAGAGCCTCCCATCTCCTCCAAAGGCGGCCATGTTTTCTCCCTGGCCCACCTGCACCTTGAGACCCCCATGGGATACCATCACGGGGGAGATGCGCACCTGGGATCCCATGACCACGGTACCCGTACGCTCGTTCACCACCACCCGGGCGTTGGTATCGGGCCGGATGGGCAGTTCCTCCAGCTCCGCAATGAAAGCCACCACGTTGCCCAGGTAGCCCACGGGAACCTCGATTTCCACCGTGCTCTGATCCCTGGCCCTGGCTGCATTGGCACCGTACACCGCGTTCACTACCTCGACCAGCCGCTGGGCTGTGGTGAAATCGGGATCCAAGAGCACCATGGAAACCGTGCCGTCCGCGGCCAGGCTCCTGTACTCCAGTTCCCGCTCCACAATGGCTCCGCCAGGTACCACGCCCACCGTGGCGTGGCTGCCCTGGGAACCCGAGCCGCTCCGCCCGGCGCTGCCGCCAAGGGAAACGGGGCCCTGGGCCACTGCAAACACCTGGCCGTTAGCGGCCTGGAGCGGAGTCTGCAGCAAAAATCCCCCCTGCAGGCTGCGGGCATCACCGATGGAGGATACGGTTACATCGATGCGATCGCCTACCCTCAGCGAAGTGGGCAGATCGGCCGTGACCATGACCGCGGCAATATTGCGCATGCGCAGATCCCCTGGGGAAACGGAGATGCCAAAGTTCTCCAGCATGTTGGCGATCATCTGCACGTTGGCCCGGGAGCCGGAACCGTCCCCGGTTCCCTGCAGGCCCACCACCAGGCCCAGCCCGTAGATCTGGTTGTCCCGCACGCCCTGAACCCTGGCCACATCCTTGATCCGCACAATGGGAGTGTCGTAGCGGATGGGCTCAACGCTTTGGGATATGGCTGCTCCCGCGCCGAGGAGGATGATCCCCAACGCGATCCAGATAGTCTTCTTCCACATCTTCCTTCCTCCTCGCCCGGCTAGAAGAGCCAGTTAAGCAAACGGGTGAGCAAGCCCGGCTTGTTCTTGTCAGCCACCATACCTGTGCCCACGAAGGAAATCTCCGCATCGGCCACAAAAGTGGACAGCACCGTATTGTCCGGGGCCACATCCTCCGTGCGCACCAGGCCGGTGAGCACGATCTCCTGCTCTTCACCGTTGATCACGATCTTCTGCCTGCCTTCGATGCGCATGGTGTTATTGGAGTAAGACTCCACCACCCTAGTGGTGATCTTGGCCGTTAGGCTGCCGCCCCGGGTAGTGGACCCATCCGCGGAAAAGCTGTCGCCGCCGCCCAGGCGCAGCAGGGGAATGAGATCGGCCAGCACGCCCCCTCCCGGGCCCACGGACACCTCGGAATCCTTGCCGGTGCTGGTGGCGGCGGTCTGCCGCGCTTGGGCCTGTTCCACAATGATCACCGTGACCAGATCCCCTGGGCGCCGCGCCTTGCGGTCCGCAAACATTGATGAATTCTGATCCACCGGGTACAAGGACTGGGCCAGCGTCAGCACCGCGGGCCCCATGACCAGACCCAAGGCGGAAAGCAGAGTAAGGGTCAATATTCCAAACCGTTTCACGGAGTTCCTGCCCCCTTCATATGCACCTCTACAGTGTGGGCATCAACGACTTCACCAACAACCCGCTGTTTGGAAAGGGTGTTTTCCACCTCGATCATCTCCCCCAACCCCCCGCTCTGACGGGCGATTCCGGGAGCCGTGACCGTCACGCTCCCAGCCTGTACCAGGAGGGTAACCGCATCACCCCGCTCAATCAGGGGAACTGCTTCCACATTGAGCTCGGTAAGGGGAGCCCCCTC
>FIZK01000018.1:0-4292 GCA_900018335.1 uncultured Clostridia bacterium | reverse complement strand
CCCCTACTGCCTGCTGCCCCGCTGGACTTCCGGCCGCACTGGATGCGGTTCCATACACCTGCACCACTGCGGCTCCCTGGAACTCCACCAGCTTGGGATCGACACCGGCCTGGCGCAGCCTAACTTCGATCTGCCCCTTGGTCAGCCGACGGGAACTGCCCGGCTGGGGCGCGGTCCCGGCACTCACCTGAGCCAGCTTCTCAACGAGATCGGGCGGCCCGCTGATTTCAGCGATTTCCCCCAAAAGGAGCTCTGAACTCTGGACACTGGCGCTTTCCGGCAGAATTACCACCGCCGTGCCCGGCTCAGCCCCCCAGGCCGCGGGGCCGGCCAGCAGAGCCAAAAGCGTCAGCAAAGCCAGCGCTCCAACTATGCCCTTCCTAATCACGGGGCATTACCGGCGCAGATTGTTGGCGGCCTGGAGCATTTCATCGGAGGCCTGAATGGCCTTGGAATTGCTTTCGTACGCCCTTTGGGCAACGATCATGTTCACCATCTCTTCCACTACCTGCACGTTGGACATCTCCAAAAAGTGCTGGGCCAGGGTGCCGAATCCGTCCAGCCCGGGAGTGCCCACGATGGGCTCGCCGCTGGCGGCCGTGGCCGTGAACAGGTTGCGGCCTTCGCTTTTCAAACCGCCTGGGTTCACAAAGCGGACAATTTGGATCTCTCCAATGGGCTCTGGTTCCTCCGCCCCCGGGCGCATGACGGTCACCGTGCCGTCGGAGGCGATGCTCAGCTCTAGGCTGTCCGCGGGGACCACGATCTCCGGCTCAATTGGGAAACCGTCAGAGGTAGTGATCCGGCCGTCCGTATCCAGCTTAAAGGCACCGTCCCTGGTGTAGCGGATACCTCCGTCGGGCAGGAGCACCTGGAAAAAGCCGTCTCCCTCAATCACCACATCCAGGGGATTGTCCGTCTGCTGGTACATGCCCTGGGAGAACATTTTCTGGGTGGCCACGGTCCTTACACCGTGTCCCACCTGGATCCCTGTGGGCACCTGGGCCCCGGCAGTGGATGGGGTCCCTGCATACTTCACCGTCTGGTAGAGCAGATCTTGGAAATCCACTCTGCTCTTCTTAAAGCCGGTGGTGTTCACGTTGGCCAGGTTGTTGGAAATGGTGTCGATCTTGGTCTGCTGGGCGGTCATGCCGGAGGCTGCCGTCCACAAAGCGCGCATCATAACAAAAAAACCCTCCTCGCTGTCCAAATCGAACACAGCTCAAGAGAGGGGTGTATGAAGCTATCTCAGTCGGTCGATAGCTTCCGGGAACGTGCCGCATCCCGGCAATCCGCGTTCCCAGGCCTCTGTTTCCAGTCCAGCCTGTCAATTCCCCTCAGGCTCGTGAGCTATGCTTCCTGCTCTCGAATTCCTTTTGAACTTAAACGTCGTTGATGATCCTGCCTAGAGTCTCATCAAAGGCCTGCACCACCTTTTGATTGGCCTCGTAAGCTCTCTGGATGTTAATCAGGTTCACCATCTCCCTGACCACATTCACGTTGGCCAGCTCGATCATGCCCGGTGCCAAAACTGCCCGGTAACGGAAGGGATCCCCCGCCTCGGGTGTGGCCTCAAAGAGGTTGGCCCCCCTTCTGATCAGCCCATTGCGGTCGTTAAATTCCACGATGAGCAGCTTGTCCACCACCTGCCCGTTAACCAGCACTTCTCCCGTTTCTGTGAACATAACCGGCCCTTCACCCACATAGATGGCGCCGTTCTCACCCCGCACCAGGTTGCCGTCGAGTGTTGCCAAAAGGCCGCTGGGGTTCACGGTAAAGCGCCCATCACGGGTGTACCTGTTTCCCTCCGGCGTGCTGATGGCAAAAAAGCCCGCCCCAATCAGGGCCAAATCCAGGGGATTTTCCGTCGTGCGGAGCACCCCGGGGGCAAAGGAAGTATGACTGCCCTCCACTATTGCTCCTGTCCCCAAGGTTCCCAGCACCCGGCTTTGTCCCTCAAACACCCGGTACACGGGTCTCTGGGGAGCTGCGTAAATGTGGGCCGTCTGCCTCTGAAACCCTGCCGTGTCCACGTTGGCCAGGTTATTGCTGGCCACATCCATGCGCATGGTCTCCACCAGCATACCCGATGCTGCCGTATAAATGCCGCGGAGTATACGATCACCCCCCATCTCTCCTGATCCCCTTATCGGCAGGTGGCAGAAAAAACTTTAGGGCGCTCAGCGCGCCCTAGTGTAACTTGCGATAAATTGGCTCCTGTTGGAGATCCGATCCAGGGAGTCTAAGATCTCGCCCGTACCCCGCACCACACAGCTGAGGGGATCCTCCGCCAGGGTCACGGGCACTCCCGTCTTTTCCTGAATCAGGCGTGCCAGGCCGTCCATGAGCGCCCCGCCGCCCGTTAGGGACATACCCCTGTTCACTATGTCCGCGGCCAGCTCTGGAGGAGTCACTTCCAGCACAGAACGGATGCCATCCACTATGGTGGTGAGCATCTCCTCCACCGCAGGGTAAATGTCCAGGGAACTGATCTCCACCGTGGCCGGCAGGCCGGTGACCAGATCCCGCCCCCTGATGCTCATCTTCCGCTCAGCAGTGGGATAAGCACTGGCAATGGCCATCTTGATATCCTCCGCCGTCCGATCGCCGATGGCCAGGTTGTACACCCTCTTCACATGGCGGATGATGGCATCCTCCATGTGAATACCGCCAACCCGCAGGGATTGGGATGTGACTTCTGCACCCAAAGAAATCACGGCGATATCCGTCGTACCGCCGCCGATATCCACAACCATGCTGCCGCTGGGGGCAGCAATATCCAAGCCGCAGCCAACGGCCGCGGCAATGGGCTCGGTCACCAGGTAGACTTCCTTGGCCCCGGCCAGATTCGCAGCTTCAATAACAGCTCGTTTTTCAACTGTGGTAATCCCTGAGGGAACGCAGACCATGACGCGGGGCCTGAAGCCTCGGCCAGCTGCCTTTCTGATGAAATGTTTGAGGATCTCCTCCGTGATGGCAAAATCTGCGATAACCCCTTCTTTCAGGGGCCTGATCGCCCTAATATTTCCAGGGGTCCGCCCAATCATCTCGCGGGCTTCCTCGCCAATTGCGCAGATCTTCTGGGTATTTACGTCGACGGCCACCACCGCGGGCTCGTGGATGACCACACCCTTACCACGCACATGAACCAGTATATTAGCAGTACCCAAATCAATCCCAATATCTCTGCCAAACACCATTTGTCCCCCTCTGCAGACACTAGCGCATAGATTGCAATGCCTTAGTGTTCGCCACAGATGGGACAAATCCTTTTTCCACCAGAGATTCTAAGAGGCTCGGCTGGCCCCCTTCACCCCGTATTTGCGCTTGGTTGCCTCTCCGCCTCGAATGTGCCGCTCCGATTTGTTTATCTCAAGGACCTTTTTGACCTGTTCGGCCAGTTCCTTGTTGATCCGTGGCAAGCGCTCGGTTACGTCTTTGTGCACAGTGCTCTTACTCACCCCGAACACCAGAGCCGCCTGCCGGACAGTGGCATTGGTCTTCACAATGTATAAACTTACATCCACTACCCGCTTGCGGATATAGTCTCTCATCTGCGCTTCCCCCTAGCACTTTTTATACATTTATATGCCGCAGGGCTTTCATTATGCTTAGCCTAGTGGAGAAACGCCTCTGGATTGACGGGCTGGCCGTTGTGGGTAAGCCCGAAAAAGACCCGTCCGCTGCCGTCGGGCACGGCAATATTCTGATTCTGCTTCACCTGCTCCCCTGGGCCCACCGTGATGCCAGTGACGGAACGGTAGATGCTCGCCCACCCGCTGCCGTGCTCAATGATGAGCTCCATCTCCAAACCGTTGGAATTCACCGCAGCCACCTTTCCCGGCAGGACAGTCCTTACCGCTTCGCCGCTGGCCGCGAACTCCACGCCTGCGTTGAAGCGCCAGTCACCGTAAACGGGATGCCGGTACCAGCCGAAGGGTGTGGTGATTTCACCCTGTACAGGCCAGATCAAACGCTCAAAGGCAACCACCGGCTCCGGTTCGGGTTCCGGCTCGGGCTTGGGTTCCGCGGGCTCAGGTAGGGGATTAACCGGAGGCTCCACCATCACCACCTGAGTGGGGCCGTCCAGCACCCAGGGGTAGAGGGTGGCAATCACACTCTGCACCCTTTCCAGGACCAGATCATCCAGCTCTTCCCTTGTCACGGTATTCGCAGCCGCGGTGGGCTGCTCCGCCGGCCAGGCGCGGTACATGCCCAGCCCCATTCCAGCGATCAAAGAGAGGCCGATCACAATTCCCATGATCACTTTACGATTTTCCCGCCTGTACCAT
>FIZK01000017.1:3667-27164 GCA_900018335.1 uncultured Clostridia bacterium | reverse complement strand
TAGCGACTAATGCTGGAAGGACGGTACGCAGGATGCGAAGACACAGCTGGAGAATTGGTCATAGATACAACCAACACTCAGAACTTTGACGAGCTAGTGAGAGCCATACTGCAACACGCAGACAGCACACTTCCAGAGGTGATACCTGGCTTGGTTAAACTTGCGCCGGGTCTGCGGCTGTGACCACGGATCTCAAAGCCTGCGCTGAGTGCTGCGCTCAGTTCCACTGTGTCCCCTTCCTCTATAAAGAAAACGACCTCGTTAAGCGCACCCATTTCCTCGTGGAGATGGTTGAGGAGCTCCTGGACGAGCACCGCCTTCGCATCCTCGTAGCCCTCATCGGCGAAGACGCCGAAGATCTCAGCATCCCTATTGTACGTCTTGGCGAAAATGCTAGCACGGATCTCTCCGTCCGGTCTGAGCGCGAGAATTCTAAATCGAGCTAGTTCCCGTTGGAGATTCCCGCTGTGATAATACATCTCCAGCCGAACGGCGAACTTGTCGTGAAATGCAGCGTATGCGGCGAAAGTAGAGCTGGTGGCGACCTCTATTGACCCTGTGCCTTTGGGTGTGGGCTGCCGCCCAGGCCACTTAGTCAACCTGGTGTCAATGCTGGCATCAACGCAGGTAAAGGCCCTGTCCTGGAAATAGCTGATGGCACTGCTGTTGGCTTTCGAGACAGCGATGAACAGTTCATAGCCGGCCAGACGCTGCCGCAGGGCGGCAATTAGTTTGTCCGCCGCATCTGAATAATGGTCCACCGCGGCCAGAAACAGCGTGGCCTGGGCGTACCGTTCCGGCGGATCCCAATGGCCAACACAGACGCCCTGGAGCATATCCCCTGCATAACAGGCAAGCACTATTTCATATTCTGCTTTCAGGGCCTTTTGGAGGGTCTGTGCAAGCTCGGCTCTGGATTGGATCTTAGGGTACTGGTACTCATCTCATGCTGACAGAGCTCCCAGGCAAAATCGATTTTGTGTTCGACTGCTGTCACTTCCCTGACCAAACCCTATCACCGTCTTTCAACTGTTATCTAGAGCCCCATATTCATCACTTCACGCACTTCTTCCAAGGTTTTGATGGCTTCTTCCCGGGCAACTTTGATGCCGTCTTGGAGCACTTGGCGAATATAGCCGGGATCGGCTTCCAACTCCTTGCGACGTGCTCTCAGTGGGCGCAAATACTCATTGAGCGACTCCGTGAGCATCTTCTTCAGCTTCCCTGCCCCGCCATCCCCTATTTCCTCAGCAATCTCTTCTGGGGAACGCCCAGTAGTCAAGGAGGTGAGCAAGAGGAGATTGGCGACCTCCGGCCGGTTCTCCGGATCGTAGGTGATCACTCTTTCCGAATCGGTTTTGGCCTTTTTGATCAGCCGCGCCGTTTCGTCTTCGTCGGCACTGAGCATAATGGCGTTGTTCCTGCTCTTGCTCATCTTCTGCGAACCGTCTAAGCCCAAAATGAGGGGTGCCTCGCTCAAGAGCGCCTGGGGCTCTGGGAAGACCGGTTTATTCTTGGCATAGCGGTTGTTGAAACGGCGAGCAATTGTTCGAGTTACCTCCAAGTGCGGCAGCTGATCCTTCCCCACCGGAACCACCGTCGCCTTGCAGAAAAGGATGTCTGCAGCCTGATGCACCGGATAGGTATACATACCCGCGTTGATGCTGGTCAGACCGGCAGCGGCGATTTCCTCCTTCACCGTCGGGTTGCGGTCCAACTCGGCCAAGGTCACCAGGGTCAAGAACGGCAGGAGCAGCTGATTAAGCTCAGGTACGTGACTGTGCGGGAAGATGAACGTTTTCCCGTCACTGGGATCCAGACCCGCCGCGAGATAGTCGATGGTCAGCTGGTGAACGTTTTCGCTGATGGTTTCAAAGGTATCCCTATCGGTGAGCACCTGGTAATCGGCGATCACGATATACGTGGGAACACCAAGCTTGTGCAGGCGCACCCTATTCTGCAGCGATCCGAAGTAGTGACCGACGTGCAGGCGCCCAGTGGGCCGATCACCGGTGAGGATCGTGTGCTTTTGAGGATTCTGCTCTAGATCTTTCTCCAGCGCCCTGCTTCTGGCCAGCGACGCTTCAAACGTGCCAAACTCGACATGTTCGGTTGTCATTGCTCTCATCCTTTCTCTAAGCGGGGTTGTCAGACAGGCGGCGCCAGGCGGCCCCTGGGAAGCTTCTCCATAAAAAAACGCCCCAAAAATAGGGACGATAAATACCGCGGTGCCACCCTGCTTGATCGCACTTGCGATCCGCTTTGGTTCCCGTAACGGGGGTCAACCGGCTGAGCCTACTAGCGTTTCAGCCCAGCGACTCCAGGGCCCATTCCCTTCGTGTCTGGTTCGATATTCCACCAAGCTATCGACTCTCTGGACCAGAGGGACGAAGGTACTCTTCCCCTTCCCAGTCTTTGCTTTAGCCCCATTATACTCACTAATGCTGGATAAATCAAGAGATTGTGGCAGGCGCAGCAATTAGCACCAGGTGCCAAGACTGGTGCGAAGGGAACTGGGACAAGAGGGAGAAATTGATAGGCTATAGTCTGGAGAAAGGAATGAAACCATGAACGGCAAAATCAAGCTGTTTACCGACAGTGCGTCGGACTTACCTGAGATTTTCCGCCAACGCTTCGACGTTGGAGTTGTCCCTTTGAGCGTTATCTTCGGCAATGAGGAGTATAAGGACGGGGTTAACCTCTCTTTGCTGGACTTTTGGAGAAAAATGGCTGAAAGCAAGGAACTGCCCGCCACTAATCAGGCGAATCCCCACGACTTCGTGGAGGCCTTCGAGCCGTACCTCAATGATGGCTGGACCATCCTCTATATCGGTATTTCCTCCAAACTAAGTGGTACTCTGCAGAGCGCGCACCTAGCCAAAGAGCTGCTGGGAACAGACCGCATTCACGTCTTTGACTCCAAGTCGGCCTCCATAGGCGAAAGCCTCCTGGTAATCACCGCAGCCGAGATGCTGCAGCAAGGACACCGCCTGTCCGAAGTGCTGCGGCGGCTGGAACAGGACCGGGCAACCTCGGGAGCCTATTTCACCATTGACTCCCTCACCCACCTAGTGAAGGGCGGACGCTTAAGCAAAACCCAGGGCTTAGTGGGTTCCATGCTCAAGATTAAGCCCATCTTGCGCATCACTAGGGAAGGGACCGTGGAAGTGGATGATAAAGTCCGCTCCACAAAAAAAGCCCTGCAAACCTTGGTTGCAAAGGCTCAAGCACATAAACTCGATTTTGCGGAGCGGCGCGTAGCCGTGGTGCACAGCTATGGAGCGGAAGCGGAAGTCCTGGACGAACTGAGGGAGTTGGTCCAGAAGGAACTAAAACCCAGGGAGATCATGGAGGGCCTAATCGGTCCCACCGTTGGCACCCATGCCGGCCCAGGCGGACTGGCCATCTTCTTTTAGGCTGCGGGCAATGGGCACGTTGGCATCGGCCAAGTCGTACTGATCTAGTTTGTCCACATCTACCCAGGCGTAAGCTGAATGAACGCTGAGGCTGATCTCTCCCTCAACCTGCCTAGCCAGGTAAGCAATGATCAAGAAGTCTCCATGGTCGTAATGGGCGTGGACGGCTTGATAGATCTGCCCCACTTCGATCTGGATGCCCAGTTCTTCTTCGATCTCCCGAACTAGGCACTGCTCAGGGGTTTCCCCGTTTTCCAGCTTGCCGCCTGGGAACTCCCACTTGCCCGCCAGGGCACCTTCTTTACGCTGACACAGCAGCACCTGGTGACCCTGCCGGATGACGGCTGCAATCACAGGCAATGGCATTGTGATGACCTCCAACACTGTTCGTCTAGCCTACAGCCTGCACCTGCGGCCAGCAACAGAAAAGCCAGTTCGGACCTTATAGGCAGAACTGGCGCTTGTACTCAAATTTGGTTGCGGGGGCCGGATTCGAACCGACAACCTTCGGGTTATGAGCCCGACGAGCTACCAGACTGCTCCACCCCGCGTCACCTTTTTTATCATAGCTCATATCTCGGCATTTGTCAAGAGATCCACTGATCGAGCCTCTCCGCGATCATTTCCTTAGGCATGACGCCCACCAGGCGATCCACTTCCTGCCCGTCTTTGAAGATGATCATGGTCGGAATGCTCATCACGCCATACTGGCTCGCCGTGTATGGATTGGCATCCACATCAAGCTTGGCGATTTGGGCTTTACCGTCGTAATCCCGGGCCAAATCATCCACGATGGGTGCCAGCATTCTGCACGGCCCGCACCAAGCTGCCCAGAAATCTACAAAGGAAACGCCTTGATAATCCAGAACCTTGCTCTGGAAGTCCTGATCGGTCACTACCATTGGCATTTGCACATCCTCCTCAACTGAGTACTTCTTTCGTCTCTAGTATATACCCCCACGGGGTATCTGTCAACCCCTAGACAACCAGCCGAACTTGGCACGATGGTTGGTTCTTGCAGACCAGTACACTCCCGCCGTTATCTTCGGTGACATGCATAGCAGAACCACAGGTGGGGCAGCCGTAAATCAGGGCATCCGGATAGTTGAAGGCCCGTGAACCCGCGGCATAGTCCTGCAGGTGCCGGAATACTTCCACCAGAAGCATGACATCTTCCCTAGCCCGGTGAGCGTTGGCGTAGGCATCCTGCAGTCCAAAGTGATACATCAGATTGCTCAGCCGATGGCTTCCCCCGCCTCCGGGATAGATGGCCAGTTTGGGGAACAGCTGCCTGCTGATGGTCAGCGTATCTATTCCCCCCTCACCCAGCTCCAAAAGGTTGTTGCGTCGAAACATGGCGTTTAAAAAGCGCAGGTCAAAGGGGAGATTGTGGCCAACGGGCGTGCCCAGGCCGATGAACTCCCTAATCTCAGGTGCCACTGCTGCTTCCACTGGCGCATCTTTCAATTCGGCATCGGTTAAGCCGGTGATTTGGGTGATCTCCTCCGGCAGCGGCCGCTGCGGATTGATCAGCGTTTCATACTGGGCCACTTCTCCATTCTTCCCGAGGGAGAGCATGAAGATCTCGATGATGCGATCCCGCTCCCCATCTAAACCAGTCGTTTCAACATCCAAAAATATCAGCTTATCTGGAATGGCAATCAGCTCCTCCTGAGCAACCTCTTAATCTAGGCTTCCCTGCCTGATTTCTCCTTGCACATGAAAATCCCTCCAGTTTTCAGACCTACTGAACCAGGAGGGATTGTGGAGGCGGAGTTGTTAGCTCTCGTAATCGTAGATGCGCTTCTCTCCCGTGATCTTCTTGATTTCGGCGATGTTCTGGGTTACTTCCAGGGTGCCGCGATATTTGCCTGCGCTGTCCCGCACAGCGAAATACCGGATGTGGACTAGCATATCCTTCATGGGGATCCAAAACTCCGCCACGTCCCTGCGGCCGCTCTTGAAGTCATCCAGGATCTGCTCCACCACACCCATGCTGGAAGGCGGGTGGCAGAGTTGTACCTTGCGGCCAATGGCTGCCCTGGAGCGTTCAAAGATGCGGTCTGGGCCGTGGGAGAAGAAGGCAACCTCATCCTTGTCATCCACGAACGTGATGTCCACGGGCAGATGGCTGAAGAGTAAGTTCAGCTGCTCCGGGGTCAACACTCCTACCTCGAGATCGATTCCGCCGCTGGTTCCAACCTCAGCGCTGTCCGCCTCTTCCCTGCCCTTGTACACAGTGGCCAGCGGGTCTTTGAACTGGGCCGCGATTTCGCGCCATTCATCTCGAGTGAAGGTTTCCACGGAGAGGGGGAACAGGATGTTCTCTTCCTTATAGATCATCTCCGCGACATCGTTAAGGGCCGGCAGGACAATGTTCCCGATTTCAACAGCCAGTTGAGACGCTGCAGCCCCTTGCTTAGCCTGCTCGATGACCTTGGTCACTTCTTTCAGTGCCGCGCGCACCTCGTCATGTTTGCCCCACATCACCATGGGCGGCCCGCTGATACCGTAGCGTTCCAGGTACGGAAAGAGGACGTTTTCCTTCTTGGAGTAGTGCTGATCAACCTTTAGCAGTTCCTGGTGCTTAGCCTCCCATTGTTGTACCAGGGCCTGGAGGTCTGATCCGGCTTCGGCAGCTGTGATCTGGTCAACAACGCCGCGTATTTGCTCCACCAGCGTTTCAAGCCTTTTATTGGATTCCTTGAGATCCGTCAGTGGATCCTCCATGGGTTCCTCTGCGGGCGCGGCCGCCAGCTGCTTATCCAGTGACTCCTTAAAGACCGCCACATGCACATCACACAGCCGCTGAATTTCTTCAACGGGCATACCCTCGTTGATCAAAGCCTGCTCGATCTCTCCGATTTCAGCAGGGCCCACTTGGTCCAGCAGCTCTGCAAAGCGTTCCTTGATTTCCTCCACATCTGCTCCGCCATGAATGTCACGGATAATGCCCTTGAGGATCTCTTGTCGATGTTTACGGTTAGCTATTAACTCACTCACAATACCTTACCTCCCGAAGTTAGCATAGCCAATTCTTACTTGGCTATTTATTAGTTTGCCACTTAGTTTTATTCCCCCTTTCCTAGGAATTTCCTCCTGGCAGATGGTAATTTTTCGGGTTGGTTTGCTAAAACAAGGGTAATCTACTATTGATAAATGGATAAGGGGGTTAATCATGTATCGACAAGGCTACTCACAGCAATATCGAATGAACCAGCCTCCCAGGGTGCTTTCCACTAAGGACTGTGCCTACCTCACAGATGCGCTCTCTTGGGAGCTCTTGGCGGCCAAGAAGGCCTATTTCCTGGCAAGTCAGTGTTCCGATCAGCAGATCAAACATCAGCTGGAGCAGATCAGCCAGCTGCACCAGACACACTACGATATCCTGCTCAATCAACTGAACACCAGCGAACACGACCACGATCACTTTAACTACCAGAGCTACAGGCAATAAGAGGAGGGAGAGCATGAACAGCCACACCCGTTCGTACGGAAACTACGGGCAGCGTTTTGAGGGTTCCACCAGCCCCACCATTAAGAACCCAAGTACACAGGTGCAGCAAAATACACAGTTCAATGATAGAGACCGCCTCAATGATATGCTGGCCACCGAGAAATGGCTCACTGACGGCTTTAATGTATTCGCCAGGGAAGCCAGCCATCAGACTCTGCACAACGATGTCATGCATATTCTCAACGAAACCCACCAGGCGGCCAGGGATGTGTTCAACCTCATGTTTGAAAAGGGCTGGTATTCACTGCACCCTGAACAGCCGAGCCAAGTCTCCAAGGAATACCAGAAGTTCCAGGGCTACGAGAGTCAGTTCCCCCAGGAGCAGCGAACTCCGCCCTACGAATCGGGCGGGATGTACCAACCAAGACAGTTCTAAACAACAAAGAGGCTGCTGTGCAGCCTCTTTGCATTTGCATGTGTTATTTCACAATGGCCTTAATGCGCTCTACTATTGCTCCCACACTGAAACCGAGGTGTTCCGCAACCTGCTTCCCGGGGCCGCTGGCGCCGAAGCGATCCAGGCCGTAGACCTCTACCTTGCCCCCAGGATTGATGGCATACCAGCCTGTGGACACACCCAGCTCAATGGCCAGGGTGGGTACGTCCTCCGGCACTACCTTGCGCCGGTAAGCTTCATCCTGTTTCAGGAAGAGGGTCCGGTTGGGAACGGAAACAACACGTACTCCCAGACCTGGTTTTTCCACTTCCTCCGCCGCCTGCAGCGCGAGACTTACCTCGCTTCCTGCAGCCACCAGCACAATGGCCAGCTCCTCTTGCTCTTCCCGGATGACATAGCCGCCCTTGGTGAAGTCCCAGCCCTTAGGTTTCTTCAACAGAGGCAGGTTCTGACGGGTTAAGACCAAGGCGGAAGGACCGTCTTTACGCTTCATAGCTTCAACCCAGCTCCAAGCCGTCTCCTCAGCATCTGCCGGGCGAAATACGGCCAGATTGGGAATGAGCCGCAGGGACTCTGTGGTTTCCACAGGCTGGTGCGTGGGACCGTCTTCACCCACATAGACAGAGTCGTGGGTGAGAATGTAGATCACTGGCAGCTTCATAAGGGCAGCCAAACGCATACTTGGCCGCATGTAATCGGAGAACACCAAGAACGTGGCGCCAAACACCCGGAAATGACCGTACAAGGCCAAACCGTTCAGGATGGAAGCCATGCCGTGCTCCCGCACTCCGAAGCTGAAGTTGCGGCCGCTGAAATCACCGGCCTGCACGATTCCCTCGCCATGCAGGAACGAGTTGTTGGAAGGCGCCAAGTCCGCGGACCCTCCCACTAGGTTGGGCACCTTTTTGGCGATGGCATTGAGTACCTGGCCGCTGGCGGCCCTGGTGGCTATGTTGACATCGGGCCCGAACATGGTCAAAATGTCGCTTAGGTCGGGCAGGGTGCCGCTCCGCCACGAATTCCACTGTTCTGCCAGCTGCGGGTTTTCCTTGGCCCAGCGCTCAAACAGCTCGTTCCATTCGGCCTCGAACTGCTGGCCCCTTTGCTTCATTTTTTGAGGAAGATCTTTCAGTTCCTCGGGTACGTAGAAGTCCTGGTCCACCGGGAGCCCCAGTGCACCCTTGAGCCCAGCTATCTCCTCTGCCCCCAGGGGAGATCCGTGGGTCTCCGCCAAGCCAGCCTTGGTGGGGGCTCCCTTGGCGATCTGGGTATGGGCAATAATCAGGGTGGGCTGCTCTTGGTTTTCTTTGGCCTGGGCAATCGCCTTCTGCAGCTCTGGGATGCTGTGGCCATCCACTTCCAAAACCTGCCAGCCATAGGCCAGGTAGCGGTCTTTTACCGACTCGGTGAAGGCCAGATCAGTGGATCCTTCGATGGTAATGCGGTTGGAATCGTAGATCACAATCAGTTTGCCCAGCTTGAGATGGCCCGCTAGAGACGAGGCTTCGGAGCTGACGCCCTCCATAAGGTCGCCGTCGCCTGCCAGCACGTATGTATAATGATCAACTACCTCCAGGCCGGGACGGTTGAAGCGGGCCGCCGCCATCCTCTCGCCAATGGCCATGCCCACGGCGTTGGCAATTCCCTGCCCCAGGGGTCCTGTGGTTGTCTCCACCCCGTCGGTGTCACCATACTCCGGATGGCCTGGAGTATTGGAGCCCAGCTGCCTGAAGTTCTTCAGATCATCGACGGAAACCTGATAGCCTGACAGATGCAGAAGTGAATAGAGGAGCATCGAAGCGTGGCCTCCGGACAAGACGAAGCGATCCCGGTTTGGCCACTTGGAGTTGGCTGGATTGTGCTTTAGGAAGTCGAAAAAGAGAACGGCACTAACATCCGCCAAACCCAAGGGCGCTCCAGGGTGCCCTGAGTTTGCCTTCTGCACTCCATCCGCCGCCAACCCACGAATTACATTGGCGATCCTTTGTAGATCCATGCATACCACCTCTCTTTTCTAGTCGCGCAATACCTCCACCATCTGACCGTTATTCAGCATGGCGGCATTGGCCTCATCTGTGTCAATGTGCATCTCCAGCACGAAATCGCCGCGCACCCTAACCAACACGTTATCAAAAATCAGCCCGCGCTCGCCTCCAACGCGCACGGACACGATATCCTTATCTTTCACACCAAAGGCCTCAGCATCGGCTTCATTCATGTGAATGTGGCGCTGGGCAATGATTACACCCTTGTCGAGTTCCACTTCACCCTTGGGACCGATGAGCTTAAGGCCCGGTGAATCCTCCAGGAACCCGGAGTCCCTCACAGGAGGCTTCAAGCCTAAGCCAAAAGCGTCTGTGCGGGAGATCTCCACCTGGGTCTCCTTTCTCACGGGGCCCAGAATGCGTACGTTTTTCATGGACGACTTTGGCCCTTCAATGATCAGCGTTTCTTCTGCGGCATACTGCCCAGTCTGGGAAAGATCCTTCTTCACGGTCAGTTCGTACCCAGGCCCAAACAGCACCTCTAGGTGTTCCTGAGATAGATGAATGTGTCGATTTGAAATGCCTACTGGTACTTCGCCTAAGATGGTTTTTGCCAAATACCCCACTCCTTTTGTGATTCTTCCGGCTAACTACTTAGACAGGCGCAGGGGAATTCCTGCCCAAACTATTGACCAAACCCCGTTCCTGTGCTAATATAGTAAATGTCGCAGGGGAGTAGCTCAATTGGTAGAGCATCGGTCTCCAAAACCGAGGGCTGCGGGTTCGATTCCTGTCTCCCCTGCCATTTCGAAGTAAATGGGCACGAGAAGCGTCTCGTGCTTTTTATTTTGCTTCAAACCCGCCTGTTCAATTATACCATATTGGCGCTGCGGTGGCGTGGAGGTTGGGCGCAGTTCACAAAAAGAAAACTCATACCTTAGTCAAGCTGCTATGCATGCTTGAGCTAAGGTAGGAGTGTATAGCAGGATCGCCTGGGAGGCAGACACTCCATCCGGCACGTCGCTGATCTTGACATAGTAGCTGCCATCACCAACAGGCCCAGACTCGGCATCCTGTCAAACAGGCAGATGCTCGCTGGTTTCGCTCGCAAGATCGCTCCCCCATCTCGCAGGATCATTTCTGTGTTGGACGGAACCTATCCTGAAGAAGAAAACCCACCTTGCGGTGGGTGCGCTCTGCGCCAGCGAGTTATCTTTTTCCAACGAAGTCATACAGCTCATCAACGTTCAGTTTGAAAGGAATCCGCTCCTGTAGCTCTTTCTTGCTCCTCATCGAGAAGTCCATTATAGTCACCCCAGACAACCTATCACCGTCGAAGGTTCGACGCACCAGTATACCATCAATGTCTTCATCAGCATAGGAAGGTTTGGGCGCGCCTAACGAAACGTACAGCACATCATGGTCCCTGTCGTAGTTCAGCACCAGTTTTCGTCTACGGCCTTTCATAGACAACACCCCTCTGAGTGGACGCCTGCGTTCTGATCCTTTCAGTAGGATATGCGGTGACAATCGAACCTATTCCAGCGGAAAAGTCTACAACCACCTTAATAACCTGTAGGTTCTGTGTGTGCGGCAATGAACAAAGGTCCAGGTAGTTCTCCCTCGTATCGCGGCGTCTATCCTTCAATATATACTTCGGATCTTCCACAGTTTTCTTGATCAGATCCAGGTGCCCAGCTACCTCTGGATGTCCCGGAACGATGTGATTATTCCAGGTTTTCGTTTTCAGGACAATCTCTCTATCCAGGGGATCCCTTGTCGAAAACTCATAGGACACGTGCTAAACCTCACTCCTATCCCCCGAGATGATCTCAATTTTAATCTCTCCAAAGCGCTCTTCGTATTGCTGAACTGCGGCGTTCAAGGCGTGAAAAAGTGCTTTGGCGTGTTGGGGACTCATGACGATGTCAACCACTGGATGCTTCCCGACTGTTCCGTCATCGGCCATGCAGGTTTCCTCAAAACGAAAGACAAAGTCATACACGGAGATGTTTAGCTCGACAGAGTTGCTATATCGCCTCTCCCTACCTAGAGCAAAACCGACTTCACCCACCGCGATCCCCCCTGCGTTTTTGCACACCAATTCTACATTGCTCGCTCTAAAACCTTCTTCGCGACGCGAATTACACGGCCCCGGGAATGCCGTAGTCCCGCTGTCAAACTTCCGGCACAAACCCGATTGTTTTGATCGAGGTCACGCATGCTTTGTCGAGTACCACACTCACGTACGGCGTAGGAGGCCTCCCACAGTGCCACAGGCCGCTACGGATACGTTCGCTCATGTAGATGGTCCTCCTGGGAACGAGCTCTGGCCACTAGAAAGTCGTGCTCAAGTCTCCCTCCATTCCCTGGGCCCGATGGGGGTAGATCACCACAGCATGCAGCCGATCCCGGATGGCGTGGTCCAGGGCAATAATATAGATTATCTGCCCCTCGCGGCTCATCGGCAATCCTGGGTTTCTGCTAGGGGCTGCATGATCACCGCCTAGGCAGGAAAGGGACGGCCAGCAAAGCGGTTAACAACTTACTACGCGTGACTAACAGTGCGTTGAGGCTGTTCTCTGGGGCCTAGGGGCAGGAACCTAAGCGGCGACCTGGAGGTCTCCTCCTGTCCACAGCATTATCTTCAACCTGATGGTCCCCTGTCATGGGAAGCACTGACTACAAGAGCTCACCCCGTTCATTGTAGAAGGGGTCACAGTACCTGACCACTCCCTGAACGCCGTCTAGCGAGCCGGCTTGGAGTTCTAGAACGAGGAGATACTCCCTGGCCGAACTGTCCTCAAATTTGATGCCATGTCTGTACGCTGGTTCAAAGCGGATGTTCTCCACCAGACGCCATTCGTTGAAATCTTCCTCCTTACCCGAGCGTCCAAAGGCACTCCTTAGAACGGCCTCAACAGCGGTATAGTCGCGACGTTCCTCAGGCCTTATGATGCATTTCATTCCTTTCTCTCGTCCTTCGTCTGAACGTCTAGTCATCCTCCAGCTCGTGGGTAAAGCTCACGGGATGCAGGCCCTCTTCATCCAGGAGCAGCACTTCATGGAACACTTCGGCGATGAACTTGCGATCATGGGACACGGCAATGATGCACCCGCCGAAGTCCTTAAGCGCAGCGCGGATTTCCGGTCCGGAAAGGGGCGATAGGTTGCGCGTGGGCTCGTCCAATACCAACACCTCAGCCCGATCCAGGATCATCTTGGAGAAATAGAGTTTCGCCCGTTGACCACCAGATAGCTCGGAGAGAGCGTGGTCCATCTCTTGGGCAGTGAAGTTCATGCTTCCCAGGTAGGTGCGGATCGTGGTCAGTTCCTCCTTCGTACCGGACCGAGTGAGAAACTCCACTGCGCTCTGCTCGGGATCCATGTACTCTGTGTAATCCTGCGGCATGTACCCGTAGTTGATGCCCCTCTCGGCCAGATCCAGCAGAACTGCACGGAGCAGCGTAGTCTTCCCCGCCCCATTGGCACCGACGATGCATACCTTTTCCTGGCCCAAGACGCGCAGGTGCACACCGCGGCTCAAAACCCGCTCCCCAACTTGCAGCGGTTCCAGCTGCAGATCCACCACCACTTTCCCCCGAGGGATGGCGATGACTCCATCAAAACGCACACTGATGCTCTCCTCAAAATCGGGCCGTTTCGTTAGCTGCTCCTTTTCCTTCTCCAAGCGCCTGCCCTGTGCCTTCACGCTGTGCATCTTGTCCTTAAGGTTCTTGCCGGCGGAGGGAGCCTGCCGGGACACAGTTCTCAACTCATGCCGCACCCGCTGGTAGATCTTCCTGTAGCGTTCCAGTTTGGCCTCGTACTCCTCCCTCTCCTTTTGAGCCAGGCGCGCCTGCCTGTCAATGCGCAGTTCACGATTCTCCACGTACTCGCCGTAGCTCAGGCGGGCAATGGTGTGCTGCGGTTTGCGCTTGCGCATGAGCTGCTCCAAATGGATGATGGTGTTAGCGCAGCGATCCAGGAGCAGTTCATCGTGGGAGACAAACATCACGGGCATTTTCACCCTTTGGATGAAGCCTTCCAGCCACTTCACTGATTCCAGATCCAGATCATTACTGGGCTCGTCCAGCAGCAGCAGCGTGGGCCGCTTCAGCATTTCGCAGAGGAGCTGCAACTTGATCTTCTCTCCCCCAGACAGCTGGCGCATGAGGATACGCTCAGAAATGCGGTCTTCGGGAAAGCCCATCTCGTCCAAAAGCCTGTAGAACAAAGGGTAATCGAAGTCCTCCCAGTTCACTTTGGAGGAGAAATAGCGGCTGGTACTCAGATCCAGCATGGAGTCTGGCAGCACTTGGGGCAGATAGCCCACCACCTCGCCTGCGGTAATGATCGCCCCTTGTATGTCCATATACCGACTCAGGGAATGGGGTTCGGCAATCGCCTTGAGTAGAGCCGACTTGCCGTTTCCTTCCTCCCCAATCAGAGCCGCTTTCATCTGGGGCTGCAGAGAAAAGCTGAAATCCTCCAGCAGCACCCTGAGGTCCTTCTTCAGCACAAGAGTGAGGTTCTTGATCACAAGCATTCTTCCCACCTCCGCTTGGTGGCCGCAGAAGGGCAAAAAAAGTCTGCTTGGTGCACAAGCAGACAAATCGCGCAGTTAAGGCGGGAAATTACACGCCTCAAAAGAGCAACTCATCTACCCAACATGGCGACCACAAACTAGGCCCGAATCCAGGCCCTGTTCAGAAGTCTAAACACGTCTTCCATGTTGGTTAGCCTATCATTGCTCTCCTCCACATTTTTGATGCGTTTTGTTTATTATATCACGAAGACAAAGATCACTCAATACCGTAGAGATCTGGAACAAGGCCCTGAATGAACGGGGAAAGCTGCCCTGTGTAAACCAAGTCCAGATTGTGCAGAGCCCTGCTGCAGGCAACGTATAACAGGCGTCGATCGTACTCGGCGCAGAAAGACAGGCGACTGGCATCGGCCACAACAACCGCATCGAACTCCAGCCCTTTGGCCAAGTACACTGGAACCACCAGCACTCCCTTCTGGAACTGCCCGCTTTCTTTGGCCAGCAAAGTGGGTTCCACACCCAGGTCCAGTTGGCGCAGGGCGTCATAAAGGTTGTGGCTCTCTTCGGCGGTCTTGGTAACCACTGCTATGGTCTCATATCCCGCCTCCAGGTTAGCCGCGATCCGCTGGGCGATAAGTGCAACCCGCCCCCCTGGGGGAGCCTTGTAGACGTGCGGCTTTCTGCCTGTCCGCAGCACCGTTTCCGCGCTGGATCCGCCCAAAAGCTCCCGGCAGAAGCGAAAGATCTCCTGAGTTGATCGGTAGCTCTTGTTCAGCCTCACAGTCTTGATTTCCAGCGCCGTGAACAGGTCCTCAAGTTTGGCAGCACCACTACCCCAAACAAAGGGATGCAGGGATTGGTGGACATCGCCTACAAGGGTATAACGGGCCAGGGGGAAACTGTGCGTGAGCACATGCAGCTGCAGCGGAGCGTAGTCCTGCACTTCGTCAACAACAACATGCATTATGCCGCGGTTAACCGGATACCCCTCCAGCTCACCCTTGAGATAAAGGAGCGGCACCACATCTTCGAAGGGAATCACACCCTGCTCCAACAGCTGAAGGCTCTCCCCCGCCTGCGCAGGGCACCGGAGATCTCCAGCAGCCTGAGCCCAGAGAACAGGGTCCTGCCAGAGCCTTTTATACCAGGCCATGCTGTCCACCCTATAACTGCTGTTCAAAACGCTCAAGAGTGGCCCCAGCTCCTGCCAGGTCCTCCGCACTGCCTCCCGGGCCTTGGTCCACCAGGTTTCATGTTCAAACGCTTCTTCTTTGTACAACTCGTTCAGCAGAGCTTTCATGCGCCTCTTCTTCAGGGGACGGAACACGTGCAGTATGCGCTGGCGGATCTTGAAGAGACGTTTCTGCACGGGCAGGTAAGCGTAGTTCTCCGTAAACAGTTTTCGCTGCTCTTCAGCGGAGATGAGCAGCCTCCTGCCCAGGTAGATGTCCTCAAACCGAGCTGTTTCCTGCAAGACATGTTGGATCAAGGCATCTAGCACACGTTGAAAGGCAGGGGAAGACTTAAAGCTGCAGCTAGCCAAAAGCCGTTCGCGTTCGTGCGCTTCCCGTCGCAGTACATCCTTCAAATAGGATGCCTGGGTTTCCACATCCCACTTCCAGTCAAAGAAGGACTCCGCGAACTCCCTATAGGTCAGCTGTGGCACGTTTTCTTCGCCCAAATCGGGCAGGACCTGGGAAATGTAGTCGCTGAAAATCCGGTTGGGCGAAAAAACCAAGATGTTTTCGGGCCGAATATCCTCGCGGTGCCTGTATAGCAGATAAGCCACGCGGTGCAGCGCCACCGATGTCTTCCCACTCCCCGCCGCACCTTCCACCAAAAGGCGCCTATCCTGTACATTGCGGATGGCCTGGTTCTGCTCCCGCTGAATCGTGTTCACTATGGTGCGCATTCTGGGGCTGGTGTTTCGTCCCAGGGCTTCTCGGAGAATTTCATCGTCTATGTTCAAGTCGTTATCGAACATGTAGACGAGCTTGCGATCCTTGATCCCGTACTGGCGCTTCAGGGTGATCGTGCCCTCGAATACACCTCCCGGCCCCTCATACCGCGCATCTCCCAAACCGTAGTCATAAAACATACTGGAGATGGGGGCACGCCAGTCGTAAACCAGAGGCCAGCCGGTTTTTCTGTCCATCAGGGAACGCACACCTATATAGATGGCTTCCTGACTGCGGGCACCTTTTTCCTGGAAGTCAATACGGCCGAAATAGGGGTTCCTCTCCAGGGCCCTCAGTTTTCCAAGCAGACGGTGCTGGATGCCGAACTCCGCGGCATCCTGCCTGAGCTCGGCTATGCGCTGGGCCGCATCCATGAGCCGCTTGTCGCTGGCTGAACTGATGCCGTGCTCTTCGCTGAGGGAGCGGCGCACGGCGCGCAGTTCAGCGTAGAACTCCCTCACTTTCGCTTCTTGCGCAGCCAACTGTTCATCTATCTCTTTGTAAACCTCTTCTAAACGCGCTTGTTCGCGTGCAAACTCTTTTGCTTCCAATGGGTCACCCCCGCACGGCCCCGTTCTTGCCCACCGCAGCTAGGTAAACCACAAAACGCTCGTCGCCATCCAGTTCTAGCAGGCGGTTCAGGCCGTTATCATCAAATGCTGCCATGGCACACACGCCGCACTCAATGGCAGCAGATGCCAAGTAAAGGTTTTGACAAACGTGACCTGCATCCAGGTGAATGTAGCGGTAGCCGCGCTCACCATACAGCCAGGTCATGCGGTAGATATCCGCCACCCAGAGAAATGTCACCGCGCTCTGGGCTATGAACTGCTGCCCTAAAGCGGCAGAGGCTACTTTCCGGGCCAAATCCTCACCTATCTCCACTGCCAACAGCCTATGCCCCATGGCCACATAGCGGTACAACCCGGGATCCAGGCCCTCAACCCCGTTGATCAAAAGGTAGGTCTCTAAAGCATGGCGGGCTCCCGCGGAAGGCACGGTCCGCATGGTAGCAAACCCCTCATACACCCTCTGCACCCCTTGAGTGCACCAGAGCAAATAGGCCAGCTCTTCCAAGGTAAGCGGGGTACTGGCGTACTCACGGACGGATCTTCTTGCCTCAATGGCTTCCCGTAGATCAACCGCCTTGACTTTAATCTGCTCAATTCGCGGTAGTTCAATGAGAACCGCACTGGCTGGAACTGCCAGCTGCAAAGGAGGTGGAGCAAGCCCTTGTTCTTGATGGGATTGCCCAAGATGCTCGTACTTAGTTCCTTCCATAAACTCTCTGCCTATCCCTTTCATATTCCTCTCCCTCTCTAATCAAAAGCGTTGAGATGCTCCAACCGATTGCTGAACACCACCGTCCTTTTTCCTGACTCCACCGACCACAGGTGCACTCCAGTGTCCCCGGTGGCAAAGTAAACGCTGCAGAGCACCGGCAACTCCAGAAAGCAGCGATAGAGCTGGTTGATCATCCCGCCGTGAGAGACTAAGGCAATCCGCCCATGCCGGGCGGGAAGGATGTACTCATGGTTGAAACGAGACCAAAACGTCTCCGCCCTGGCCCGGAACTCGATGAGCGATTCAGTCTGGGCACATGTATCGTGGGGCCTGCGGCCGCCTGGCGGCAGCGGAAATCGTTCCTTAGCTTCTTTGCGGGGCAAACCCGCGAGCAGACCATTGTTCCACTCCATCAAATCGGGCTCTAAGCACACAGGCGCCCCTGTAGCCTCACTAAGAATCGCCGCGGTGGTATGCGCCCGCTGAAGAGGACTGGTAAGGATCAGCTCAGGTGGGTAACTCCCCTTAACCCAGCGCGCCAACAGTTGGGCCTGTTCCATCCCCAAGTCTGTGAGGGGGAAGTCGGCGCGTCCCTCGTGGCGGTCTTCCAAGTCGGCCTGTGATTGCCCGTGGCGGATAACCAGTATCTGCACTGACCCGTACCTCCTTGCGCGACATCGATACTACCACGGCCACTCGCTGGGCCAGTTCCTTGACAGAGACACTTGGACCTTTGCCCGTACCTTCGCACGGACGCCAACTGCTATTGACAGATGTGAAAACGAGTACTAAAATCAAGCTAGCGACATCTATTGGGGAGCCGCTTTAGGCTTCTGTTTTTTCATTTAGAGGAGGTTGTTTATGGCCAGAGCAAAAGAACTGTTCGCAGCTAAAGACCTAACCGAAGGTCCTCCTTGGAAACGCATCGTTGAATTCTCCATTCCCATGCTGATTGGCAACGTCGCACAGCAGTTCTACAACACAGCTGACTCCATCATTGTAGGGCGCTACATCGGTGACAACGCCTTGGCGGCCGTGGGAAGTGCGGGACCCATCCTCAATCTCCTGCTGGTCTTGTTTGTGGGCATCGCCGTCGGCGCAGGGATCATGGTCTCCCAATACTTCGGGGCCAAAGACCGCGAAAACCTCTCCCGGACAATTGGCAACTGCATCACGCTAACGGCGATTACTTCCCTAATCATCATGGTGGTTGGTCCCCTTGTGACGCGTCCCCTTTTGGAGCTGCTGAACACGCCTGAATCTATCATCGACTGGTGTGCTGGGTACCTGAACATCCTCTTCCTTGGCAGTCTCGGTTTCTCCTACTTCAACATCCTATCAGGCATTCTGCGCGGCCTCGGTGACTCAGCATCTGCACTCATGTTCCTTTTGGTGAGCACCGCTGTTAACGTTGTTCTGGACATTATCTTTGTGGCCAATTTTGGCATGGGTGTGCCTGGAGTGGCACTGGCTACCGTTATAGCCCAAGCCCTTTCGGCCGTTCTCTGTCTACTCAAGCTGGCTAGGATGAAGGAGCACTTTGAACTCGACCGCTCCACGCTTAAGCTCGACAAGGAGCTGGCCACCAACGTTGTGAAACTGGGCTTGCCCTCTGGCCTGACCCAGGCCATCTTCTCCATGGCCATGATTATGGTCCAGTCCCTGACCAACAGCTTCGGAGAGCTGGTCATTGCCTGCAATGTGATCGTCATGAGGGTCGACGGCTTTGCCATGATGCCCAACTTCTCCTTCGGCAGTGCCATGACCACCTTCGCTGGGCAGAATGTGGGCGCCGGAAAGCTGGACAGAGTGGAACAAGGCACAAGAGACGGAACCCTGATTGCCGTGGGGGTATCCACCGCAATCACCATCGTCCTGCTCTTTTTCGGTCAATACCTCATGCACATCTTTACAACCACGCCAGAACTAGTGGCGCTGAGCATGCGCATGCTGCGGATCCTCGCCTTTGGTTACATCGCCATGGCCGTTACACAGTGCCTGTCGGGAGTGATGCGCGGTGCGGGTGATACCATCACGCCCATGTGGATCTCCATCATCTCAACTGTAGTGATCCGCGTGCCCCTCGCCTATACCCTCGCTTATCTGACCAGAAGCCCCGAGTATCCCACCGGCCGGCCAGAATCCACCTTCGTATCGCTGCTGGTTGCTTGGACCTTGGGTGCCATAATCAACTACACCCTGTTCAGGAAAGGCGCCTGGCGCACCAAGGGGCTGAAAAAAAGATTGGAACAAGAGGCTGCATAGCCTCTTTTCTTTATGTGCGGCGGACAGTAATCTGGTCCTCAGGAGTAACTTGCCCGTGGAGCAAAGGAGAGGCGGGATCGTGCTCAGCCCAGTTGGCAGCCGCAGCCAGGTGATCCGCGTTGGCATAGCAGTACAGGCATTGATGCAAACAGGTGTTGTAGGCCCCTAGGTCTACACTCTCCACGCACCCGCAGCCTACCCGCTGCCCTTTGTCTTTCTTGGCAGGAATTGGCCGGCCCACGATGCCTTCTATGAGCCCATCGTCAATGCACTTCCCATGGGCAACGCCCCACTGGTTGAGATCCACCTCCTCGGAGCAAGTGAAGACCTGGATCTGTTGAGCTTGTGCCACCGCAGCAAGCGCCCTCCCCAAGGCTTGCATATCCTCTTCGCTAATGGGCAGCAGCTGCAGACCCTTGGTGTTGCGCCTGGTCTTGGCGTAGAAATCTAGAAAACTGATCACACAGCGTTCACAGCTGCCCTTAAGCTCCGCGGCCAGCTGAGCAAAGAGCTCCACATGTTTTTCCATGGACAGCTCCGGGCTTAAGATGATGGGATCGTAACGCCAAACCACACGCCTAGGGCCAATCCTCTCCGCGAGCTCTTGAAAAGTACGTATCAAAAGCGCTTTGTCTGGAACGTTCCTCTCGATTGCTTGATCGTAAGGGGTCAAGGTGAACTGGAAGTAAAACCGGTACCCCATCTCCTCTATGGCCGTGAGATAGGGCAGCAGTGGAGTAGGATTCTTGGTCCAGAAGACTATACAGTCAACCACTTCGGGATCAAGGGTGACCTTACTGATCTGCCGGTAACGGAAAGGATTGCGTACATAGGCAAATCCATCACGCAGGCGGTTCAGGAGCCACGTGGCGTAAAATGCCGGGATGTCTGTTCGGCGGCTGGCGCTGACGATCATGCTGTACCTCCCAAGAAGCGATAGGCAGCAAAATCCCCGATGGGCTCAAAGCCAACGCGCAGATACACGCCATTGGAAGTAGGATTCTTTAAATCGGCAAACAGAGTGCAAAACTCGTACCCCGAATCCAACAAATGCTGGCCCAAGCTTGCTACGCAGCTCGTGGCATAGCCGCGTCCCCTCAGCTCTTTTGGTGTGTAAACCTGGTTGAGGGCGATTCCACGTCCCGTAGCCCTGGTTGTAGCCGCCATGGAGACTATTTCCCCTTCATGCTCCCACAGGTAGAGGTCCTGCCGCTCCACTTGTCTTCGGGCCGCACGGCGTACTCCTTCCAGATCCGGAGCGTTGTCCAAACCCCCATCGACTAGAAAGCCAACAGTACCTGAGACGATCCACTCCAAATCTGCTTCCTGGGCCAATCTAAGCCTGCCCTCGCCGATCACCTCGCTGTTGACCGTCCTCAGCTCATAGACGCGCAGGGGCATTTCCAGCTCCACCCTGCAATCGGTTAGGCTGGACCAGATGGCAGCAAACCTCTCTGCTACCTCCTTAGGCCCGATCGCTCCCGGCAGCGAAACCCCTTCCCTCAAGAAACCATAGGCAAGGCACTGCAGCGATTCGTCCAGCGGGATACGGGCAGCGGCATACAAAATCAAGTTGGCTGGCGCGGTCCTCAGCCCTGCCAGGAGCCGACCGCGGTCATCGTGTACCGTTACCAGGGTTACGTCATCATAGTGGCTGGAACCGGCCTCCAGACTTAAGACGATGCCCAGCATGAGGTTGCTGAGCGCCTCATCCCTTCTCAGGTGCACCAAAGTCTCCTCAGCGAAACTATCTATCTGCTCATGCCAAGTCAGCCTCACAGCGCCACTTCCCTGCATCAGTTATGTTCTGTACACTTCGTCTGCTTCCATGAAAATCCTTTCTAAATGAACACTGCCCCCCTGCTTTTCGCAAAAGCTCGATGCTATCGCCTCCAGGGCCATCGCGGCAACAGGAACCCCGTGCGCGCAGCATAGCCGGGCCACTCGCTGCCGAACCTTTTTGCCAAGGCCGCATCTTCCAATCGTGCCCTGTACACCATGGCAGGAAGAAAGAACACAGCGCTTACCAAGAGCCCCATAAAGCTCCGGGTGGCGACGGGGATGCCGGCCATGGCCACCGTGAATCCCAGGTAAACTGGATGGCGCACAAAGCGATAGGGCCCGCTTCGAACCAGTTCTCCCAGGGGCTGAACTGCACCAAAAAAAGACCCCTTGAGATGCAGCGCGGACCACACCACCATTCCCATCCCCATGGCCACCAAAGCAGCACCCAAAGCCTTGGCCACTACAGGGTCTATGGAGAGCCTCACATCCAAAAGGAAACTGACCCCGCACACAGCCAAAGCTGCCGAGATGGTCAGACTCGATGCTATCGCCTCCCGACGCGCCTCCTTCAACGGTGATCCCCCCGTGTTCCACCAAACCTTGCCCGCACAATGATGCGCGAACTCCCATTGCGTGAGCCTACTGCTGTCACTTTATTCCATGGCTTCTCCGTCTTTCCTGCTAAGATGCGGGTTAAGCCGCACAGTCACGGCGTCAGACGATGGCGATCCCGCGGGAAGAGGCTCGCCTCCCGCACGTTGGACAGGCCTAGGAGCTGGGCGGTGAGGCGTTCTAGACCTATGGCCAAACCTCCATGGGGCGGCATCCCCAGGGAGAAGTTCTGAACGTAGGATGCGAAGGCTTGCGGATCCAGGCCCTTTCTGCGGATGTTCGCCGCCAAAAGATCATGGGTGTGGATGCGCTGGCCTCCAGTGGTGATCTCCAGGCCCCTGAAGAGCAGGTCAAAGCTGCAGGTGAGGCCAGAGCCTTTGGGCATGGTGTACATAGGCCGCTTTTCCCAGGGGTAATCGGTGACAAAGACAAACTCACTACCGGTGGTTTCCCGAACATACTTGCTGAGCAGCCTTTCCCCCTCTGGATCCAGGTCCTGGTCTTCGATGCGCTTAGCGCATTCCTTCTCCAAAAGCTGCAGGGCATCCGCGAACGGAATCTTGGGAATCTCAGGAACTGTCGGTACCTTCACCCCTAAAGTTACCAGCTCTTTTTGGCAGTTCTCATTCACGTAGGAAAACATGAACGCAAGCAGCCTGTTTTCCAGGTCCATGACATCGTGTTCGCTCTGGATAAACCCCATCTCCAAGTCCAAGCTCACGTACTCATTGAGGTGCCGTGAGGTGGCGTGTTTTTCGGCGCGGTAGACATGGCCCACTTCATATACCCGCTCATAACCGGCACCCACCAGCATTTGCTTGTAGAATTGCGGGCTTTGGCACAGATACGCCTTTTCCTCGAAGTACTGCAGAGCGAAGAGCTCTGTTCCACCTTCTGTGCCGCTGGCCACTATTTTAGGAGAAAACACCTGCACAAAGCCTTCCCCATTTAGGAAGACCTGGAAGGCATGGACTAAGGCTGCCTGGATCCTAAAGATGGGGTTGATCCGGGCATGCCTCAAACTCAGCACCCGGTTATCCAAGACCAACTCCAAAGGCACATTTAGGTCTGGCCCGTTAACGTTGATGGGCAGACTTCCCGCCAATGACAGCACGTTGATCTGTTCGGCCACCACTTCGTAGCCTGTCTTCGATCTCGGTTCCGGGTTAACTCGGCCATAGATTTCCACCACGCTCTCCGTGGAAATCTTCAGGTCAGCGCAGAGTCGCGGGTCGGCGGCGACCTGCACTCGGCCTGTGCGATCCCTGATAATCAGGAAGGTAACGCTGCTCAGTTCCCTAATCCGTTCCACCCAACCCTTAACCAGTACTTCTGAGTTCAAACGTCCCTTAAGGTCTTCTACCAATGTGCGCTCCATGCTCATCTCCCCTTAAAAAAGAATCAGCCCCTAACCACCATGGGTTAGGGGCGCTTAAAACGCGGTGCCACCCTAAATTACTTCGCTTAGCAAAAAACCCGTCCGCCTTGGGACGAGATCATGAATGCCACCCAATTCCGATGCTAAGCTAGAGTCTCTCAGGTCCAGGTAACGGTGGAAGCCGGCACATCCTTTTCAGTCAGATGGCAACTCCGAGATGTCCTTCCATAGCGTGCTCTTGCCGGGCTTGCACCGTCCCCAGCTCGCTGCAAAGGCCGCTGCCATGGTTCCTTCTCTTCATCGTCTTTGCTATTATCCTCCATTTAAGCAGAGAATTGATCTGCTGTCAAG
>FIZK01000017.1:0-3579 GCA_900018335.1 uncultured Clostridia bacterium | reverse complement strand
TCCAGGGCCTTTTCTGTCAGATAGACGCGGTGGGCTCTGCCATCCTCCGGGTCAGGCTGGCGCCTCACATAGCCTTCCTGCACCAATTTGTTGATGGCACGGGTAGTATTAGCCCGATCTATGTTCAAGAGCCTGGACAGCTCCTCTTGGCGAATCCCGTCACAGTAAAACAGCTCCAACAAAAACATAGCCTGCCCACTGCCGATCCCGCATTCCTTCAGTCCGTGGGCTAGCTGGCTCATGGTCATACGATGGAAAATGGAAAACCAGCGGCCCAGGTAGTGCTCTGGACACATCTTCACGGGCATCACCCCATCAGTTCAGATTAGCCAATTTCTGTGTGCGCCTCAACGAGAAAGGCGCGCCTGCGCACCTGGCTGCGAGCGTAGAAGAAGCTTGCCACCTGTCCGAGTCCCGCCAAGGCCCAGGTGACCGGATACACCGAAAAGAGTACTAACTCTGTGGGGTACCATCTGAAGACAGTGGCCAGCCAGACAATGCGCATGAGGCAGGCTCCAACCAGCGTAGAAAGCATGGGCAAGACAGAGTAACCCATGGCGCGAGTTAACCCAGGAAAGACATTCATGATCCCGCAGGTAAAGTAGGCTGCCATCATCACTTTCATCCGCCGCATCCCTAGTTCGATCACGGCTGCATCGGCCGTATAGAACGCCAACAGGGAGCGCCCGAAAAAGAGGGTTATTCCCCCCAAGACTAGCCATGTGACGAACACCAAAGCCGCAGAAATCCTGGCGATATGATCAATGCGGTCGTAATCTTCCGCGCCCATGCTCTGTCCGGTAAAGGTAACGGCCGCCTGGTAATAGGCATTCATCGGTGTAGATACGAGGCTTTCCACGTTGCCCGATGCCGCATTAGCAGCCACCATGGTGGTGCCGAAGGAGTTCACTGCCGACTGGACCAGCACGTTGGAAATGGAGAAGAGCACGCCCTGCAGCCCAGCTGGTACCCCAATGCGCAGAATTTGCCTCAGTTTTACCCCATTTATGGCCAGCCGCTGCCAGCTGAAACGCAGCACTCCCTCCTGCTTCATCAACGAAGCCATAATCAGGATCACCGCCAGATACTGGGAAAGGATCGTGGCTAAAGCAACACCCGCCACACCCTGCCGCAGTACGGCGACAAAAAAGAGGTTGAGCACCACGTTCACTGCGCCGCTCAAAGTCAAGAAGTACATGGGCCTTTTGCTGTCGCCCGTAGCGCGCAGTATGGCTGCACCGAAGTTGAACACCATGCTGGCTGGCATACCTACAAACAGGATGCGCATGTACAGGGTGCTCAAACCAAGGATCTCTTCCGGGGTGCCCATCCATCTCAACAGCGGTGCACAAAAAACAAGACCAATGACAGTGGCCAAGGCGCCGCCGATCAAACTCACAGCAATGGACGTGTGTACTGACTGCCGGATGGCTTCTGCCCGACGGGCTCCGTAGTCTTGGGCCACGATTACGCTAGTACCCACAGAAAGGCCCATAAACAGGTTCACAATGAGGTTCAAAAGCGAACCCGTAGCTCCCACCGCGGCCAGGGCTCTGCTGCCCTCAAACCGCCCCACCACGATCATGTCTGCCGCGTTAAAAAGCAGCTGTAACAAGTTTACAGCCATAATGGGCAGGGCGAACATGAGCATGGTGTGGACCAATGACCTATTTGCGTCGTGCGATCCTAGTTTTAGTCTTGACATCTGACTGCATTTTCCTTTCAGAAAACCACCCCATCATGGCTGATGGGGCTGGTGCACGCTAGTAAACAAACACTGTCGATCCTCGCTTGATGAATGAGTAAAACCAGCGGGAATCCTCCATAGAAAGCCTGATACAGCCGGCAGAACTTCTCTTTCCCAGCGTGTAATCCACGATGGTGCGCTGCCTGTCCATGGGCAGGGAATGGAACAAATATGCTCCGGAATACTGAACCCAGTTCTCGGCGCCTTGGCCAAAGCGTTCGGTGAAGAACCATTCTCCGCGTTCGGCGATCTCATACACTCCGCGCAGGGTAGGCGAGCTGTTCTTTCCCGTGGAACAAAGCATGGTCCGCACCAGACTCCAACTGCCCTCCTGCCCGACGAAAACATGGGCAAGCTGTCGATCGATGTCCACCCACACCAGCTGGTCGGTCTTGGAGATCAGCCCCCGCATGTTCACGTAATCCTCCGCCAGCTCCGGCGGCAGCTCCTGCATATTAGTCTCTGGATCGTCAGGAATGGCCAGCTTGTCCACGGGTACCCAGCCCTCTTTACCCCCATCGCTTCTGACGAAGTACCACTGGTAGTTGTAATCGCGGACGATTTCTACCCTTTCTCCAGCACTAAATGATCCGATCTGCCGCCGCCCGGAGCCGTAAGCATCATAGGCGGCAGTGTCGTCGGTGATTGAGGCCCAGACCGTAGAAGGCTTCACCAAATCATCCCAGTCCAGGGCCGCTCCCAGGGCGTCAGCCATGCGGCTTTGCCCCTGCGCGCCGGAGCCCATTAGCACAACGAAACAAAGGATGGTAACCAGCTGCATGAACTTCCACTTCATAACAGGCAAGACTGCTCCTCCAATGATAAGTATCCTTGCTAGTACTTCTTTCGCTAATGATGCACCTAGTCCTGCGCCGCAGAAAACTTTCCCACTGACCTGCTCAACCGCTCTTGAACAGCCCGCCTACCATACCCCCGACCATGGCAAGTAAAGCCATGCGCAGCATGCCTTTCCACCAGAGCCAGGTCAGAACAGACTGCTCCACAGAGCCGAACAATCCAAGCAGCACAAAGGCCACGACCCCAACGAGCACCCCATGAACCCAGGCCTTCCTCGTGCACTTCTTGCCAGCCCACACCGCGCCAAGGAAAACTGCCAGATGAGCCAGGGAACTGAGGAGACGGGGAGCAGCCTGCCAATGTGAGAAATAGACGACTACTGCCAGGCCCAAAGATATGAACAGAAGCAGTACGCAGGCAACGGCCGTCCCTTGGAGCACAGCCAGGGGCTGCAGCCAGAGACCGGCGGCATCCAGGTTCTTTTTCATGATCGAGATCACCCCGTAAAACCTATGCCGCCCATAGAAAAATATGCAGCCCCTGAGGGGCTGCACCTAAAGGTAACCGTTTGACGTGGACTACTCGTCTTTCTTCTTGCTTTCGGCAATCACTTGCTCAGCAATCTGGGCCGGAACCTCTTCGTAGTGGCTGAACTCGGAAGTAAACGAGCCGCGGCCCTGGGTCATGGACCTGAGATCGATGGCGTACTTGAACATCTCAGCCATGGGAACCTGAGCGCGGATGACCTGCAGGCCGCCGCGGGGCTCCATACCGAGAATCCGGCCGCGTCTTTTGTTCATATCACCCATCACATCGCCCATGAATGCCTCGGGAACAGTGATCTCCACGTTCATAATTGGTTCCAAAAGAACGGGATTGGCGTCCATGAAGCCCTTCCTGAAAGCTAAGCTCGCAGCAATCTTGAAGGCCATCTCAGAGGAGTCCACTGGGTGGTAAGAGCCGTCATAGAGGGACACCCGAACTCCCTCCACAGGATAGCCCGCCAAAGGACCGTCATCGAGGATCTCCCGCAG
>FIZK01000016.1:34688-54272 GCA_900018335.1 uncultured Clostridia bacterium | reverse complement strand
CCCGCGACTGGGCTGTCAATGCCCCCGGAAAGGAGCAGCAGTCCCTTGCCTGCCGAACCTGCCGGCAGGCCTCCCAAGCAAGGGAGGACTTGGGAATAGATGAAAGCGCCTTCACTGCGCACTTCCACCTTGACCACGAAGTCGGGATTGTGTACATCCACCTTCAGGTGGGGGAAGCTGCGCAGGAGGTGCCCTCCCAGTATTCTGGAGAGCTCCGGTGAGCTCACGGGGAACTGCTTATTGGCCCGCCGGGTCTCAACTTTGAAGGTTTTCCCCGGAGTGTCCTCCGTTACCAGTTTGGCTCCTTCTTTGATCTCCTCCAGATCAAGGTCGCGGCGCAGTACGGGGGAAATGGAAACGATGCCGAACACCCGCTGCAGCCGTGCGGCCAATTCTTCCCAGTTGTCCTTGGTTTCCAGGTAGATGCGCCCGAAGGTTTTGATGATCCGGCCGTGGGGCAGGTGGGCGATGCTGGCCCGGATATTGGCCAGCAGGAGGTCTTCAAAAACACGGCGGTTGCGGCCCTTGAGGCTCAGTTCGCCGTAGCGTACTAAAAGCAGAGGATACATAAGCATCTCCTTAGATATAGATGTTGCGGATTTCTTCCACTGTCTCCTTTAGACTATAAACCACGTATTCGATTTGGGCAAGGGTGATCTGGGGTGCAAGGCTCAGCCTGATGGAGGAGAGGATGCGGTCGTGTTCCAGGCCGATGGCTTTGAGCACGTGGGAAACATCCCTCTTCCGAGAGGAACAGGCGGCGCCCATGGAGACGAAAATCCTTTTTTGTTCCAGGAAATGCACTAATACCTCTCCCCGTACTCCGGGGAAGCTCACATTGAGAATGTGGGGAGCGCCATCTTCCGGGCTGTTGATGTGGGAGTCGGGAATAGTCTTGATTCCGTCAACCAAGGCCTTTCGGAGCTCCTGGAGCTTTTTCAGGTTGTCGTCCAGGTTCTCGGTGGCCAGCTGCACTGCCTTGGCCAAGCCCACGATGGCGGGAACATTTTCCGTGCCCGAACGCAGCCCGCCCTCCTGGTTTCCTCCGAAAATGATCGGCCTGAGCTGCGCCTGCTTATGGGCATAGAGCAGGCCTATGCCCTTGGGACCGAAGATCTTATGCCCGCTGAAGGTGCAGAGGTGTACCTTTAGAACCGGAATCTTCAGGGGCAGATGTCCCAGGGCCTGGACCGCATCCACATGGAAGATGATCTTGTGCTGGCGCCCCTGGTTCTCCCGCTGGATCATCTCGCCGATGCGGCGCACGGGAGCAATGGTGCCCAGTTCGTTATTGACCAGCATAATGCTGACGATCTTGGTGTTCTCTTTGAGGTACTGGGGAAACTCCTGGGGATCGATGCGTCCGTATGCATCTACGGGCAGGTAGGAGACTTCCCAGCCCAGCTTCTCCAGGTACTGTACCACGTTGAGCACCGACGGGTGCTCGATGGGGGTGGTGATGATGTGTCCCGGGCTGCGCTGGAAATAGGGCGCGTTGGCCACGCCTTGGAGGGCCAGGTTGTTGGCCTCCGTCCCGCTGCCGGTGAAATACAGCTCACTGGGGTTCACCTGCAGGATGGAGGCAAGCTGGGCCCGGCAGGCGTTCACGATTTTCTGCGCTGCCACTCCCCGTAAATGGGGCGAAGAGGGGTTGCCGTACTGCACGGACCAATAAGGCTCCATGGCCTGCACAACTTCCTCCGCCACCGGAGTAGTTGCACTATTGTCCAAGTAAATCTCGTTGTGCATGGGAGTACCTCCTCGCCAAGTAGGAAAAACGCACCGCGTATTTCTATTATCTGCCGGTGATTTCCTCTTTTTTCGTCCAAACGAATATGAGCCGGTAGGAAAAACAGGGGATTTGACGAATTGAGAACAGACAGGGGGTTCCTGAATCTGGCAGCTCCCTCTATGAAGTACTTAGTGAGAAATCCAAACCACGTGGGGTGACAAGATGAAACGCAAGTTGATTTTGCTGCTGCTGGCAGCCGTCCTTTTATCAGGGTGCGCGAGCTATGAGCGGGTACAGAACCCGCCCCGTGTTACGGTGGGGGGAAGCAACACCGTTGCAGTCTTGTTCTTTGATAACTTTACCGATGACTACGCGATTACCCACGAAGTAGAGCAGGAGATCGTCAAGACGCTTTCCGGTTATTACCGGGTACTGCCCCCGTCGGAAACGGAATGGGCGCTGGTGCGCCTGGGGCTCTTGCGCGGCCATTCCCCCGATCGCGACCAGGCCGTTAGGCTCGGGCAGATGCTGGGAGTGGATGCAGTGGTGGTGGGTGAGGTTTCCGGTTACTTCCAGCCGGTGACCCAGACTCCTCCCTATCCAACGGGCCGCACTAAGGTGGATGAGAGGACTGGACAGCTCCTGACTCAATATGAGTACTTGGAAAGCACCAAGGTGATGGTGGGCTTTACGGGACGGGTGATGGAGACCCGCACGGGCAATGTGATCCACCGCCTGCGGGTGGAAGGCCAGGCCGACACCGAGCGCAAGGAGATTCTCCGCTTCCCCTACGAATGGTGGCCGCCGAACAGAAAACCCACTGCCTGGGATGTTCCTGCCCCCAGTTACTCGCAGGTGCCCTACGTAAGGCAGAGCGCCATCAGGCAGGCCGTGAGCCAGTTCACTGCGGACCTTATGCCGACCTACACTTGGGTGAGGGTGGACGATTAGCTCAGACCCCAGGTTTGACAGACCTAGGTTACCTTGATACACTAGAATTACGTTCTCATCAAGAGCGGTGGAGGGACTGGCCCGATGAAGCCCGGCAACCTCTGCAGGCGCCGCCTGCACAAGGTGCCAAGTCCTGCAAAACCTGATTAGGGAAGGTTTTGGGAGATGGGAGAAGCACGCAGGCAGCTTGGTGTCCTCTCCCGTCTGGGAGAGGACTTATTTTTTCCGAAAAGGTGGTGGGCAGCAGTGGCTGCAAGAAGGTACATCTTTACCTCAGAATCTGTAACGGAAGGGCATCCGGATAAGGTCTGTGATCAGATCTCCGATGCCGTCCTCGATGCCATACTTAGTGAGGACCCCCAAGCCCGGGTGGCCTGCGAGACCGCGATTTCCACGGGACTTGTGCTGGTGATTGGGGAGATCAGCACCGCTTGCTACGTGGACATACCCAGTATCGCCAGGGAAGTGGTCCGGGATATTGGCTACGACCGGGCTAAGTACGGCTTTGATGCCGATACCTGCGCGGTGCTCACTTCCATTGAAGAGCAATCCCCCGACATTGCCCTGGGCGTGAACAGTGCCCTGGAAACGCGGTTCGGCCAAGGCGACGAGTACTCCCAGGTGGGCGCTGGGGATCAGGGCATTATGTTCGGTTATGCCACAGACGAGACCCCAGCTTTCATGCCCATGCCCATAGAACTGGCCCATCAGCTGGCCAGGCGCCTGGCGCAGGTGCGCAAGGAGGGGATCGTTCCCTACCTGCGGCCAGATGGCAAGACCCAAATTTCCATCGTCTATGACGAGGAACACCGTCCTATAGCCGTGGACAACGTGGTCATTTCTGCCCAGCACCACCCCGATGTGGACCAGGCTACCATTGCCCGGGATCTGGACAAGCATGTAATCGAGGCCGTGATCCCTCCCCAGCTGCGGACCAAAGATACAAGGGTGCTGATCAACCCCACAGGGCGCTTTGTGGTGGGGGGCCCCAAGGGCGATGCGGGCCTCACGGGCCGGAAGATTATCGTGGATACCTACGGGGGCTGCGCCCGCCACGGCGGCGGAGCGTTCTCGGGTAAGGACCCCACCAAGGTAGATCGTTCTGCTTCCTACGCTGCGCGCTATGTTGCTAAAAACGTCGTGGCCGCAGGCCTGGCCAGGCGGGTGGAGGTCCAGGTGGCTTATGTGATCGGGGTGGCCAACCCCGTGTCGCTGCACGTGAACAGCTTTGGCACAGGAGTAGTACCCGACTCTGAGATCGAGCAGCTGATCCGGGAGAATTTCGACCTGCGCCCCGCAGCCATTATCCGCAATCTGGATCTGCAGCGTCCTATCTACAGGCAGGTGGCTGCTTACGGCCATTTTGGCCGCCTAGATCTGGATCTGCCTTGGGAGCGTCTGGACAAGGTGGAGGCCCTGAGAAAATGAGGTGGAGCGCGGCTCCACCCTTTTTTTGGCGGCATAGTTCAGAAAACAGATAATTGACAGAAATATGTGGATATTGTACAATAAACCCAGGGTCTATCGCAGAGAGGAGGAGATCTATGGCGAAATTCAAAGTCTTGGCGGCAGCCCTGGGCATACTTCTGGTCCTGGGCGCGGCTGCCGCCCAGGCGTCGGGAGTGATCACCCTGGAGGTGGAGATCCTGCCTGGGTTCCGCATTTCCGGGCCCGGCAGCGTCAGTTTCGGTTCCCTGCATCCAGGCATACCGGAGGAAAGGGAGCTGCAGCTGCAGGTCTGGTCCAACGTGCCCTGGCAGCTGTCTGCCAATTATTACGGAACAGTTGAGGCGCCGGGAATTGTTGAGGTGCAGGGCAGAAACGGCACCTGGATCGAACTGGGTAGTTCAACAAACCTTGTGATATGGGATCAACCAAAGACGGACCCTGATGGCGTTGTGATCAAGGTTCCCCTCCGCTTCACCGGCAGCTTCTCCCATGACCCGGGTACATACGACATCCAGATCGAGTTTGCCGTGGTGCCACTGCTATGACCAGAGTGATTCTGGCAATGGCCGTGTTGCTTTTGGTGTGTTGCGGGCAGGCCCTGGCCAGCATTGCCGTTGCCCCCGTGATCATCGAGGCGGACCAGGTCCAAGCGGGCCAGGTGTTCACTGTGGTCTGCAGCCATGGGGGCGAAGAGCCCTTGGAAGTGGCGCTGTCCCTGGCCCTCTTTGACCAGGATGCCTGGGGAAGGGTGATTCTCATGGAAGACGAGGCCAGCGTGGCCAGGGCAGAAGAAGCGTTGTCCCTGGAGCGCCGCCGTTTCCTCCTCCAGCCGGGGCAGAGTGAGGCCGTGCAGGTACAGCTGGCCCATGCCGACTTCCAGCATCTCTATGCAGTGCTGTTTCTGAGGCCGGTTCGGCCCGGGCCCAGCACTCGCCTGGCGGTCTTGTTCCTGCTGTCCAGCGGGGAAGGCACACCCAGCCTGGATCTCTCTGGCTGGGAACAGAGGGGTACGGACTTGACCATCACCGTTGAGAACAGCGGCCTCTGCCATGGATTCTGGGCAGGGGAGCTGCTGCTTTTCGATGGGGAAGGTAAGTTAGCCGAAAAGGTGTCGGTGCAAAGCGGCGTGGTGCTCCCCGGACGCAGCCGGGGGCTGCAGGTGAGCCTGCCCGGCTGGGTGCAGCAGGTGGAAGTCCGCTCCCTGCAGCTTGGTGATGGCTCGTGAAGGGATTGTGGTTGATTCTAGGGGTGCTTCTCCTGGCCGCTCGGGTGCAGGCTGAAGCACCCCGCCTGCATTACCGAGCCGAGTTGGGGGCAGAGCCTGCTGTGTTCGAGCGTAACGCTGATCTGTGGGTGGAGGCGGCGGGAGATTGGCGGCTCATGGCGGAAGGATCGCCGGGGGTGTTACTCCGTGACCGCGATGGCCAGCTCAGTGCGGAGGGCCCGCTTTTGGAGGGCAGGGGTTCTTACCAAGGGCTCCTAGGGCTGGAGTTCCACTGTCAACTGCCCTTTTCCGCCGGCAGCTACGCTTGGGAAGTGGAGTTGACTCTAGAGCAAGCCCAAGGCGTGTTGGGCTTGGAGCTTGCGGGCGATTACTGGATCCTGCCCCTCAGTAACCACGAGGTCGAAGTGGAACGGCGGGGGGAGCTGATCCCGCTTCCATCAGGCCGTTGGTTGCGGCTGCAGCCTGGGGACATTGTGCGCTGTGCAGACCGCATCCTCATTTCCCCAGCCGGTACTCGGCAGGGGTTAGCCCTCCAGTCCAGGACGGAAGCGCCAGGGAACAGGCTGCGCTGGATGGTGCCTGCCCTCAGTTTGGAGGCGGGGGATAGGGCCGAAGTGAGCCTCTGCCTTCAGGGGCCGGCGCGGCCCAGCACCCTCACTCTGCGCGGGATGGCGGGGCTAAGACTTGGTTCCAGATGGTCTTTGGACGGTGAAGTGCTGGCTGCAGCTAGAGCAGGGGATATCCTCACGGTGGCACTACCCGCCCTCTCCCCGGGTCCGCATGAACTTACCGGCAGCCTGCAGGCGCTCCTGCCTTTGGAGGAAACCACGGCCATGGTACAAGCCTTCTGGGAAGAGGTGGGAGCTGTCCTGGATGTGCACATTAAGCGCAGCTGGTTTGACCACAACCACCTGCAGTCCATCGCGGTACAGAATGCAGACAGCCCGCTGCTCCTGCCAGGGGGACGTCTGACGGGCGCTGGGAGTGCAGCTTTGGTACCAGGCGGGAAGTTGGATGTAATCCTGCCGCTAAAAGCGCCCCAATCTCCCATTTGGACGGGGCTTCCCCTGGCGGAGGCCGTTCAGTGGTCCGCTGAACCTGGGGAAGCTACAGACCGCACTGTGGTGGCCCCCATCTTGATTTGGGACGAAGGATTCTTCTGGAGGGCGGCGGCATGGTCCGATGAATGGCTCTTGGATGCGGCCCAGGAGGGATTCACGCTCAAGTGGGGACCCCTTTTGGCACAAGGGTCAGGGGATAGGCTGGCCGCGGCACTGTCCTGGGGAGACTTTGCCGCCGATGGGAACTGGCAGTGGAGGCAGACGCCCCTGGCTTACCACGGAAGCTGGCAGGGGGGCAGCTGGCGGTGGAGCGTAGAGCTGCCCCGGGGGGAGGCCGAGCCGCCCAAAGTATCTGTCGCTTACGGAACTGAGCGGTGGCGGGTGCACTTGGCTTCCGGCGATGTGCGGCTGGGCTTAAGCGCGGGCGGCTGGTCCGGGGGAGGCGCCCTGCAGGCCGAGACGCTGTGGCTCCAAAAAAGAGATGGGCGCTTCCGCGTGCAGATCAGCCCAAAAGAGCTCAGCGCGGCCTGGAAACCTGGGGAGCTCATGGAGCTGAACCTCACCGCTGATTCCCGCAGAATCAGGCTGGATGTGCAGTATCCGCCCTGGGAGGGGTATCTGCAGCACACTGCGGCAGGATCTGAACTGGGGCTGCGGTTCAAGTGCGCCTGGACTCACGGTGAGTGGCAGCTGCTTTCCAGGGGAGCCTGGCAGCTCAAGAACGGGCTGGTCCTTGGGGAACTGGGCCAGGTGATCGGTTATCCGCTCACTTCTTGGTGCACACTCTATGCTGAAGGAGTGCTCAGCTTCGGTCCCAGCGCGGCCTGCCGCACTGATCTGGGCGTGATCCTTACCCCCCGGCCTTATCTGGTGGCCGCGGTGGGGCTGGACAGCCAGCGGGGGCTGCATTGGAAGGCGGGGATCGTCTTGCCTCTCTTAGGCAGGGAAACTCCTGAACAATGCGAATAGACACAGTGTGCTAACGTTTGCCAGAGAAGGAGTGATCGTATGCTGAGGGAGGCGGTGCACCACACAGCCCACGGCAGTTTCGCTTACCCGGTTTCCCCAGACACCCTGCGCCTGACCCTGCGGGCGGCCAGGGGTGATCTGCAGCGGGCGGCTGTCCTCTACTGGGATCGCTATGGGAGTTCGCCTACGCTGACTGCCGAGATGAGCATTGCCGCCGAGGATGACCTGTTCACCTATTACCAAGCAGATGTACAGCTGGCGACCAGGCGTTTTGGTTACGTGTTTCTCCTGGACGACGGGAAGCAGACCCTGTTTTACACGGAGAAGGGCTTTTGCGAGGATCTGCAGCCGAACATCCAGTTCCACTATCCCTACATAGCTCCAGGGGATCTCTGGGAGCCGCCTGAGTGGGCGCAGGGGGCGGTGGTGTACCAGATCTTCCCGGAGCGCTTCGCTAACGGTGATCCCACAAACGATCCGCCTGATGTGGAGGGGTGGGAGGAGGCGCCTACACCCGCCAGCTTCAAGGGGGGCGATCTCCAGGGCATTATTGACCGCTTTCAGCACCTGGTGGATCTGGGAGTGGATGTGCTCTATCTAACCCCCATTTTCAAATCGCCCAGCAATCACAAATATGATACGGCGGACTACTACACCATCGATCCCCACTTCGGCGATGAGGAGACGCTGCGGAAGCTCATCGCCCTCTGCCGCAAACACGGGATCAGGATCGTCTTGGATGCCGTGTTCAACCACTGCGGGAGTGAATTTTTCGCCTTCCAGGACGTGCTGAAACACGGGGCGCGCTCTTCTTACGCCCACTGGTTCAACATCGAGGGCTTCCCGGTGCAGACCGATCCTCCCAATTACGAGACCTTTGCCCACCAGATTGCCACCATGCCCAAACTCATGACCCAGCACGAAGATGTGAAGCGGTACCTGCTGGAGGTGGCGGTTTACTGGATCAGGGAATTCAGCATCGATGGCTGGCGCCTGGATGTGGCCAATGAGCTGGACCACGAGTTTTGGCGGGAGTTCCGTAGGGCAGTGAAAAGGGAGAACCCGGATGCACTCATCGTGGGCGAAGTGTGGCACGAGGCCAGCGATTGGCTGCGGGGCGACCAGTTCGACTCGGTGATGAACTACCCGTTCCAGCACGCCTGCTTCGATTTCTTTGCCAAGGGAACCATCAGGGCCCGCTCCTTTGCCAGCCGCCTGGCCAAGGTGCAGGTGAATCACTGCCAGGCGGTGAACCTGGCCATGTTCAATCTGTTGGGCAGCCATGATACTGAGCGCTTCCTCACCAGCTGCGGAGGGGATCTGCGCAAGTATGCCCTGGCCGTGGCTTTCCAGCTCACCTATGAAGGGGCGCCCATGATCTATTACGGGGATGAGGTGGGCATGACGGGACTTACCGATCCCGATTGCCGGCGCGGCATGGTCTGGAGCAGAAAGGAGCAGAACGGGGAGCTGCTCCGCTGGTATAAACAGCTCATCGCCCTGCGCAGGGAACACCGGGCGCTGCGCACCGGGCGCTGCCGCACCGTGTGGGCGGACAGCGTCAGCAATGTCTACGGTTTTGTCCGTTTCCAGGGGCGGGAGCAGATAGTGGTGCTGCTCAACAACTCGCCCCAGCCGCAGACGGTCAACCTGAGGGAAATTAACTGGCCTGTGAAGATGCCGCGGCAGGTGCGCGATCTGCTCAGCGATGAACGGTTCAAACTGGGCGAACTCGTTGTGCCGGCCTACGGCGTGAGGATTTTGGCGTAAAAAAGGGGGTCCCTCAGGGGACCCCTTCTTTAGAAGACAGGCACTACCGCGCCTTGGTATTCGTCCAGGATAAACTGGCGGATTTCATCCCGCAGCAGCGCCTGCACCAGCTGCTGGAGATCTGCCCGCTCCGTATCCCCTGCCCGCACCGCGATGATGTTCACGTAGGGCGACTCGGCACCCTCCAAAAAGATGGCGTCTTTGATGGGGTTCAAATCCGCCTGCAGGGCGTAGTTGCCGTTGATCACCGCTGCGTGCACGTCGGGCAGGCTCCTCACTAGCTGGGCTGCCTCCAGTTCCACAAAGCGCAGCTGGCGTTCGTTGGCGGTGATATCGAAAACGGTGGGTGTGATGCCCGCAGCTGGATCCAGGGAGATCAGGCCTGCTTCCTGCAGCAGGAGCAGCGCCCGGCCCCCATTTGTTGCGTCATTGGGGATGGCGATGGAAGCCCTGGCAGGCAGTTCGTCCAGGGACGCCAGCTTCTCTGAAAAGACGCCCAGGGGCTCGATGTGAATCCCGGCTAGGGATACCAGGTCGGTGCCGGCATCCTCGTTGAAGGACTCCAGATAGGGGACGTGCTGGAAAAAGTTGGCGTCCAAATCTCCGTCCTGCAGGGCCAAATTGGGACGGACATAATCGGTGAACTCCACGATTTCCAAGGTGATGCCCTGTTCGGACAGGATGGGTACCACCCTTTCTAGGATCTCCGCGTGGGGTACCGGTGTGGCCCCCACTTTCAAGGTGGCAGCCAAACCACCTTGGCAGACGGAAAGGACAAACAGCAGCGCGCCGACGATCACTAGCTTTCTTTTCATGGTTTACCTCCTTAACCTCGCTGGTAGAGTTTTTGGGCGATCCTGTCGCCCAGCATTTGCATGCCCTGCACTAACAGGACTAAAATGGCTACGGTCTGGAGCATCACATCGCCTCGAAAACGCTGATACCCATAGCGGATGGCAAGATCCCCCAGACCTCCTCCGCCAATGGCTCCCGCCATGGCTGAATAGCCCACCAGGTTCACCGCGGTCACCGTGACCGCCAAGACCAGGGCGGGTAAGGCCTCGGGGAGCAGAACCTTGTAGATGATCTGCAGGGGGCCCGTCCCCATGCTCTGGGCCGCCTCGATCACCCCAGGGTCCACTTCTTTGAGGGCCCCTTCCACCAGGCGGGCCATGAACGGTATCGCTGCTACCGTGAGGGGTACGATGGCTGCCGTGGTCCCGATGGAGGTGCCCACCACTTTCCGGGTGAAGGGGATGATGGCCACCATGAGGATGATAAAGGGTACGGAACGGCCCAGGTTAATCACGGTGCCCAGGATGCGGTTGACCCACCTGTGCTCCAAAATGCCGTTCGGGTCAGTGGCCGCCAGCAGGATGCCCAGGGGCAGGCCCCCCAGTACCGCCAGGACGGTGGCTGCACCCACCATGAGCAGTGTCTCCAAGGTGGCGTTCCACAGTATGCTGAGGGCAGCTGCATTCATGGGCTCAACACCTCCACTTCCACCTGGTTTTCCTCCAAAAAGCACAGCGCTGCATCCTTTTCCTGGCTGCTTCCCCGCAGCTCCACCAGGAGCATGCCGAAGGGTGAGCCCTTCATTTGGTCAATGCGGCCGGATAGGATGTTCACTTCCACCTCATGTCTGCGGATCAGCTTGGAGATTATGGGCTGGTTGGCCCGGTCATGGAGGAACGTGAGCCGGATGAACATCCCGTCTGGGCTGGGCTGGGGCAGGGAGAACTTAGCGGCGAGCAGGCCCTGCAGCAAGCGCTGAGCCGCTTTAGACTTCGGGTGCGTGAAGATCTCCGCAACCGGCCCCGCCTCCTGCACCGTACCTTCGTCCAGCACAGCCACGGAATGGCAGGTCTCCTGGATCACCGCCATTTCATGGGTCACCAGGACCACGGTGAGTCCCAGCCGCTCGTTGATGGTCTGCAGCAGGTTCAGCACCGAGGCGGTGGTTTCTGGGTCCAGGGCCGAAGTGGGCTCATCACAGAGCAGCACCTCAGGTTCCGTAGCCAGGGCCCGGGCAATGCCCACCCTCTGTTTTTGCCCGCCGCTGAGCTGGCGGGGATAGGCCTCGAGCTTGTCCGCGAGGCCCACGAGGTCTGCCAGCTGCTCAACCCTTTTGCGCACGGCCTGCTTGGGCGTTTTGTTCAGTTCCAGCGGGAAGGCGATATTGGCGAACACCGTCCGGGAGTTCAACAGGTTAAACTGCTGGAACACCATCCCCATTTTCCTGCGTGCAGCCCTCAGCTCTTTGGGCTTCAGGCTGTTCATGAGGGTACCTCCCACCCACACCTCTCCGGAATCAGGCCGCTCCAGCATGTTGATGCAGCGCAGCAAAGTGGACTTTCCCGCACCGCTTTGGCCGATGATGCCGTAGATCTGCCCCGCAGGAATGGTCAGATCGATCCCGCTGAGGGCACGCACTTCGCTTCTACCCTCAAAGGTTTTGGATACGTTCTTCAGGCGGATCAATCTACCCCTCCTTTGCCTACAAAAAAACCTCTTCTCGAAAGAAGAGGTTTAGTTCTATCTAGAGTGCTAAATAGTTCAAGCCTCTCCTCTCATCTCTCTGAACCCACGGTTCAGCAGGAATTGGCACCGCGCTGCACGCAAACTGCAGTGGTTGCCGGGCTTCATAGGGCCAGTCCCTCCGCCTCTCTGGATAAGAGCAGTAGTTTTCATGTATAAAATTGAAATTAGTATAGCGCAAGGCTCCCACCTTTGTCAATAGCAAAACCCATTTCTAGCCAAGCCTAGAGAAAAATGTTATATTATAGGGAGAGCTTGCGGGGAGGCGTGGCGATGACAGCGGCCAAGGAGCTTTTGTCCACCGAGGCATTGGAGCAAATCCTGAAGAGGACTAGAGAGGCTTTGGAGGAAGGGCGCTCACAAATTTTTGAGGTGGCCGAGGCCGCCCGCCAGGAGTGTACCCGCACGGAAGTGGTTCTCCAAACCGTCCAAGCCGAAATGGAGCAGGCCATTGCCGACGTGGAGTTATTGACCAAGCGGTTTGCCCAGGTGCGCGTGGAACTGCTCAGGGCCAACCGGGATTTCGAGGATTACAGCGAAGAGGAAAAGCGCCGCAGCTACGAAGCTGCAGCTGAGGTCAGGGATGCCTTGGCCGCTGCTAAGGAGCGGGAGCGGCTCCTCAGGGTGCGTAGGGACAACCTGCAGCAGACCCTGGCTAAGCTGCGGGAGATCGCTGGTAAAGCCGACCTTTTGGTTTCCCAAGTGGGTATGGCCTTAACCTATCTATCGGGCAGCCTGGAGGATGTGAATAGACAGCTTGAACATATGCAGATCCGGGAACAGGCCGGCCAAGAGATCCTCCTGGGCCAGGAGATTGAGCGGAAACGCATGGCCGGGGCACTCCATGATGGGCCTGTCCAGGATCTGGCTCACCTCGCAGTCCAGCTGGAGATCTGCGAGAAGCTTTACGGTGCAGGTCGGCAAGCCGAAGTGTTGGCGAAGTTCAGCGATCTGAAAAAGACCGCCCAGGGGGCCATGGCGGATCTGCGGCGCATTATCTACGATCTTAACCCCATGACCCTGGATGATTTGGGTTTGGTGATCACCATCAACAACTATCTGGACAATCTCTCCACGCAATCGGGAATCGAGACCCGCCTGATCCTCTTAGGTGAGGAAAGGCGCCTAGACCCCCAGCTGGAGACGGCGGTCTTCCGCATTGTGCAGGAAGCAGCCAACAACTGCCTCAAACATGCCAGCGCCAGCTCCATCCAGGTTACCCTGGAGTACCACCACCAGAAGATCAGCGTCTCGGTACAGGATGACGGGATCGGGTTTGAGGCGGGCCGCGTTCAGGACAAGCTCAAGTCGGGCAAGCACTTTGGGCTTTTGAACATGCAGAGCCGCGCCAGGATCCTAGGCGGGTCGCTGCACTTTCACGGCGAACCGAGTAAGGGGGCGCGGGTGCTGGCCACAATTCCGCTGGTCAATGGTGAAGGAGGCGAGGTGACATGATTCCAGACAATATTGAGGTACTGATCGTAGACGACCATCCGCTGCTGCGGCAGGGTTTGAAGACCCTGCTGGAACTGGAGGGCGGGATCACCGTTGTGGGGCAGGCCAGCAACGGGCCGGAAGCGCTGCGCCTAGCGGAGCAGCTCCAACCCCAGGTGGTGCTGCTGGATATCAACATGCCGGGGATGAATGGAATAGAAGTGGCTAAAGTCCTGCGGGAGCAGCAGCCAGAGACCGCCATCCTGGTGCTCACCATTCATGATGATGAGACCTACGTAAAAGAGATGATCCGCAGCGGCGCAAAGGGCTATCTGCTGAAAGATGCCGAACCCCGGGAGGTGGTTGCGGCCATTAGGAAGGTGGCGGCTGGGGAATCGGTCTATCCTGCGGAACTCATGGAGCGCGTGATGGCGCATTATCACAGCCTAGAGGTGAAATTCGGCAGACTGCAGACCGCGGCAGCCATCAGCGATCTTTCACTAACCGCCAGGGAACTGGAGATCCTGCAGTACATCGTGGAGGGTATGAGCAACAAAGAGATCGCCGCGGCCCTGTACATCAGCGAGAAGACCGTGAAAAACCACATTACCAGCCTCCTGCGGAAGCTGGATGTGGAGGATAGGACACAGGCCGCAGTCTTCGCGGTGAGCCAGGGCTTGTTTCCTCAAGAATGATGTAGGGGCAGATTACCCAAAAACTCCAGGTTGTTGATGATTAGGCGGAAGCGGCAGCCCAGGACGGTGGAGGCCTCCTTACACATTTCCATTCTGGTTAGGTAGATTTCAAAGAAGTCCATGATCTGGCAGATCGTCTGATCGAAGGAGATCTCCAGGGTGATTGCCTGTTCCTCCCGATCTACATAAAGCTTGCTGTCTGTAATGGCTAGGTTGACCCGGTCGTGGATTCCGGGACGGCGGTGGTCTTCCAGGCGGTTGGCCCGGGTGCGGTGGGCATCGCTTTTGTCCGCGAGGATGAGCGCCGCGGAAACTGGACTCACGGCCCTGCCGTTTGCTTCCTCGTGGTTGCCAATGGCCGAGGAAATGGTGCAGATTTCGCCCACATCCATGCCCAGGCGCCGCAGCTCTTGGTAGACCAGGGCCGCGCCAGTAATGCCGTGGTCTTTGCGGTTGAACAGGTTGCCCACATCATGGAGGTAACCGGCGATGGCTGCCAGCTCCACGGTGCGCTGGTCGAAGCCTAGCTGAGCTAAGATGTCGGCGGCCTTTTGCGCAACGTAGGAAACGTGGCGGAGGCCGTGTTCCGTATAGCCTCGCTTTTTCAGATACGTTCCTGAACGCTCAATCAGGGTTTGGAAGACAGGATCCTGCTTGATGTCATTGAGGGTGATCATCGGGGCCCCCCTTTCAAATAGTTTCCTCAGTATACCACACAGAAGACAGGCTGGGCAAGGGGATCTTTGCCCGATGGTCCCAGAGAAAATGGGACCTTTGGCTAATTTCCTGTTTAGTCTCTTCGTGTTACACTAAAGCCAGAAGACAACAGGAAAAACAGTAGCCACCCCCAACCCCAACCCCCGGCTACTGTTTTTTCTTGATCTCCTCACTTTTGTGGACATCACGCACGCTGGAGAATAAAATGAACAAACTCTCAAATCAGTGCGATGGGTAGGAGGGTGTCAGATGGCGAAGAAAAACCTCTCTCTCCTTACCCCACGGGAGCGCGAGGTGTTGAAACTCATAGCTCAGGGCATGTCCAATGGGGAGATTGCCTCCGCCTTGTTCATCAGCGAGCACACCGTAAAGAACCACGTAAGCAACATCTACCGCAAGTTGGGGGATAACGACCGCACCAGGGTGGCGCTCCTGGCCCGTGAACAGGATCTGGCGGAGAAAGAGTAAGGAAGTGAAGGCGGCATTTATGTCACATAGGTGTCGCTTTCTTCATTGCAGGAATCGATGCCGCCGCCGCAGAATAGGTTGCACGCCCAGGGATTGTAGGAGGATTGCATGCAAAAATTACAGATTTTTGCCTACAAATCCACCCAAGGGCAAACAACCTTCGGTGTGCTGAGAAATCCCCACCATGTGGCAGTGTTGGGATTGGAGGACGGCCAGGAGTTGGCCATACTGTCTCCGCCGCTCCCCAGCTTCCACGCCTACCGGGAGCTGGAGATCTGGAAGAGGAAGCTGCGGGGGCCCGCAGGGCGGCTGCGCTGGCTCGTTTTGGGCCGCAGGCAGCAGTTGCCCCGGCTGCAGCCTCCCACGGGCACTGCAGAATCCGCCCTGGAGGTTTTGGCGCGAATCCAGGAGGTACTGGCAGGACGCCTTGTCCCAGAGCGTAGGCTGGTCAAGCTGCTGCGCGATGAGGGCTACTGGCCCAGCCAGATCAGCTGCGCCCTGGACTTAGGTGTTTTCCGGGGAGAAATCGCTCAGCTGCCGGGCTTTACCGCTGGTCCCTGGGGCAGCAGCACCTGCAGCCGCTGCGGGAGCCAAAAGGCCCGGCCCCTGCCCTGCGGGAACTGCGGGGATCTGCACTGCCTGATCTGCCTGGAGTGTTCCAGCGTGGGGGAGCACCGCGCCTGCAGCACTCTCTTGGCAAGGCGCGGATCCAGCCCCAACTGGGCCCGGGGGACCGTGGAGCTCTCCCTCGCCTACGAGCTTACGCCGGCCCAGCAGACAGCATCTGCGGAACTTTTGGATTTCTGGGGCAGGCGCCAGGGCAGGGCCCTGGTCTGGGCTGCCTGCGGAGCGGGGAAGACGGAAGTGGCCTTTGCCCTGATCCAGCGGGCACTGGAGGAGGGGCAGGAAGTGCTTTTTGCCATTCCCAGGAAAGACATCGTGCGGGAAATCGCCCAGCGTCTGCAGGCTTCCTTCCCAGGCGTTGAAGTGGCCGCCCACCACGGCGGGCAGCCCTGGCTGGCACCGGGCAGGCTGGTTGCGGCCACCACACACCAGGTGCTCCACTTCTACCAGCGCTTTGGCCTGGCCATCCTGGATGAAGTGGACGCCTTTCCCTTTCAGGGAAATGAGATGCTCCGCTTCGGGCTGGAGCGGGCTCTTGCGCCCCAAGGGCAGCTGGTGGAAATGACAGCCACTCCTTCCGGGCCAAGGCCGTCCCGGGTGATTACCATTCCCGCCCGCCACCACGGCTTTCCCCTGCCCGAGCCCGAGATCTTGGTGGACAAGCTGCCCCCCGTGGGGGAGCTCGAGGCTGCGGTCCTGCCCCCTGCGGTGGTGGATACCCTGGCGGGCACTGATTGCCAGTGGCTGGTCTTTGCTCCCACCATCGCTGCGTGCACTGCTCTGCACAAGGCCCTCGTGCAGGCAGTGCCCAGGGAAGTGGGTTTGTGCCATTCTAAGCTGGAAAGCCGCGAGCAGATGATCGATGCATTCCGCAGCGGACTTGTGGACATCCTGGTCAGCACTTCTGTTTTGGAGAGGGGCGTGAACTTCAGCGGCATAGGGGTGATGGTGCTCTACGCTGATCACCCCATCTTTTCCGCCAGCGCCTTGGTGCAGATGGCGGGCCGCGTCGGGCGCAGCGCGGAGGCGCCCACTGGCACGGTCCTCTTTGCCGCTTCCAGGCGTTCGCCCGCCATGGGGGAAGCGGTGGCGCTGATCAGGGAATTGAATGAAGAAGCGCGGCGTAGGGGGCTGCTGGTCCATGAAACTACTACGTGAGTGGGGACGGGCCCTGGAACAGCTGCTGTTTCCCCCGGAACTGCCCTGCGGGCTCTGCCGCGAGCGCCCTGCCCTGGATGTGGGCGCCTGTAGGGCCTGCCTGGATTCCCTGAACATCCGCTGGGAAAAGGGGGCCGTCAAGCGCTATCCCTATTTTTCCCTCTTCCCTTATCAGGGGTTTGGGCGGAGTGTGATCCAGAGCATGAAGTTTCACGGCAGGCAGGATATCGCCGTCACACTGGGTTTCTTTTTAGGGCTGGCCAGCCGGGAAGAACCGGAGCTGGCCTCCGTGGATGTGCTCATTCCCGTCCCCCTGGCCCCAGGGCGCCTCAGGGAACGGGGATTCAACCAAGCGGCACTGCTTGCCGATAATATAAGGGGGGTGTGGAAGCGTCCTATCTGCCGACATGTGGTGAGGAGTAGAGAGACCAGGCCGCAGAGCGGATTGCCGCTCCGAGACAGACAGCGCAACCTCCGCGGGGCGTTTGCGCTGCTGCCCGGTGTAAGCTTGCAGGGCAAGCACTGCCTGATTGTGGACGATGTGATCACCTCCGGCCAGACCTTTTACGCTCTGGCGCGGTTAGTTGAACAGTACGGAGGCAGGCCCGTGGGCCTCTTTGCCGCCCGTACGGAAAGTATACGGGAGTGAGAAATTTGCTGAAGAACTGTGAAGAGTGTGGTAAGGTGTTCGCCCACCCGACGCGGGTATTGTGCGAGGACTGCTATAAAAAGGTTCAAGCCAGTTACCAGGCGGTGAAGGAATACCTGCAGCAGCACCCCGGTGCAACGGTTGCAGAAGTGGCCCAGGCCACGGAGTCCGATGTGGATCTTATCTACCAGTTTATCAGGGAGGGCCGCCTGAGTGTTGTTCCCAAGGATGCCGGACTCACCTGCGAAATCTGCGGGACGCCCATCCAAGTGGGGCGCATTTGCCGCAAATGTCGCGGAGAGCTTGACCCCAGCTCTGTGAGGGGACCCCAACCGGAGTCCAGGAAGCAGCCTGACGAGTCCCGAGTGCGTTATTTGGATCAAATTAGGCGCCGGCGCTGACTAAAGCTTTCTGGTGAATTTGCCGACAAATGTAGCGAGGGGAAGAAAGGGGTTTTCGACCATGTTCATTTCAAAGAATCCTGCCATCCAGCGTGTGGCCCAAATCTATGCGGAAAGCAAACAGGCCAGGCGCCTCCAGAAAAGCACCGGCAGTGCATCATATAGCGACGAGGTGACCCTATCTCCAGAGAGCAGGGAGCTCCAGACCATGCTGCACAAGCTGCAGTCTGCCCCTGATGTCCGTCCGCGGGCAGAGGAAATCAAGGTGGCCGTGGAAAACGGCACCTACAAAGTTTCGCCTAAACAAGTCGCCGAAGCCATGGTTCGGGCCCAGAAAGGAACTGAGTAAATGACTGTCTGGGATGAGTTTGTGGTAGTGCTCTCCGCAGAAAATGCCCTGCTGGAAGAGTTGATCCACCTGGGAACTGCCAAGCAGAGGGAGATCAACAACGCACCCGAAGTGGCCCGCATCGCGGAGCAAGAGCAGGAAGCCTTAGTGCGGCTTGCCGAGACAGACCAGCGCAGGGCAGAGCTCTTCGATGTCTTGGCCATGGGCAAAGGCTTGGAGCAATGGCTGCTCGGCCTTGATGGAGAGCAGCGGGCAGTGGTGGAGCCGCTTTTGCTCAAGCTGGCTCAGAACCTCGGTGAACTGCAGGCTTTGAACGACCTTAACCAGCAGCTTTTGGCCCAAGCCTTAAGCTACGTGCAGTATTCTTTGAACTTGATCACGGGGGAGGAAGCGGCGCCCACTTATTCCAAACCGGGAGGCACTGCTCCGGGCAGATCAATTTTCGACCGGAAGGTGTAAGCCATGAGGACGACTTTTAGCGGTATTTCCATTGCACTACGCGCTCTCCAGGCGCAGCAGGTGTCCCTGGATATTACAGGGCACAATGTTGCCAACGCCAACAACCCCAATTACTCCCGGCAGGTTGCCCTGCATGCGGCCACCAAACCCTTTCCCATGCCCATGATGGGATATACTCCTTCCAAGGGGCAGCTGGGTACGGGCGTGGAGGTCAGCCAGATCGTGCGCATGCGGGACAACTTCGTGGATCTGCGCCTGCGGCAGCAGCTCCAGGGCCGCAACTTCTGGGAGACCTTGGAGGAAGGGCTCAGGCAGGTAGAGCTCTTCTTCAACGAACCCAGCGACAACGGCATCAGCCATGCTTTGGATCAGCTCTGGGATTCGCTGCAGGATCTGAGCAGGGACCCGGAGTTGACCTCTGTCCGGGAAGTGGTGGTGCAGAGAGCCCATGTATTGGTGGAAGCCATCACGGGTACTAGAGAACAGCTGCAGAGGCTGAGCGAGAACCTCAACGACAATATCCCCATCAAGGTGGGTGAAGTGAATATCCTGGCCGAGAGGCTGGCCGCCCTCAACGTGCAGCTCGGTAAGGTTAGCGCCACCGGCAGTATGCCCAATGATCTGCTGGACGAGAGGGATGCGCTCCTGGAAGAGCTGTCCCAGTTGGTGGATATCGATGTGGTCCAGGATTACGGCAACATGGTGAGCGTGACCATTGGCGGGGCCAGCTTGGTCCACCGCGGCACGGCCTACAAACTTGCCGTGGCCCGAGTGCCCGACGAGAAATGGGCCAACTACGAGAGGAATGAAATTGTCTGGGCAGATACGGGCAGTGCGGCCCAAATCAGCGCAGGTGAAATCGGCGCCATGCTTGCCATGCGGGATCAGATTAACGGGACAGATGAAATGGAAGGCATTTCCGCCGCTTTGGACAA
>FIZK01000016.1:1516-34675 GCA_900018335.1 uncultured Clostridia bacterium | reverse complement strand
TGGACCCTTGAGTTTGTCCAGGAGTTCAACAGGATACATGCCCAGGGCTACGATCTCGGCGGGCATGGGAACGACGATGCCCCCGAGGCGTACTTCTTCGTCTTTGCCGATCAAAGTGACCTGGAAAAACCTGATTATGACAAGGTATCCTTCGCGGCCCTGCAGGTGCGGGTCAACCCCCTAATCGCAGAAGACGTAAGCCTGATCAGGGCCAGTGCAGTGAAAGGAGTCAAGGGCAACGGAGACAATGCCCGGGAACTTGCCAGACTGCGCCACACGCCGCCGAAAGATAAGCAAACCACCATCGGCGACGCCTTCAATGCCATTATTGCCAACATCGGCGTGAGAACCCAAGAAGCCATTCGCATGACGGAGAATCAGGTTGTCTTGGAGAATCACCTCAGGAACCTGAAGGAGTCCGTCTCCGGCGTAAACCTCGATGAGGAAATGGCCAACATGATCCGCTTTCAGCATGCATACAGTGCCGCAGCCAGGATGATGACGGCTGTGGATGAGACTCTCGATATTATTATCAACCGCTTAGGTATAGTGGGACGCTAGGAGGTAGCTGCTTATGCGCGTTACCAATAAGATGATGAACAGCACTTTGCTGCTCAATCTCAACCGCGGACTGTCCCGTCTGGAGCGCATCAACAACCAGCTGGGTACAAAGAAGAAGATCAACGCGCCTTCCGATGACCCGGTCAAGGCGGGGCTGATTCTGCGCACCCGCAGCTCCATAAAGGAGACGGAACAGTATATCCGCAACATCGACGCTGCCATTTCCTGGCTCGATGCCTCAGATGTGGTGCTGCAAGATGTGATCAGCGTGATCCACAGGGCCAAGGAACTTGCCGTGAATGGTGCATCTACTCACCTAGATCCCACCGCCAGGCAGGCGCTGGCCGATGAAGTGGCTCAGCTCCACGATAACCTCCTGCAGCTGGCCAACTCCACGCACGGAGGACGCTACATCTTCGCTGGCCAGCATACCGATACGAAGCCCTTTGACGGCGGCGGGGTAACTGATGGCAAGATCAATGACGTGTCTTTCCTGGGTGAGGTGGGGAAAACGCTGCCCCCGGAGGAGAGATCCTTGGAGTTTGAAATCGCCGTAGGCGTCACCATGGCAGTGAACGTGGATGCTTTCGCTGACGATGGCAGTGAGATCCTGTTCACCCCTGTTTTCCAGGCGCTGCAGCAGCTCTACGGGCAGCTGGTTGATCATCCCGACTATGCGGGTGCAGAGCCCATTGGTGCCTTGGATGCAGCTCTGGACGGTGTGCTGCAGCACGTCTCGGAACTGGGCGGTAAACAGAACCGAGTTGAGCTGGCCCAGGAACGCCTCTTGGATCTGCAGCTCAACCTCACCAAGATTCTCTCTGAGGAGCAGGATTTGGACTATGCTGAGGCGATCATGGAGCTGAAGATGGAGGAATTTGCCTATCGCACAGCGCTGGCGGTGGGGGCCCGCATCATCCAGCCTTCGCTGGTGGACTTCTTGCGCTAGGCAGGTAGCGGGACATGCTGCGCATAACCACAGTCTATCCTCGATTTGACCTAGAATACCACTGGCCCAGGGCAGAAATCCAGCAGCAGGTTACCCGGGTGCAGATTAAGACGGAAGGCCCCGTGGTGGAAATCGATCAGCGGCAGTGCTGGTCGGAGTTGGGATTGCCCAGCCCCCTGGGCTACAGCAAGCAGGTGCGGGACGAAGCCCGCCTGAAGACTCTGGAAGCCATAGGTAAGTTGGCGGCCGAGGGCGATGAAGTTGTGGAAAGGGCGGGGCACTTCCGCGAGGAGATCATCTTTGCTGATCAGGCGAAACGCCGTATGGATGAGCGGATCCCGGAGCTGAACATCCAGGCCGTGCCAACCACGCCGCCCAAGATCAGCTTCCATTATCAACTTGAGCTGGACTGGAGCCCGGGCGGAGTTGCAATTACACACGACGTGCGTCCTCCCACCATTACTTGGCACTTGGGTGGGGTATACGTGGATGTGCGTGGGTGAAGGGTGAGGTGGGTTAGTTGGAACTGAAAACGAAGTTTGGCACCATCACAGTGGACGAGGAGCAGATCATCCATTTTCCCCGGGGGATCTTAGGCTTTGCAGATTACCATCGCTACGTGCTTGTGGAGCGGGAAGACAGTATCTTCAGCTTTCTCCAGTCCGTTGATGAGCCGGGCCTAACTTTCGTAGTGATCATGCCGGAGCTGGTCCGGGCTGACTATGAGGTGGAGTTGAGCAATGAGGAGATAGATCTTTTGCAGATCAGCTCGCCTGAGGATGGTAAGGTATACGGCATCGTAACCATTCCTGAGAATGTGGCGGAGATGACGGTGAACCTGCAGGCTCCTGTGGTGATCAACACCAAAGAGCGTTTGGGCGCTCAGCTCATCATCGCTGGGGACACTTTTCATACCAAGCATAACGTGATAGCCGAGATGCACAAGAATGCTTATCTGATCCAGCAGAAAAGCGGTGCAGCGCAGAGGACGGAAGATATTTCAGAATCAGTCTAAATCTGGGCTAATCCGGGCAGAATATGGTCCAGGGAGGGACAGACATGCTCGTGTTAACGCGTAAAGTTGATCAAAGCATCATGATTGGAGATCATGTCCGCATTGTGGTGGTGGATGTCCGCGGCGATCAGGTTAAGCTTGGCATTGATGCCCCGCGCCACATCATGGTTCACAGGCATGAGGTATATGAGGTGATTCAGGAGGAAAACAAACGGGCCGCTTTGCAAAGGGAGATCGATGTGGGGACCTTGGAAAAGGCGCTGCGTGAAGTTCGGCCCGATGCCCAGAGCGACCTGTGAGAAGATGAGAAGACAAGGAGGGTAGGCGTATGAAAGTTCAAGGAGGATCATTGGAGCTGAAGAGGACGGAGTATATGCCGCAGGCTCCCGAAACACAGAGCCTGGGGCGGAAACCTCAGCAGGCCAGTCTCGATGCAGCTGCACTGGAGCAGCACTGGAAGGAAGCTGCGAAACCTGAAGAACTCGACGAGCTTGAAGTCCAAGAAGCAGTGGAGGCTCTCAACGATGCAATAGAGTACATCAACCGCGCCTTGAGGTTCAGCGTCCATGAGGACACGCAGCGGATGATGGTCAAGGTCGTGAACCTTGAAAACAACGAGGTGATTAAAGAAATCCCTCCTGAAGAAGTACTCGATACTGTGGCCAGGATCCGCGAGATGATCGGGCTTCTGATCGACAAGTGGGCTTAGGGGGTTGGGAGGCACAATCATGACTGCACATGCTTATCAGGTTTACAGACAGACTCAAGTATCAACTGCTTCTCCAGGAGAGCTTCTGCTCATGCTGTTTGACGGCGCCATTCGTTTCGCGCGTCAGGCACAGGAGCACATCAGCAAGGGGGAACTGGAGGCGGCCAACAGCAAACTCATCCGCGTGCAAGACATTATCAGCGAGCTGAATTTATCGCTGGATCTCAGCGTGGGTGAAATCGCGCAGAACTTGCAGCAATTGTACACGTATATTTATGACCGTTTGGTGGAGGCCAACATCAAGAAGGATCCCGAGATCGTAGACGAGGCCATACGCTTCCTGGTTGAGCTCAGGGATACTTGGGAACAGGTGGTGTCCCAGGTCAGATGAGGGAAATCCGCGAGAAGATCACGGCGCTCACCCAGGCTTATACGGACCAGCTCAACTTGTATAAAGAGATCGGTGAGGTGGGTTCGCAGGAAGGCGAGCTCATTGAACACGGCCAGCTGGACCGGCTTTTGCAGGTGCTCAAGACCAAAGAGGGCCTGCTGAAGCGCGCCGGGGAGTACGAGCAGCAGATTCGGGCTCTCCAGGAGCAGCTGGTAACCCATTTCGAGCTCGCCGCCTTTTCCCTACCGCAGCTGAAGCTGGCTGCCCCAGAATACTATCAGGATGATCTGGCAGCCCTCAACGCTGTGGTGAGCGAGCTCGTCCCTGTGCTGGAAAAGCTGGAGTCCCAGGAGCGCCGCAACGAGGCTGCCCTCGGCACCTATTTGAAGCGGACCCAGGCGCAGCAGGAGGTGCAGCGGAAGAGGGCCCAAAGGGCTTACGGCAAGGGCGATTCTTAAGGCGCGGATTTCCCAGCGCGGGACAAGATGCATAGGAGGGGACTGGGCATGGACTCAGTCCATTTTTTACTGCCCGGAAGGATTTTACTTCCGCTAAGGGTAATATTATGGATAAAGTCGTCATTGAAGGAGTGAATAGGGATGGCCAAGATCAGAATCAGCATCTCCGGAAAGAACCTCGAGATTACAGAATCCTTACGGAGCTACGTGGAGAAAAAGGTCTCGAAGCTTGAAAAATACCTCAATGACAATCGGACTGCCTCTGCTGAAGTGATGCTCAGGATTGAGCGGGGAATTCACATTGCCGAAGTAACCGTGAATCTCTCCGGTGTTCTGCTCAGGGGCGAAGGCAAGACTGGAGACATGTACACTTCCATTGACAGTTCAGTGGATCGGATTGAACGTCAGTTTGGCAAGTTTAAGGGGCGGCTTTGGAAGAAGACTCAAGGGCCCAAGCTCAGCGAACTGCAGGCTCCTGGCCAGGAAGGCGAGGGAGGAACGGCAGGTCCCCGCATAGTGCGGACAAAGCGCTTTGCCCTAAAGCCCATGGATGTGGAAGAAGCGGTCATGCAGATGGAGCTCTTGGGGCATGACTTTTTTGTATTTAGGGACGCGGAAAGCGGCGAAGTGAGCGTTGTTTACAAACGGCGTGATGGGAACTATGGGCTCATCGAATCCCAATTCTAAACAGGCTAAACCGGTCAGTTTAGTGATCTTTGAAGGCGGCGCAGTGCGTGGTGCGCTGGAAACCCAGATGCAGATGGTGCGACAGGGCATGGTTCTGGACTTGGTGGACCGTGCCCGGGAAGCTGGGTTTGTGCACATCCTGGTGGTGACTTCTTACCCCGACTTGGCTGGGCGTTTGGAGGCAACGGGAGCTCAAGTCCTGGTGGACAGGGAGATTGAACGGCCCTTCCACTTTGGCCAGCGCCTCTGGGATGTGGTGGAGAGTTGCCGTCTGGAAAAGGTGTTGTACATGGGGGGAGCGGCGGCTCCCCTGCTTTCTTCCGCGGAGCTGCAGTATATGCGGGAGATCTTGGAGCAGAATGAAGAGATCTTCCTCACCAACAATTACTATTCCGCCGATCTGGTGGGCTTTACCCCGGGGGAGGCGCTCAGCCGCATTACCCTACCCGCCATTGACAATGCACTGCCCCTGGCGCTCAGCAATGAAGCGGGCTTGCGGCACGTGCCGTTGCAGCGCACTTTGGGTTTGAACTTCGATGTGGACACACCCACGGACGTGTTGATCATGTCGGTGCATCCAGCCCTGGGCGAGCACACCCGCGCCGCGGTGCAGAACCTGACCTGGGATCTTTCCCGGGCCGAGGCCATCAAGGAGCTGCTGGGCAATCCCAGTGCAGAGCTGATCATCTACGGGCGCGTGGGTTCCAGCCTCTTTCAGTACCTGGATGCCAACACCCGCTGCCGCCTGCGCCTTTATTCCGAAGAGCGGAGCATGAAAGCCCTGGGCAGGGACGCCCGGGGAGAAGTGAAGGCCCTCATGGGCAGGCTGGTGGAAGAGTTGGGCTTTACCGCCTTTTTCAGCTTTTTGGCTGAATTGGCCGGAGGTGCCGTCTTAGATACCAGGGTCCTCTTCGAACACTTTCATTGGCAGCTCAGTGCCGCCGATCGTTTTGCTTCTGACTTGGGCGAGGTGGATCTCATTACCCACGATGCTCTGCGGGAATTCACCCGGGCCAGCCTGGAAGCACCCATTCCCATCCTTCTCGGGGGCCATTCGCTGGTCGCTGGCGGTTTGTGGGCCCTGGTGGATGCGGGCCTCAAGGGGATGTAGGGGCCAGCTTGCGGGGGGCTGCAGGTCGTAGTACAATAAACCTGGGAGGTAGAGACGTGCTAGAGAGGCTCAAGAACTGGCTGGACCCAACGGAGCGGGAGCTGAAGCGCCTGCGTTCAGTGGTTGATGCCATCAATGCCCTGGAACCAGAAATGCAGGCCCTCAGCGATGAGGAGCTGCGAGCAAAAACCCCATACTTCCAAGGGAAACTGGCCGCGGGGGCCAGTTTGGATGATCTGCTGGTGGAGGCCTTTGCGGTAGTGCGGGAAGCGTCCCGGCGGACTTTGGGCATGCGCCACTTCGATGTACAGCTTTTGGGCGGCATTATCCTGCATCAGGGGCGCATTGCAGAGATGAAGACGGGTGAAGGCAAGACCTTAGTGGCCACTCTGCCCGTGTACTTGAACGCGCTCACCAACCAAGGGGTGCACGTGGTCACGGTCAACGACTACCTGGCCAAGCGCGACGCTGAATGGATGGGGGAGATCTACAAGTTCCTGGGCATGAGCGTGGGCGTCATTGTGCACGGGCTCAGCTTCGAGGAACGCAAAGAAGCCTACAACTGCCAGATCACCTATGGCACCAACAACGAGTTTGGATTCGACTATCTGCGGGACAATATGGTAGTCTACCCGGAACAGATCGTGCAGAGGGCGCTGAACTACGCCATCGTGGACGAAGTGGACTCCATTTTGATTGACGAGGCCAGAACTCCGCTGATTATTTCAGGAGCTGCGGAGGATTCGGCCCAGTATTATGTGCGTTTTGCCCAAATCGCTCCCCAGCTCAGGGCCGGGCGGGATTATGAAGTGGACGAAAAGGCCAAGACCATCTCCATCACGGAAGAAGGCCTGGCCAAGGTTGAGCGCCTTTTGGGCATAGATGATCTGTTTGATGACGCTCACTTTGAGCTGAACCACTATCTCAATCAGGCCCTCAAAGCCAAGGAATTCTTTGTACGGGATAGGGATTACGTGGTCAAAGACGGCGAAGTGATTATCGTCGATGAATTTACGGGGCGCTTGATGCCGGGCAGGCGCTACTCCGACGGACTGCATCAGAGCATCGAGGCCAAGGAAAAGGTGCCCGTGCTCAAAGAGAGCCAGACCCTGGCTTCCATCACTTATCAGAACTACTTCCGTATGTATAATAAACTGGCGGGCATGACCGGCACCGCCAAGACTGAAGAAGAGGAATTCAGGAAGATCTACGGGCTGGATGTGGTGGTCATACCCACGAACATGCCCATGATCAGAAAAGACCTGCCCGATCTGGTCTTCAGGACCCGTGAGGCCAAGGCCCGGGCCATCATCGCCGACATTGTGGAGCGCCACAAACGGGGACAGCCCGTTTTGGTGGGCACCATCAGCATCGAGGCCTCAGAGTATTTCAGCCGGCTCCTCAAGGGGCAGGGCATCCCGCACCAGGTGCTCAACGCCAAGTACCATGAGCAGGAAGCGGAGATTATCAAACTCGCCGGCCAGCGCAACACGGTAACCATTGCCACCAACATGGCCGGCCGTGGTACCGATATCGTCCTGGGCGAGGGCGTGGTGGAGCTGGGCGGCCTGCACGTGATCGGAACGGAACGCCATGAATCCCGGCGCATTGACAATCAGCTCCGGGGCCGCTCCGGCCGTCAGGGCGACCCGGGTTCGTCTCAGTTTTACGTCTCCCTGGAAGATGATCTCATGCGGCTGTTCGGCTCCGACCGCATCATGGGGATCATGGACCGCTTGGGATGGGAAGAGGATCAGCCAATTGATCATCCCCAGGTCAGCAAGGCCATCGAAAACGCCCAAAAGCGCGTGGAGACCCGCCATTTCGAGATCAGAAAACAGGTCTTGGAATACGACGACGTCATGAACAAGCAGCGGGAAGTGATCTACGCCCAGAGGCGGAATGTGCTCCTGGATGAGAACATCTCTGAGCAGATCGATGCCATGCTGAAAGCGGTTTGCGAACGTTTGGTGGAGCGCTACGCGGATGAGAAACTGAACCGGGACGACTGGGATCTGGAGGCCATCAGGCGGCAGTTCGCGGAGATGGTGGGCCAGCCCGCAGCCCTGAGCGCGGAGGAACTCGCTGCCCTGCCGCCCAAGGAGATGGCCCGGATGCTCTATGAACAGGCGCGGCAGGCCTATGAGGCTAAGATGGCCGATTACGGGCCTGAACTGCAGCGCCACGTTGAGAAGCTGGTGCTTTTGCAGATCACGGATCAGAAGTGGATGGATCATCTGAGCAACATGGATGATCTGCGGGAAGGCATCGGCCTCAGGGCTTACGCCCAGCGCGATCCCTTGGTGGAATACCGCCTGGAGGCCTTCGAGATGTTCCAGGAGATGGTGCACCGCATCCAAGAGGACAGCATCAGCATGCTCTTTAAGGTGCGGCTGGTGGGTGCTGAAAAGGCCCAGCCCAAAGACAGGCTGGCCGATGCCCAGACCAGCCAGGGTGAGCAAGTGGAACGCCAGCCCCGCCGTGTGGGGGAAAAAGTGGGCCGCAATGACCCCTGCCCCTGCGGGAGCGGGAAGAAATACAAGAAGTGTTGTGGGAGGTCAACCAATGCATGAGTTGTTAGCGAGTTTGGGTAAGCGGATCGAAGAAATGCGAGGTTATCTTTGACATAGCGGGTAAGCAGGAGCGCCTGGGCGACCTGGAAGGATCCATGCTGGAGGCCGGCTTTTGGGATAACCAGGAATTGGCGCAGCAGACCACGAGGGAAGTGAGCGAGCTCAAGCGAATAATCAAACGGTGGCAGAACGTTCACGAACTCTACGAAGATGTCCAGGTTCTGCTGGAACTAGTGGAGGAATCTGAGGACCAGGATCTCCAAGGAGAGCTCACGGGAAGCTTGGAGCGTCTGGAGCGGGAAGTGGACCGGCTGGAGCTGGAATCCCTGCTCAGCGGCGAGTATGATGCCAGCAACGCCATCTTAACAATCCATCCCGGCGCCGGCGGCACTGAGTCGCAGGATTGGGCCTCCATGCTCTGGCGGATGTATACCCGCTGGGCGGAGGATCAGGGCTACGGCGTGGAGGTACTGGATCACCAGCCCGGCGACGAAGCGGGCATTAAGGATGTCACTATGCTCATCAAGGGCCTGCACGCCTACGGCTATCTGAAGAGCGAAAAGGGAGTGCACCGCCTGGTGCGGATTTCTCCCTTCGATTCCTCCGGGCGCAGGCACACCTCCTTTTCTTCGGTGGAAGTGCTGCCGGAAATAGAAGATGATGTAAGTGTGGAGATTAACCCCGATGACCTGCGCATCGACACCTACCGCTCCAGCGGTGCCGGGGGCCAGCATGTGAACAAGACGGACTCGGCGGTGCGCATTACCCATCTGCCCACGGGGATTGTGGTGCAGTGCCAATCCGAGCGTTCACAGCATGCTAACCGGGAATCGGCCCTGAAGATCCTCCGGGCCAGGCTGATGGAAAGGCAGCTGGCGGAGCAGAGGGCCAAGCTGGAAAGCATCAAGGGAGAGCAGCAGGAAATTGCCTGGGGCAGCCAGATCCGTTCCTACGTCTTCTGTCCTTACACCATGGTCAAGGACCACCGCACCAACGTGGAGGTGGGCAACGTGGAGGCGGTTATGGACGGATACCTGGATCCCTTTATCGAAGCATATCTTAAGATGAAGCGCTAAACGGCGGAGGCCTTTTTCGCAGAGCCGAAAAGGGCCTTTTTGAGGAGCGGAGCGTATGAAGCGGCCATGGGCTGTTGTCCCCCTGTTCATTGTGATCCTGATCCTGCTGGCCCTGCCCAGGGTGGTTTTGCTGCCCCGTTTGACCGCGGAGCTGAAGGGGGAGCTGGCTGCGGCTTTGGAAACGGCCGAGCTGGACCTCACCGTTGAGGCTCCCTGGGGGTGGGAACTGCTCATGGGGAGAATCCCCAGCTTGGCCCTTACCGCGCGGGATGCGGGCCTGGAAGGAGTGGATGTCTCCCAGCTGAACTTGGAGGCCGAAGAGATCCTCTTTCAGCCCTGGACCCTTTTTACCCAGCACGAACTGGTGCTCACGAGCTTTAGCAGCATAACCGGTTCGCTCCTGGTCTCAGAAAGCGCCCTCAATGAGGCCTTTTGGAGGGAAGTGGACCCATCCCGCCGGCTCTGGCTGGAGATTTCCCCGCAAGGATTGGCGGTGTTGGGGACGGTGGGCATCTGGAACATGGATGTGAGCGTCCGCGTCCTCGGCGATGTGGTGGTGGAAAACGGTTCAGCTCTGCGCTTTGTGCTCATGGACTTGGCTGTGCAGGATGCCAGGGTTCCTGAACTACTGTTGGACATGCTCAGAGACAGCTTCGACTTCACCGTTGATTTTGGAGAGTTCCCCCTGCCCGTGGAGATGCAGGCGGTTGAGCTTTTGGAGCACAAGATGGAGATCCGCATTGGAGGACGGCAATGAAAAGGGTTCTGTGGACTATTATCCTAGTGGCAGCCCTGGCGGCACTCCTGGTCGCTGCGCAGCGCTGGATGGTGGAAAGACCCAACCGCACAGTGGAACTGGTCTATGATTTTGTGGGCCTGCAGCAGCTGAGCCAAGAGTCCGGGGTTCCCCTGGAACGGCTTTTGGCTGACCTGAAAGGGGCAGAGGTTGGGACCATAGCCATCCAGCCTGAGAGCTTGGGCGAGCGCATGCTCGCGGGCGGCGCGATACCCGAAGATGTGCGGGCCGAGCTGCCGGAGGAGGTTGGGGATCTGGGGCGGTTTTTGACCCTGCCTTTGGCCTTCCATGGGGAGCAGTTTCAGCTGGTTCAGGAGGCTGGGCTGCAGGCCGCACCCAAGCTGAACACGGTTCCCTGGGATGTGGAGCCCGTGTGGCTGGCGGCCCAGCCGCAGCTGCTCATCTTAAGCGGGCAGGGGACCATGGCCCAGGATCAGCTGCAGGGCTCGCCTGCCGTTTTGGCTTTGGTGGAGTTTTCCACCCCCCGTTTAGAGGCAGCTGAGCCCGGCCGAGTAGTGAGGCTGCACGGCATCAGCGCCAGGGAAATGCAGGTGCTCTCCGATGAGCGCATCCTCAACCGCTACGTCCGCGCCGTCAGGGAGCGGAACATCCGGGTGCTGTATGTGCGCCCCTTTATGCAGGCCGAGGGAGGCTGGCAGAGATCCTTGGATGTCCTGGATGCCTTGGGGGCCAGGCTCGAGGCAGCCGGTTTTGAGTTGGGCACTGCCGAGCCCTTTGCTTTCTGGCAGCCCCTAGGACTTCTGACCGCACTGGTCGCAGCGGGCATTTGGGCGGGCGCGATTCTCTACGGCCAGGCTCTCTTTCCTGGACTGTCCCGTCTGGTGCTGGGGGGCGGAATCCTCGGTTACCTCGGCAGTGTGGCACTGCTTGCCGTTTCCCCCCTCCTGGCTAAGCAGGGGCTGGCCCTGGTGGCCGCCGTTGTCTTTCCCTGTTTGGCCCTGGAGTGCCAGTGGGGTGGGACGCATTTTAGGCGCGCCCACAGCGTGCTCCTGGTTTCTTTATTGGGAGCCCTGTTTGTCGTGGGTACGCTGAGCGGTACGGAGTTTTTGGTGAAGATGGAAGAGTTCCGGGGCGTGAAACTCATGCATGTGCTTCCCATTGCCCTGATGTTCTTTACGGTGGTGCGCCCTGTGCGCGACTGGCTGCGCCGGGAGGTGCCCGTGCGCTGGCTGCTGGCCGCAGGGGGGGTGGGCCTAGTGGGAGTGCTCTATGTGCTGCGCACCGGGAACTTCGGAATTCCCGTCCTGGAGGCGGAGGTGCAGCTCCGGGAGGCGCTGGAAAACCTTTTGCGGGTGAGGCCCCGCACCAAGGAGCTGTTCTTGGGCCACCCCGCTTTGTACTTGGCACTGCGGGCGCAGGATCCCAAGCGATCCTGGCTGCTGCCCCTGGCCGTGATTGGGCAGCTCTCTTTAGTGAACACCTTTACCCACACCCACACCTTCCTGTGGGTGAGCCTGCTGCGCACACTGTACGGATGGGTGTTCGGCTATGCTTTGGGCTGGCTGGTCTGGCGGATCTACCACTGGGGGAAGAGGTGGCTGCGCAGTGATTCTCGTTTCGGGGTACTACGGGTTCGGTAATCTAGGGGACGAGGCCATCCTGGCCGCCCTGTGCCAGGATTTGGTTTCCCTGGGAATCAGCCGCAGGCAGATCGTGGTTCCTTCGGGCAACCCGCAGCAAACCGCGGCTGAGCACGGCGTGTCCGTTCTGGGGCGCTGCGATCTTAAAGGGATCTGGCGGGTTTTGTCCTCCGCTCGCTGTATGGTGAGCGGAGGGGGTTCGCTGCTGCAGGATGCCACCAGCAAGCGCAGCCTGCCCTACTATCTCTCCCTGGTGGAGCTGGCTCTGCTGCGCCGGGTCCCGGTGGTGATGTATGCCCAGGGCCTGGGCCCCATCTCCAGCGGGCCTTACAAGTCTTGGACCGCGCGAGTTTACAAACGGGCTGCAGCCTGCTCCGTGCGGGATGAGGACAGCCTGCGCTTTTTGGAAGAGCTGGGGGTACCTGAGGAGAAGATCGTGCTGGCGGCTGATCCAGTGTTTGCACGGGGTTTAGCGGCCAATACAGGGGAGCGGACCAGAAGGCTGCTGCTCAATCTCAGGCCCCATGAAGGCTGGCCAGAACAGAGCTCGCTCTGGCTGGAGCACCTCCTGCGCTGGGAGCAGGAGGGCTGGTCAGTGGAATTTCTGCCCCTAGGACCGGGCGATCAGGAGCTGGGCGCATTTCTGCAGACGAGATGTCCTGGGCTGAAGGTCCACGCCAAACCGGAGTTGAGCAACTTGGATCGAATGTTTCAGGGGGCGGCCCTGTGCATATCCATGCGCCTCCACGGCCTCATTTTCAGTGCCCTCAACGACTGCCAGCCCGTGGGAGTGAACTATGATCCTAAGGTGGCGGCTGTGTGCGCCCAGCTGCGCGTGCCCTATGTGGAGCTGGGGGAGTTGGGGCGCCTGCCGGAACTAGTGAGCCAGGTGCTCACCGCCATGGAGGAGCAGCGCCAAGGCTATCAAAGGGCCCTCGGGGAGCTGCAGCGGCGCACAGCAGGCAACCGCAGGGTTTTAGCTCAGGTTTTGAGGTGAGAGTGTGAGCAGGAGGGACATTCTAGGAGTGGGCTTTGACCCGATTTCCATGGGCCAAGCCCTCCAGATGCTGGAAGAGTTTATCCACTCGGGCAAGCCCCATCTAGCTGTCACCGCCAACCCGGAGATGGTGATGAAGGCCAGGCGGGATCTCCTCTTGGCTGAGATCCTGCAGCGGGCGGATTTGGTGGTGGCCGATGGCATTGGTGTGGTCTGGGCTGCCTCGTTTTTGGGACAGGAAGTTCCAGAGCGCATCCCCGGCATCGAGTTGGCCGAAGCGCTCCTGGCCCGCGCCGGAGAGAAGGGGTGGCGGGTGTTCCTCTTAGGCGGTGAGCGGGGGGTGGCGGAAAAGGCTGCCGCAGCCGTGAGCCAGCGCTGGCCCGGGCTGCGCATTGCCGGAACACACCACGGTTTTTTCAAGGGGCCTGAGGAAGAGGAGATCCTGGCCCGCCTGAAAGAGGCCCGCCCGGACATCCTCCTGGCAGCCCTGGGAGTTCCCCGCCAGGAAAAATGGCTGGCCGCCCACTTGGCTGAGCTGCGCATTCCGGTGGCTGTGGGTGTTGGCGGGAGCTTCAACGTGTGGGCTGGTGTGGATAGGCGGGCGCCGAGCTGGATGCGGAGGATGAACCTGGAGTGGCTGTACCGCCTGGTGCGCCAGCCGTGGAGGATCAGACGCATGGCCGTGCTGCCCCTGTTTGTACTGGCCGTGCTTAAGGAGCGTTTAGTGAAGGGGAGGTAGCGCAATGGCTCGCAGGATCGTGCTGGGCTTTGGCGGAGTTCTGCTGGGGGTGGCTATTACCGCCGTGGGAGTGAGCTTCTTCCTAATTCCGGCCAAGGTTGCCGCCGGTGGGGTGAGCGGCTTGGCCACCGTGGTTTACCACCTCGCCGGTTTTCCCGCAGGAGTGACCATGCTGCTCCTGAACGTGCCCCTCTTTTTCTTGAGCTGGCGGGTGTTGGGCTCCATGTTCGGGGCGCGGACCCTATTTGGCACCGTGGCCCTTTCCGTTTTCGTGGACCTGTTCAACCGCTGGGCTGTACCCATCACCGAGGACTTGCTGCTGGCGGCCATTTACGGCGGAGTGCTTTCCGGGATCGGTTTAGGCATCGCCTTCCGCTGCGGCGGTTCCACAGGAGGTACGGATATGGCGGCACAGCTCTTGGCCAGGTTTTTCCCCACCAGTGTGGGGCAGGCCCTGCTGTTTGTGGATGGTGCGGTGATCTTGCTGGCAGGTGCGGTGTTCGGTTTGGAGTTGGCCATGTACGCGCTGATTGCCGTGTTTCTGACCACCAAGACCATTGATCTGGTCCAGGAGGGCCAGAATTACGCCAAGGCCTGTTTGATCATCTCCGATCACCCTGAGCCCATCGGCCAGGCCATCATGGAAAAGCTGGAGCGGGGAGTGACCAGTCTGGAGGGGCGGGGTATGTACACCCGCCACGGCAAAGAAGTGCTCTTGGTGATCGTTTCCCGGATGGAAATAGCGGCCATTAAGCGGATTGTGGCGGAGGTTGATGCCAAGGCCTTTGTGGTTATCCACGATGTCCATGAGGTATTGGGGGAAGGGTTTAGAAGGCTGCCTGAAGCCGCGGAGCGGCAGTGAGCTGCCTTGTCAAGTCCCACAGTATTTGATATGATATTATGAATGCAGCTGCAGAAGTCTATCCCTGGAGCGGGTGGAATATAGTTTGCGTAGATTTAGAAAGCTGGTGGTAGAGTGAGCAGGAAAACAACCCTCACGATCATAACCATTGCGGTTCTGCTGACTGTAACCCTCTTTTACGGAACCTACCAGGCCAGTTCCCAGAGCGGAGCTTGGGGAACGGGGCATGAGAGCATAGGCACTGTTCTGGAAGTGATCGCCCTGGTGAAGACCAGGCATTACTATCAACCGGTGAGCACTTTGGAGCTCCTCAAAGGCTATGTTACTACCGGGACCATCAACGGTATGCTGCGGCATGCCTTGGACGATCCCTATACCCGGCACATGGATGCCCTGGCCTTTGAAAATATGATGAACACCACCACGGGTGTGTATGGAGGCATCGGCCTGTCCGTGGGCATAGTAGATGACCGGGTTACGGTTGTCTCACCCATCAAGGGAACCCCCGGTGAGCGTGCTGGGCTCAGGCGGGGGGATAAGATCGTGGCCATCGACGGTAAGGATACGACCTTCATGACCCTGGATGAGGCTGTGAGCCTGATGCGCGGGCCCGCGGACACGGAAATCGATTTGACCATCCAGCGCGGCGAGGAGACCTTTGAGGTCCACATTGTGCGCGAGATGATCAACGTGGTGTCGGTGCCGGAATACCGCATAGTGGATGAGGAGTACCGCATTGGCTATGTGGAGATGACCAGCTTTTCCGAGCGCACGTACGAGGAACTGGTGCAGGCCTTGGCTGAACTGGATGCCCAGGGCCAGCGGGCTCTAATACTTGATCTGAGGCATAACCCAGGGGGTACGCTCAGCTCAGCCCTTAAGGTAGTGGACGAGTTCGTGTCAGGGGCGCCCCTGCTGTATCTCGAGGACAAGGAAGGCAACCGCACCCCCTTTGAGAGTACCGTGGAGGGGACGCGCCAGCCCATACCCATGGTGGTCTTGATTAACGGCGGCAGCGCCAGCGCTTCGGAGATCGTCTCCGGGGCTCTCCAGGACAACGGCCTGGCCACCCTGGTGGGGACCACCACCTTTGGCAAGGGATTGGTTCAATCCCTCTATCCGCTCCGGGACGGCAGCGCCTTGACCGTGACGGAACAGGGTTACCTGACTTCCGGCGGCAAGGATATCAACGGTGTAGGCATCGAACCCGATATTGTGGTGGAGGTTACCCTGGAAGAGGAGGAAGCCATTTATCTCGGCGAAGCGGAATTCGATCCACAGCTGGAGAAGGCTTTGGAGGTTTTACGCTCACAGCTGTAGACGGTCGCACCCCGGATACTTCTCCGGGGTCTTCCTTTCCTGGGTGAGGTTCAGGAGGAGATTATATGAAGCAAATTTGGGATCTTGCGGTGATCACTTGGCAGACTTTTGCCCTCATGTTCACGGATCTGCGCTATATCCTCATCTTGGTGCTGGTCTTCAGCATTGTATATCGACAGTACTCGAAAATCCGCGACTACGAACAGGGGTTCTTCGGGCTGAGGCGAATTGATCCTTTGCGGGAAACTGCAGCCGCGGCCATCTATGGTTTGGGCGGTGGTTTCCTGGCCACGGTGCTCTTCATCGCTCTGGGCGTTTCCGTAACCAACGCCGGCGCCGCCTACCTGTGGCTGGCGGCCATTTTGCTCATGCTGTTCCATCCCCGCTTTTTGTGCTTCGCCTATGCCGGGAGCCTGGTGAGCATTCTGAACCTGCTCTTCGGTTACCCCCAGGTGCACATCGCCACGCTCATGGCCTTGGTGGCCATTCTGCACCTGGTGGAGGCGGCCCTGATCTTTGTGAACGGTTACCATGGGTCTTCTCCCATGTTCTTCAAGCACAAAAGCGGGAAAGTGGTGGGCGGCTTTGCTTTGAGGAAGTTCTGGCCCATGCCCACCATCGCTTTGGTTGGGCTGGTTGTGGCAGGGTCGGGAGCCGACTGGCAGACCGTGGCCATGCCGGATTGGTGGCCGGTTTTCCGCGCCGGCATGGAGGCGCCGGAAGGCCATGTGCTCATGTACATGCTCTTTCCTTTGGTGGTGGCCCTGGGTTACAGTGACTTCGTCCAAACCGAGCTGCCCAAGGCCAAAGCCAGGCGCAGCGCGGGCATGCTCTTGGCCTACAGCTTGGTTCTGCTGGCTTTGGCCCTGGCTGCCAATGCGTACCCCGTCCTGTCCATTCTGCCCGTGCTCTTTGCGCCCCTAGGCCATGAGTTGGTGATTCTCTGGGGTCAGTGGCGGGAGCAGAACCGACAGCCCGTGTTCCACGGCGAGGACGGAGTGATGGTCCTGTCCGTTTACCCCGATTCTCCCGCGGAGAACATGGGGCTGCGGGTGGGCGATGTGATCAAAAGCGTCAACGGAGTGGAAGTGGGGGATCTCTCCCAATTGGTCCAGGAGATTTCCCCCTGGGCGGTTGATCCCGTGTTCGTGGTGGAGAATCAGTTTCTCGATCCCAAGCGGCGGGAGATCCACTTTCGGGGGAAGGTTCCGCCCCTGGGGATCATTCCCGCACCCCATCCTAACCAAGGGGCGTATATGAGGATCAAGGATGGAGCGTTGAAAAGCCTCTGGAACAGGTGGAGAGCGAAGAGGAAGTGAGTCCGTGCAGCTGCAGCTGGATACTAAGAAAACCTGCATAGTGGCGTTTCTAGCCCTGTTCGCCTTCAGTTCCCTGGGCTTTGCTGTGCTGGGGCTGATTTTGGGCCCAGATTACCGCGGAGGCCTGGATAGAAGGCATGAGCTGGAGGTGCAGATCCTCCGGCCCCAGGTTCCAGATCTCGATTCCCTTGTGGAGTTCTGGGGGGAGGCGGGATTCAACCTCTTCCAGCGCACCCAGGAGAACGAGCTGCAGCCCGCTGGGGGATGGGACGAGCATGCTGCCTGGGTACAAACCAGCGAAGAGTGGGTGCTCGTGCCCCAAAGCCCTGGGCTCGATCTGACGGGCGTTCTCTTCCAGCTCTGCAGCGATCTCTTGGGGCAGGGCTGGGCACTGCAGCTGGAGCGCACTGAGCACGGTTACTACTTGGGTTTTTGGAGCAGCTTGCCCGGAAGTGAACAGCGGGTCTTGGCGCTGCAGTGGCGGCTTGAGCTGCTCAATCCCCGCAACTACCGGCAGCACGCGGCCGGGTTGGTTCCGGTGCTGGGCCAGTACTTCGATCCCCAAGGCCACTTGAAGCGCACGCCCCAGGCCCCGGTTTTGGCCATTATTATCGATGATTGGGGGCACCACTCCCCGGCAGCCATGCCGCTGCTGGCCTATCCCCTGCCCTTGACCGCCGCCATCCTGCCCCGGCTGGATCTCACCGGGGAATTGGCTCAGCGGGCGCATGCCGCCGGGCATGAGGTGATTCTGCATCAGCCCTTGGAAGCCCTGGATACCAGCCTGCCGCTGGGCCCGGGGGGGATCTATGGCGTGATGGAGGCGGAGGAAGTGGACGCCACACTCCGCAGCAATCTGGCTGAACTGCCCATGGCGGTGGGAGTGAGCAACCACATGGGTTCACTGGCCACGGAAGATCCCGAGACCATGCGGAGCATACTAGAGGCAGTGGATACCCTGGGCCTGTTCTTTGTGGACAGCCGCACCTCCGGCCGCAGCGTAGTGGCGGAGGTGGCAACAGATCTTAGGGTGCCCTTTGGCGTCAACGATCTGTTCATCGATAATGAAAGCGATGTGGAGAAAATAAAAGCGCAGCTGCGGGCGGGCCTGGACCTGGCCAAGCGGCAGGGACAGGCCGTGGTGATCGGGCATGTGCGCCCTGCCACCGCAGATGCACTTTGGGAGATGATCCCTGAGCTGCTCAGCTCAGGCGTTGAACTGGTGCCCATCTCCAGGGTGCTGTTCACTCCTGGGGGAGAGGAACTCTAGCTGTTGTGGATGTAGCGGGCCTGGGCTTCTGCGATGATCCGCCGGGCCTCATCCTTATTCAGCCAATCCCCCACCTTGGTCTTTTTCTTCTCTAGGTCTTTGTACACCTCAAAGAAGTGGGTGATCTCCCTGAGCAGGTGTGGGGGGACGTCTTCCAGGCTTTTCACCCAGTTCCACTGGGGATCGCCCACGGGCACGCAGAGGATCTTCTGATCCGGGCCCTTTTCGTCCCACATTTCAAACGCCGCCACCGGCTCCACCCGGATCATACAGCCCGGGAAAGTGGCCTCGCCCACGATGACCAGTGCATCGAGGGCATCGCCGTCTTCTGCCAGCGTTTCGGGGATAAACCCGTAGTCGGCGGGGTAGTGGACCGAGGAGAACAGCATGCGATCCAGGTAAAAGCGTTTCTCTTTGGGATCGTACTCGTATTTGTTGCGGCTGCCCCTGGGAATTTCCACCATTACTACTAAGCTCATGTATGGGCCCCCTCTCTGATTCTGTCCTAAGCATATAATTAGCCGCCCAAGGCGGATTACCTACTTCACCGTGAGAAAAGGAGAAAGCCATGCGCACTGCCTTTCAAGTGGCGGCCCCCTTCGAACCAGCCGGGGACCAGCCCAAAGCAATAGAACAGCTCGCTTCAGGACTGCGCGGCGGCATGAAGCACCAGACTCTGCTGGGCGTTACGGGTTCAGGCAAAACCTACACCATGGCCAAGGTAATTGAGGCGGTTCAAAAGCCCACCCTGGTCATCGCCCACAACAAGACGCTGGCAGCTCAGCTGTGCAGTGAGTTCAGGGAGTTCTTTCCCAACAACGCGGTGCATTACTTCGTCAGTTACTATGACTACTACCAGCCGGAGGCCTATGTGCCCACCAGCGACACCTATATAGAAAAAGACGCTTCCATCAACGAAGAGATCGACCGCCTGCGCCACGCGGCCACCAGCGCCCTCTTTGAGCGCCGCGACGTGGTGATTGTGGCCAGCGTGTCCTGCATCTATGGTCTAGGTTCCCCCGAAGATTATGTGGGCATGACTTTTTCCCTCAAGAATGGGGAGTACCGGGACCGGGATCACATCCTCCGCCGCTTGGTGGGGATTCAGTATGAACGCAACGACATCGGTTTCCGGCGGGGAACCTTCCGGGTGCGGGGCGATGTGATCGAGATCATTCCCGTGGGCAGTGAAACGGTGATCCGCATTGAGATGTTCGGCGATGAAATCGAGCGGATCCAAGAGGTGGATCCCATCACCGGGGAGATCCTCGAGCAGCACGGTGAGCTCACCATCTACCCGGCTTCCCACTTCATTACACCTGAGGAGAAGCTGAAAAGGGCCATTCCGGCCATTGAAGCGGAACTGGAAGCGCGCCTCGGGGAGTTGCGCAGCCAGGGCAAGCTGCTGGAGGCCCAGCGTTTGGAGCAGCGCACCCGCTACGATTTGGAGATGCTGGCGGAACTGGGGTACTGCAGCGGTGTGGAGAACTACTCCGCGCCCTTGAGCGGGCGCCAGCCTGGGGAAACCCCGGCTACGCTCCTGGACTACTTCCCCAAGGATTATCTCATGATCATTGATGAATCACATGTGACCATACCGCAGGTACGGGCCATGTACCACGGTGATCGCTCCCGCAAGGAGACCTTGGTGGAATATGGTTTCCGCCTGCCCTCGGCGCTGGATAACAGGCCCTTGAAGTTCGAGGAGTTTGAAGCCCACATGAACCAGGTGATCTATGTATCGGCTACCCCCGGACCCTATGAGCTGAAGCATTCCCAGCAGGTGGTGGAGCAGGTGATCCGCCCCACGGGGCTGGTTGATCCCGAGGTGGTCGTCAAGCCGGTGAAGGGCCAGATCGACGATCTCATTGATGAGATCGGGCGGGTTGTAAAGCGTGACGAGCGGGTGCTGGTCACCACCCTCACCAAGCGCATGGCGGAGGACCTCACCCAATACCTGGGCGAAGTGGGCTTGAAGGTGCGCTATCTCCATTCCGACGTGGATACCCTGGAACGCATCGAGATCCTCAGGGAGCTGCGCCAGGGAGTGTTCCACGTTTTGGTGGGCATCAACCTCCTGCGGGAGGGGCTGGATCTGCCCGAGGTATCGCTGGTGGCCATTTTGGATGCGGATCAGGAAGGCTTCCTGCGTTCGCCCACTTCCTTGATCCAGACCATTGGACGGGCGGCCCGCAACGTGCATGGGAAGGTGATCATGTATGCGGATCGCATCACTGAGGCCATGCGCTATGCCATTGACGAGACCAACCGCCGCCGCCGTATTCAGATGGAATACAACGAACGCATGGGGATCACGCCCCAGACCATCCAGAAGGGCATCAGCGATATTGCCCAGCATCTCGCGGAGGAGAAGGTTGCGGAAGAAAAGCCAAGCTACACTGCGCGGTTGAAGGGCAGCATCAAGGACGTGATCGCCCTCATTCAAGAGCTGGAAGAAGAGATGTACCGGGCAGCTCAGGAGCTCAACTTCGAGCGGGCGGCCGAGCTGCGTGATGAAATCCAGGAGATCAGGACGGAAATGGGGTTATCGGTTTGAGTGATAAGCTGGTAATCAAGGGTGCGCGTCAGCACAACTTGAAAGACATAGATGTGGAAATACCCCGAGACAAGCTGGTGGTGATCACAGGCTTGTCTGGATCGGGCAAGTCCTCCCTGGCCTTTGATACCATCTACGCCGAAGGCCAGCGGCGGTACGTGGAGTCGCTTTCCGCCTATGCCCGGCAATTTCTGGGGCAGATGGATAAGCCCGATGTGGACTTTATCGAGGGGCTTTCGCCGGCGGTGTCCATCGATCAGAAGACGGCCAGCCGCAACCCCCGCTCCACTGTGGGCACGGTCACGGAAATCTACGACTATCTGCGCCTGCTCTTTGCGCGCATAGGCAGGCCCCACTGTCCCAGCTGCGGCCAGCCCATAGCCCAGCAGACTGTGGAGCAGATTGTGGATCAGATCCTCACCCTGCCCGAGGGCACCCGCATCCAGGTGTTGGCTCCGGTGGTGCGGGGCCGCAAAGGGGAACATAAGCGGGTAGTGGAGCAGATCGCCAAGGAAGGCTTCATCCGCATCCGGGTCAACGGGGAGCTGAGGGAAGTTGGCGATGAGCTCAACTTGGACAAGAATAAAAAACACAGCATAGAAATTGTGGTGGACCGCATCGTGGTCCGCCCCGATGTGCAGGGGCGCATCAGCGATTCGGTGCAGACCGCGCTCAAGTTCGGCGAGGGCATCGTCTTCGTGGACGTGATCGGCGGGGAGGAGCTCATGTTCAGCGAGAAATTTGCCTGCATCGACTGCGGCATCTCCATGGAGGAACTGACGCCCCGCATGTTTTCCTTTAACAGCCCCTTCGGGGCCTGCCCCAGCTGTGAGGGGCTGGGCTCGAAACAGGAAATCGATCCGGAGCTGATCCTGGATCTGAACCTGTCCATTTCCGAAGGGGGGCTGATTCCCTGGCGCAACTCCAAGAGCCGCTGGCTTTGGGCCATTGTCGACCGCGTCTGCGAGCTCCACGGCATAGACCAGGAAGTTCCCCTGAAGGAGCTGAGCCCAGAACAGCTTAACGTCCTCCTTTATGGGCTTGGGGATCAGCTGGTCACGTTTAACTATACCACCAGCGTGGGGAGGGAGAGGGTTTACGATGCGCCCTATGAGGGCCTCATTCCCAGCCTGGAAAGGCGCTATCGGGAAGCTTCCTCAGAGTGGGTGAAGCAGGATGTGGAGCAGTTCATGAGCGTGAGCACCTGCACCGCCTGCGGCGGCAAGCGCCTGCGGCCTGAGGTGCTGGGGGTCACCGTGGGCGGCAAAAACATCATGCAGGTGACTGAGCTCACCATCTTGGAAGTGCTGGACTTCTTCACCCAGCTGAGCTTGACTCCCAGGGAAGAGCTGATTGCCCGGCAGATCCTAAAAGAGATCAAGGAGCGCCTGAGCTTCCTGGTGAATGTGGGTCTGGATTACCTGACCTTGAGCCGTGCTTCCGCCACCCTATCTGGCGGCGAATCCCAGCGCATCCGGCTGGCCACCCAGATCGGCTCTAGGCTCACCGGCGTGCTCTATGTTTTGGATGAACCCAGCATCGGCCTGCACCAGCGGGACAATGAAAAGCTCTTGGACGCCCTCAGGGAGCTGCGGGATCTGGGCAACACCCTAATTGTGGTGGAGCATGATCGGGACACCATGGAGGCCGCGGACTGGATCGTGGATATGGGGCCGGGAGCGGGCACCCACGGCGGTGAAGTGGTGGCCGCGGGCACCTGGGAACAGGTCTGCGCGGAACCTCGCTCCATTACGGGCCAATACCTCAAAGGAGAGCGGCGGATTCCCATCCCGAAAAAGAGGCGCCAGCCCAACGGGAAAGCCATCACCGTGCGGGGCGCCCGGGAACACAATCTGAAGGACATTGATGTGGAAATACCCCTGGGCCTGTTCGTGGCCGTGACCGGTGTTTCCGGCTCGGGGAAGAGTACCCTGATCAACGAAATCCTCTACAAGCGGCTCAGCCAGGAGCTGTACCGGGCCAAAACCAAGCCCGGCGCCCACAGGGCCATCGAGGGCTTAGAGTTCATTGATAAGGTGATAGAGATCGACCAGTCGCCCATTGGGCGCACGCCCCGCTCCAACCCGGCCACCTACACGGGGGCCTTTGACGCAATCCGGGAGCTGTTTGCCCTGACCACAGAGGCCAAGATCCGCGGGTACAAGCCCGGCAGGTTCAGCTTCAACGTGAAGGGCGGGCGCTGTGAGGCCTGCAAGGGAGACGGCATCCTCAAAATCGAGATGCACTTCCTGCCCGATGTCTACGTGCCCTGCGAAGTGTGTAAGGGCAAGCGTTACGGCCGGGAAACTTTGGAAGTGAAGTACAAAGGGAAATCCATTGCCGATGTTTTGGACATGCAGGTGGAAGAGGCGGTGGAGTTCTTCCAGAACGTGCCCAGAATTCACAGGCGCCTGCAGACCCTTTACGATGTGGGCCTGGGCTACATCAAATTGGGTCAGCCGGCAACTACGCTCTCTGGGGGGGAGGCGCAGCGGGTCAAGCTCGCCACCGAACTCTCCCGGCGCAGCAACGGCAGGACCCTGTACCTGCTGGATGAACCCACCACTGGGCTCCACTTTGAAGATATCCGCAAGCTGCTCTCCATTTTGCAGCGGCTGGTAGATGCGGGTGATACGGTGGTGGTTATTGAGCATAACCTGGATGTGATCAAGACCGTGGATTATATCATCGACTTGGGGCCCGAAGGGGGCCAGCGGGGCGGAACCGTAGTTGCCTGCGGCACTCCGGAGGAAGTGGCGGCAGTGGACACTTCCTACACCGGCCAGTTTTTGCGCAAGGTCTTGGCGGCTGAAAGCTGAAAGGGGGGTAACCGGTGGATCTGCAGCACAAACTGAGTAATCTTCCCACCGCTCCGGGGGTCTACGTGATGAGGAATGAGGCGGGAGAAGTGATCTATGTGGGGAAGGCGGTGAACCTGCGCAACCGGGTGCGCTCCTACTTCCAGAAATCCGCCGCCCATCCCCTGAAGGTGCGGGTGATGGTGGAACACATCCACGACTTGGAGATCATCGTCACCGACTCCGAAGTGGAAGCCCTGATCCTGGAAAACCACTTAATCAAGGAGTATTCCCCCCGCTATAATGTGCGCCTGAAGGATGACAAGACCTATCCGTACATCAAAGTGACTGTGCAGGAAGACTTCCCCCGGGTGCTCATGGTGCGCCGGCGTCTCAACGATGGTGCCCGCTATTTCGGCCCCTACACCGACGTGACCGCGGTGAAAAAGACCCTGTCTTTTCTGCGTACGCTCTTTCCCCTGCGCACCTGCAGCAAGAAAATCGTGGAAGGGCAGCAGGACCGGCCCTGTTTGAACTATCACATCGGGCGCTGTTTGGCGCCCTGTGCAGGCCTGGTGAGTAAGGAGAAGTACGGCGAGATGATCGCGGAAGTGATCATGTTCCTGGAAGGCCGCATCGATCGCCTGATCCCTGAGCTCACGGAGAAAATGCACCAGGCCGCGGCCAAATTGGAATTTGAACGGGCCGCCCGCTTCCGCAATCAAATCCGGGGCCTGCAGACCCTGGCGGAAAGGCAGAAAATGGTGGCCCAGCACAACGAGGATCAGGACTACCTGGGCTGCGCCCGCTACGGGGAGCTCGCCTGCGTGCAGGTGTTTTTTGTGCGCAGCGGCAAACTGGTGGGCAGGGATCACTTTCTTCTGGAATGTTCCGCCGAGGAGGATGAAGGGGAGATCCTCCGCTCTTTTCTGCAGCAGTACTACCAGGACGCATCCTATATCCCCCGGGAGGTGTTGATCCCAGAAGAGCTGGACGAATCGGCGGTTTTGGAGGACTGGCTGGGCGGCCTCAGGGGAGGCAGGGTGTATCTGCGCACTCCTAAGCGGGGCGTTAAACGGCAGCTGCTGGATCTGGTGATCAAAAACGCCCAGGTGGTGCTGGATGAAACCAAAAGCCGCCAGGCTTTTAAGGAGAAGGCGCAGGAAAAGGCCCTGCAGGAACTGCAGGAAGTGGCCGATCTGCCTGAGCCTCCAGAGCGTATCGAGGCCTTTGACATCTCCAACCTCCAGGGGACCAATATCGTGGCTTCGCTGGTGGTCTGGGAGGATGGCGACTTCAAGAGTTCGGACTACCGGCGCTTCCGTATCCGCGGCGTGGAAGGCGCGCCCAATGATTATGAGTCCATGCGCGAAGCGGTGCGCCGCAGGTTCCAGAGGGGTCTCCAGGAAAGGGAGGAGCAGGTGAAGGATGGCAAGTTCGCAGCCTTCCCGGACCTGGTCTTGATCGACGGGGGTAAGGGCCAGCTCAGTGCAGCGCTGGAGGTCCGGGACGAGCTGGGTTTGATCATGCCCTTTATCGCCCTGGCGGAAAGGCGTGAGGAGCTTTATCTGGAAGGGAGCTCAGAACCCGTGGTTCTGCCCCTGGATTCCCCGGGGCTGCTCCTGCTCAGGCGGATCCGGGATGAGGCGCACCGTTTTGCCCTCACCTATCACCGCAATCTGCGGGGGAAAGCGGCCCGCACATCCATCTTGGATGAGATCCCGGGTGTGGGCCCCAAGCGTAAGAAGGATTTGATCAAACACTTTGGCTCAGTGAAGCGCATCCGGGAGGCGAGCTTAGAGGAACTACAGCAGGTTCCCGGGATCAGCGCCAAGCTGGCGGGGGAAATATACCAGCATATGCAAAAGAGCTAGCGCAGGAGCGCTAGCTCTTCCATCGTCCAGATGATTAGAAGCGCTGGGTGATCCCGGCGCTGAACCCGGCGAACACTCCCCTTGTTTCGCCCAACTTATTATCGTTGTGGGTGAAGCCGAGTACTTTGTAACTTCCCCCCAGCAGGCCAATCTGCACGCTCAGCTGATCTGAGTAGTCGTACACCAGATCGAGTTTGGCGTTGAAGGACCCGCTGGCATCAATGGACCTGGTTGTCCCCGCACTGGAGAACGACCAGTTTACCCAAGGACTGGCGGTGAGGGTGGTGCTGGTGCGCAGTTCTTCGGTGATTTCGATGTCAATCACTACCTGACCGGCGAAGCCGTGGCCCGTGAGCGTGAAGGGGTTTTCCTGTCCGCCCATCTCCTTGGCGAAGCGTGTGGAGGTAAAATGGTAGCCCAGGCCAGCGTAGATCTGCATGGGCCCTTCCTCCAGCACGCGGTAATTTGCCGCCACCTGGCCCAGATGCCGGCCGATGGATGTGCCGCCAAGGCCTAAGCTGCCCTGATAGATACCGGTGAAGCGGAGATCCTCATAGTCGTAGTGAGCCCACACCGTGTTCAGCAGCTGGGAGGTTTTGGCCCCTTCTTCTCCCAAGACCTCTTCGAAATTGGCCCTGCCGTAACTAAGCTGTACTCCTGCGAGCAGCTGGGCCGATGCGGTTGGCGTCGCAGATACCAGGCAGATCAGCACAATCGCCAGGCTGATCAGGCTAAAACCTCGGCGCATGCGTAGTTCCTCCTCATTGGTTAGTACTGGATGGCAGATAAATTCGTGATCTTCTTGGGAAAACCTGCTGTTCTTAGAAGGTTTTCTGCAAGCTTGTCAGAATATAGAAAGGAAAAACATAGTAGTATGCGGAGGGCTGAAAAGTGAAGAGACTAGTATGTCTGCTGACAGTGTTGAGTGTTGTTATGGGGGCTAGCCTGGTAGCTTCGGCGTTTTCTTTGGATGGGGACGCCAGTTACCTCTTTGGTCTGGGCAAAGAGGCGAAGGGGCAGGGCTTTGCTGCCAATACCAAGGTGGAAGTGTTTGACAACATCTTTGCTGATGCTGCTTTTTCCTTTATCAACTTCAAGAATGAAGACAAGGGCGAGACCCGCGCCGATACCTTCCTGACCATCGGCGGTCTGTACCGCGTAGCCAGCGAGGAAGACTTGGAAGTCTTCGTGGGCGGCGGCTACGGCATGCTCAGCTTTACAGCCACGGAGCCCGAGGATGTTGAAGGGGACACGTCCAACGACACCAAGGGCAGCGGCTTCTACGGCAAGTTCGGGTTTAAGTTCGTCCCCGCGGAGAAGTTCACTCTGCTGGCCGACGTGAGCTACGCACCCAAGTTTAAGTTCGGTGAGGAGGACGCTAAGAGCCTGCTCAGCGCCCGGGCCACGGTGGCCTATGAGGTTATGGAGAACATATCGGTACAGGGTACCATTAAGCACTACCGGAGCGGTGACGACATCAACAGCGGCATCCTGGTGGGCGGCGGAGTATCCTTTACCTTCTAGTATTTTTCAAAGCTCTTATAGTACAAACCCTGGCTGTGAGCAGCCGGGGTTTTATTTTGTTGAATCAGACATTGACAAAATTAAATGTCGCCTTTAAGATATGAAATAAAGGATTGGAAAATCAAGGTAGAATCTTTAAGTCATAAAGGTGGTGATTAAGATTGTCAAGACCCATCCTGACGAAATGCCCCGTGTGCGGCAAAGCCTTGTCCGTGACCAAGCTGCACTGCGCCAGCTGCCACACTTCCATTGAGGGCCGCTTCGAACCGTGCAGGTTCTGCCGCCTAGATGAGGAGCAGCGGCAGTTTGTGGAAGTGTTTTTGACTTCCAGGGGCAACATCAAAGAAGTGGAGCGCCTGCTGGGCATCTCCTACCCCACGGTGCGCAGCCGCTTGGATAACGTGCTGGAGGCCCTGGGCTACCGGGTAGAACGGGAGCAGGACCAGAGGCGTAAACAGATCATTGAAGCGCTGGATAGGGGCGAAATCACTTCGCAGGAAGCCATCAAGCTTCTGCAGGGTTAGGAGGTAGGTCAGTAATGCAGGAAGAGCGGCGCATGATTCTGCGTATGTTGGAAGAGGGTAAGATCACCGCCGAGGAGGCGGAGGCTCTGCTCAATGCCTTGGGTGATGCTCCCGGGGGCAGCGAAGAAGAACCCCAGGAAGATCCGTGGGTGCACTTAGGGAAAATGGGCGACGATATTGCCTCTAAAGTGGAAGCTGCCGCGGAGCGCTTCTCTCGCTCTTTGGAGCGCACGGTTAGGGAAAAGTTCACCAAGCTGCCGGAGTTCCTGGCCAAGTTCCCCTTTGGAGGTTCTGAAGAAACCCAGGAGTTCACGCAGGTGGTGCGGGGCCCAGTGGGGCCTGGGGAGGTCCTACCGGTCGACCTGAGCAATGTGAACGGGTCCATCCGCCTGCAGGGCTGGTCAGAGGACTACTATCAGCTCACAGTGGTGCAGAGGGTGAAGGGGTCGGACCGGGAACTGCTGCGCAGCCGACTTTTCGCAGTGGACTGGGAAGATGATGCGGTCAGGGACGACTTCAGGCTTTCCGTGCCTGGTTTCGAAGATCGATCCATCTCCCTGCACCTGCTGGTGCCGGAAACGCGCACGTACGAAGTGAAGCTGGTGTCGAAAAACGGGAGCCTGGGGGTGGAGAACTTAAGGGGAACCACGGTGCATGTGAAGACGGCGAACGGATCCACGGAGCTGCGTTCGGTGCAGGCTGGTCAGATCCAGGGTTGGGCCGACAACGGCTCTTGCGAAATGGAAAGGGTCAAGGCAGAGAAGATCAGCCACGAGCTGCACAACGGTTCCTACCGCTTGTCCGTGTCTGCACCCGCCGTTGATCTGGTGACCACCAATGGTTCTATGAAGGTGAAGCTGCTCAATGTGCACGGCAGTGCCCGCTACCGCCTGCGCACCACCAATGGCTCGGTTAAGGTGAACCTTCCAGAGCAGGCGGATTTGGGTGTGGCTTTAGATCTAGAAAGCTCCGTGGGGCGCGTCTCCGCGGAAGTGGATTCTCTGGAGGTAAGCCAGGATGAACGGAGGGGAGTTGGAGCCGTCTTTAAGGCCCATTCCTCCGGTTTCCAGAACTGCAGGAATCAGCTCCATTTGGCAGCAAGTTGCGTTTCTGGTTCCATAACCGTATCTACTGCTCAGAGTTAAGCAGGAACAGGGAAAAATGTGGCGAAAAATAAAGGAGATGGTTAAGGGCCATCTCCTTTTGCTATAGAATTGAGGTTGAGTATGATCAGGTTGATTGCATCGGATCTTGATGACACTCTGCTGAATCGAGATGGGCAGATCAGCGGAGTGAACAGGGAGGTGATTAGAGAAGCGGTTGCACAGGGGATAGTGTTCACCATCGTTACCGGGCGCATGTTTAAATCTGCAGTTCCCTTTGCCCTAGAGCTGGGGCTCGATCGGCATCAGCCCATCATCTGTTACAACGGGGCTTTGATTCGGCGCCTATCAGGAGAAACCTTGTACGAAAGCTACCTGTCCCCTGAGCTTGCCCAGGCCGTTGCCGAACACGGCCGCAGGCGCGGCTGGACCATCAACGCCTATTTCGAAGATGAACTTTATGTCGCGGAAATCAACAGCGATGTTGAGCGCTATGCGGCTGGGGTCCAGGTGCAGGTTACAGCGGTTGGTGACTTGGTTGGGTTCATAAAGGACGGCGGGAGAAGGCTGGCCAAGATCCTTATTCCAGGCCCGCCGGAAGACAGCCGGGACCGCATTGCAGAGTTAAAGGAACTAGCAGGACCGCAAATTGAAATTGCCAGTTCTAAGCCGCACTTCATTGAAATCACTAGTGCGAACACCACAAAGGGCCGGGCCCTGCAGTGGTTGATAGACTTTCTAGGCATCCGCCCCGCGGAAGTGCTGGCCATTGGTGATGGAAACAACGACGTGAGTATGCTGGAGATGGCTGGAATCTCCGTGGCAGTTGGCAATGCCTCATCCAAAGTAAAGGAGGCAGCCGGCCACGTGACAAGCCCCAGTTGGGAGCATGGGGTAGCCAAAGCCATCAGCGAATTTGCTTTGGCTCCCAGCAGCTGAAAAGGCTCCTGGCTTTGAGCAGGAGAAGATGGACGGCAAAGTGCAAGTTTGTTTTGCCAAACAAAATATTGTGTGTTATTATTTGATTGTAAGTTAATATGTTCGGGTGCACTGCCCCGGCATATTTCAAATATCTCAGTTTTCACGGAGAGGAGATTTTTCGTTGGCACAAGTTCTCTTGAAAGACGTTACAAAACGTTTTGGTAATGTTACTGCCGTAGATAACATCAGCTTGGACATTAAGGACAGAGAGTTTATCGTACTGGTTGGCCCTTCGGGCTGTGGTAAGTCCACCACCCTGAGGATGGTGGCTGGTTTGGAAGAGGTAACTGCAGGACAGATTACCATCGGCCAGACTGTGGTCAACGATGTGCCCCCGAAGGACAGGGACATCGCCATGGTTTTCCAAAACTACGCCCTCTATCCGCACATGGACGTCTACAACAACATGGCTTTTGGTTTGAAACTGCGCAAGTTCCCTAAGGATGAGATCGACAGGAGAGTTAAGGAAGCAGCTAAGCTCCTTGGTATCGAGAATCTGCTGGACCGGAAGCCCAAGGCACTTTCTGGTGGACAGCGCCAGCGTGTGGCAGTGGGTCGGGCCATCGTCCGCGAACCCAAGGTGTTCCTCATGGACGAGCCGCTTTCCAACTTGGACGCTAAGTTGAGGGTGCAGATGAGGGCTGAGCTCAGCAAGCTGCACAACCGCCTGCAGACCACCATTATCTACGTAACCCACGACCAGACGGAAGCCATGACCATGGGCGACCGCATCGTGGTTATGAAGGATGGACATATTTACCAGGTCGGTGCACCCCTGGACATCTACAACAACCCCGACAACATGTTTGTGGCCGGCTTTATCGGCAGCCCTGCCATGAACTTCCTCGATGTTCTCCTGCAGAAGGAAGGCGAAGTTTACACCATCGATGCCAAGACCTTCAAACTGGAGATCCCCGCGGAGAAGGCCGCTTCCATCAAGGGACTCGGCAATTACGTGGGCAAGCCCATTGTCCTGGGCATCCGTCCTGAGGACATTGAAGATGCGGCCCTTGTGGGCGAGGATCCCAATTATTCCGTCATCGAGGCCGACGTGGATGTTACCGAGCCCATGGGTGCTGAAGTTTACGTCTACTTCTCCTCTGGAGAGAACAGCTTCATTGCCCGCCTGGATGCATCCACAACTGCCAGAGACGGCATGAAGGCCAAGGTTGGCTTGAACATGATGAAGATTCACCTCTTCGATCGGGATACGGAAGAGGTTATCCGCTAGACGCAGCGGACGCCAAACAGCAAGAAGTGACCAGAGAGGGTACCAGTTGGTGCCCTCTTTTTTCGCGCCATCTGCCGGGTGTTTTCTGGCGAACACTGGTTCCCTTGGAAAGACTTACAAGCCCTCTAGCAGGAGGAATAGTAAAGAGCGGGGAGAAATAGTTAGGCGTACCGCCACGGGAGGGAGATTCTAAAGCGACTTCACTACCAAACCAAGCGTGGGGTACAAGCAGTGGTCTCGGCAGACTGCTCAGGAAAGGAGGTGTCCCCCGCAGAGTGACTGAGATCAACTGCCGTACAGTACAGACTAGTTACACTCACGGGAGGATCAAGGCGAGGAAACATGGAGACTCACCAACGATCATCCCCCATTGCAGCAGAAAGTCATGCGCTGTACGAAGACGAGAAACAAAGCACAAAGAGGGGATAGAAATAATGAAAAAGACAATCATTCTTGCCTTAGTTGCAGCCCTGATCGCCGTCGCACCGGTTTCCGCGGCTGGCTTGGACATCAGCGGCTCCATCGAGACGAAAATTCAAGTAAACAAGCAGGGCGAAGATGTCACAGTTGTTCCCGGTTCGGAGCTGTCCCTCAACCTTGGCCTCAGCGCAGCTGAAGACAAGGTGCGGGCCGGCCTTGAGTTCGGGCTTGCTAAGAAGACCGAAAACGAAGACTTGGTACCCACAGACATCACCCTGGGCGACATCGCCCTGAAGCAGGCTTTCATCGAAGCTGACGGTGCCTTCTGGCACGGCGGTCCTGAGGCCACAACCCGTTTTGGTACCCTGGACATCAGCTACAGCCCATACGCCAGCTTGGCCAAGCGCAGCGGCATCAGCGTAAGCGGTGTCGATGTTGAACTGGCAGAGCTGAACGGCTTCTACGCCTTGGCTGGCGAACACGGCCATGTGCTGGGTATGCGCACAGACCTGCAGATCATGGAAGACATTGCCATGGGCGCTTCCGTAATCAGAGACGACGAGATCACACGCCTGCAGCTTGATGCAGCAGCAGCACCCGTGGAAGGCCTGAAGGTTCGCGGCTCCGTGGCTGCCGACCATACGGAAGACTCGGGCCTGAAGATGAACAACCTTTGGACCCTGCAGGCAGGTTACGAGCTGGCTGACAGCACCACCATCACCGCTGGTTACAGGCACATCACCGATGGGTTTGTACCCCGCTATGTGGCGGAGGAGAGCGAAGACGGAGATGCTGAGCACGACTGGATTCACCTGCCTCGCGCCAAGAACTCCGGGCTCTTCGTGGGCTTTGAGACGGAGCAGCAGGGTGTAGAACTGCACGCCGATTACGACCAGATGTTTGCTGAAGCAAAGGTTGGCGCAGGTACAGAGTACGAAGGATTCAGATTCGATGTTGAAACCGTTCTGGACGTACCTGCAGTGAGCAGCATCGCTGCCAAGTCCACCACCTTCGGTGTGGGCCGTGAGTTCGAGGTCATGGAAGGTCTGGCCATTGACGCCAGCTACGAAGGCAAATGGACCGGCGGCGAGGAGCGCAAACTGGTGCACACCATCGGTGCCAAGACCACTCTGGGCCTCATCCCGGCCATCAACGGCCTGGAGCTGAGCGCCGAGGTATCCGCTTCGGAGCTGGCCCTGGAGTCCGTAGGTTACAAGGTTGGTGCGAAGTTTGAAGCGCCCAACGGCGTAAACCTGGGCATCGAGCACGCACGTGTCACCGGCACTACGTTCAACGCTGGCATGAAGGTTGAGTTCTAAAAGAGAATAACGCAAGCAGGAAATGGCTCCCGGCTTACCGGGAGCCATTTTTGCGCGTTTAGGTGACAAATGGCAGGGAACGGGGCATAACAATAGAAAGGATAGTATAGCGAACTGCCCCGTGGTTTTGTGGGGGTCGCTGGAAAAAAGTTCAGTAGTTGGAAGGATTTATCCGTTTGACGTCAAATATCCCTATATAATCTCGTGCTTTGTGTTCTTGAAGGCACTGGGCAGAAAGGAGGTGCCCGCTCAGTATCCAGTGGCCGCGGGGACACAGAGGCATTACCTAGGGTCAGATGGGGATGAAAGGAAACAAGGAGACTTTTTCCCCGTCCTCCAAAGGTGATGTGGAGAGAGAAAGAAGCATTTTCCAAAAAACTGAGGGGGAAAAAAG
>FIZK01000016.1:0-1472 GCA_900018335.1 uncultured Clostridia bacterium | reverse complement strand
GAATGAAGAAAAAGGTATTAGTACTCACCCTGGCACTGGTTCTGGCACTTGCCAGCACTGCCATGGCTGCAGTGTCGTTCAGTGGTGACTTCAAGGCCACGTATTCGATGACCAGCTTCAGATTTGGCCAGCAGCCGTACAAGTTCGAATACAAGCTCAACTTCAACGTTAAGGCTTCCAGCGACGACGTAACTGTGGTTGGCGAAGGTGACGAAGCCGAATCCAAGACGAACTGGGAATTCTCCGGTGCCGTCGACGCTGGGCATGGTCTTGGCAAGTACAAACTGACGCTCAATGACCAATGGTTCACCGCCAACGTCTGGGGTAATGGCCAAGAGTTGAGTGACAAGGCTACCTACTTCGACATGATCAAGGCCGGCAAGGCCGCCAATCAAATGCGCGCTCGTGTGGAAGTGCCTGTGGTTGATATGGCCACAGTGACCTTGGACTTCGAGCAGCCCAACAACCTCCGTACCTTTGTTGAAGCTGAGGTATCCGGCTTTGACATTGGCGTGGCCTATGCCCGGAAGAACTGGAGCACGGACGCCGAAGGAAAGGTAACCGCAGACAACGTAGTGGTAGTTCAAGCTGGCACTAAAATTGATGCTGGTGGCGTGAGCATCGCTCCCAAAGCCGCTGTCGGTCTCGACATCAAAGAAGACTTTGGTATGGCCTTTGGTGTAAGTGCCGATGTAGGCCTGAGCGATGAGTTGAGCATCGCGGCCAGCGTAACCAATGCCAATGAGAAGTGGGCGAAGGGTGACGCTTTGACTGCGAAGAACACCGTGCTCAGGGGTACGGTGACTTGGGCAGATGCTGCCCTCAAGGCATCCGCCACTGTAAAACAGACTCTCGTAAAAGACGACAAGGATAAGAACACGAATGTTATCGACCTGGATGCCTGGTATCGCTTCAGCGACAAGTTGGATTACGCTGACCTCTTCAAGGCCGACAAGTGGTACACCAACGATGCCCTTGCCATTCACGCTTTCGCTGACCTGACCAATGCGAAGCTCGGCGAAGTAGGTGTCGAAGCCGCTTCCCCTGTAATGGAGAACATTTGGGTCAAGGGCTTTGCTAAGTATGGTCTGTACAAGGCCACACCCGATGCCACTGAGGCCGTGGTTGAAGACAAGGGCTTCAAGGTTGGCGCCGATGGTTACATTGTTGTGACCCCGAAGCTGACCGTGACACCGTTTGTCTCCTTTGAGAGCCTAGGCAAGTTCTTGACTGCTGGTACTGGTGCCAGCTACAAGATCGGCCTGTCTGACACCACCATCGACCTGACTCTGAAGAGAGTACAGCCGTTCGATGACGACTACAAGAAACAGGTTTCCTCGACAGTGTCCGCCTCCATCAAGGTGCCCTTCTAGGATTACCTGCAACAACAAACCACCCGAGTCTCTCGGGTGGTTTTTCGTGTGCCCGGCATGTCTACCGAGCCGATGGGTTGAGAGAAACCCTACCGCCCA
>FIZK01000015.1:280-6447 GCA_900018335.1 uncultured Clostridia bacterium | reverse complement strand
TCGCCCGTTCCCTTCATTTCTCTGCTGGGAGCAGCACTGTGCGGGCTCTCGGTGAGCCTCATGTGGCCTGGCACTTTCAGCCTGACCTCAGCGAGGTTTCCCCGGGGCGGCACGGCCATGTTTGGCATCCTGGCCATCTTTGGAGACTTGGGCGGTTCTGTGGGGCCGTGGCTCACGGGTTTCATTTCAGATCTGAGCCAGAGCTCCGCTGTGGTTCAGCGCTGGAGCCAGGCGCGGGGAATCGGCCTGGAGCAGGGAGGATTGCGCTTAGGCCTCTTGGTGGGCATTGTCTTCCCGGTACTGATGTTGATCGGAGTGAACGCTCTGCAGAAAAAGAGCGCGGGTTCAACCAGCATATCGACTGAATCTTGATCAAGGCCGCCGTTTTGGCGGTCTTTTTGCTGTAGTGAAGACGGGCTGGGTGCTACTATTTCTAGCCGGAATGAAGGCTTTTCACATGTCCGCAAAGAACCTAGGGGCTAAGCCCGGCAAACAACAGGGTCTTGTGTGCTGTGCTGATCATCAGAAGGGGAGGATGCTCGTTGCCTGGCAAGTATAGACAGACACTGCACGCGTGTTACTTAGGCCTGGTTACGCAGGCCATCAACATCAACCTTGCACCTTTGTTTTTTGTGATTTTTCACGAACAATTCGGGTTGTCCTTTGAGATGTTGGGGCGCCTGGTGCTCCTCAATTTCGGCACCCAGTTCACAGTGGACGTGGTGGCACTCAAATACGTGGACCGCATGGGTTTCCGGGCGGCAGCAATAACGGGCCATACCTTGTCCTGCTTGGGCATTATGGGTTTGGGAATACTCCCCCTGCTCATGTCCAATACCATGCTGGCCCTGGCCATCGCCGTGTTCATTACGGCTGTGGGAGCGGGTATTCTGGAAATAGTGCTCAGCCCCATCGTGGAATCGCTGCCCACCAAGGCCAAGGCTTCCTCCATGAGCCTGCTCCATTCCTTTTACTGTTGGGGGCAGATGGCTGTGGTGATCATCACCACTTTATCGCTGTCCCTCTTCGGGAGAGCCGTTTGGAATTATATCCCCATCTTCTGGGCGCTGCTCCCGCTCTATAACATCATCCAGTTCGCCCGGGTTCCCCTGCTCCCCCTGGTGCCGGAAGGGGAGCAGATGCCCATTTCCCAGTTGTTCCGTTCGCCCGTGTTTTTTGCTGCGCTTGTGCTCATGCTGAGCGCTGGAGCTTCTGAGCTCACCATGTCCCAGTGGTCTAGTCTGTTCGCGGAGATGGGCTTGGGAGTCCCGAAGGTGGTGGGCGATTTGGTGGGTCCAGCGCTCTTCGCCTTCTTCATGGTTGTGGGCAGGACCATCTACGGTTTGCGGGGTGCGACGATCAACCTGGAAAAGGCCCTCAAGATCAGCAGCGTGTTCTGCATGGCCTGCTACGCAGTGACGACCTTCGCCCGCGTTCCCCTGCTTTCCCTGCTGGGTTCCGCCTTCTGCGGGCTGTCGGTGAGCCTCATGTGGCCAGGTACCTTAAGTTTAACTGCCGCTAGGTTTCCCCGGGGCGGTACGGCCATGTTTGGCATCCTGGCCATCTGCGGCAGCTTAGGAGCTTCTGTGGGGCCTTGGTTGACGGGCTTTGTTTCGGATCTGAGCCAGAAGTCTGCCCTGGTGCAGAACTGGAGCTCTGCCCGGGGAATCGGTGTGGAGCAGGGCGGGCTGCGCGTGGGCCTGCTCATGGGGATCATTTTCCCAGCCCTGATGCTGGTGGGGCTCAGTGTTTTAGAGAGGAAGACAGCAGCTGCGCAAGCTGCGCCCAGCACGTCGGCTTAAGCGCGCTTGTGTGTTCTACCAATGAAGGACAAGGACTGGAGCGAGACTGCGGTCCTTGTTTTCTTTTTTGGGGCCATTTTCCAGAAAGCTATTGACAACCCCCGATAATCATTATATACTTAATACAAACAAACACAGGGTTATGGGAGGCAGGGATTATAGTGCGGGTATCCACAAGTGAGATCAAGGAGCGGCTCTACAGCGACTTCGCTTCCATCTATCGTGCCTTTGGCGGGTTTGTGGATTCGGGGCGGCTCTGGGATTTGTGCCTGGCAGCTGTGGGCGATGAAACCTTGATGGGGAACATCATTTTCTGCAATGATATCCATCAGATCCCCCCTGTCCATACGTTCTTGAAGGTTGTGGACAGTTTCATTTCCTGGGAGCTCACCGATATGGAAAAGCGCTCCTTGGGTGCTTTTTGGGGCTTTGTCTTTAAGCATGTCTTGGGGTATCGCAGGCAGAAAAGCGTCACGGCCCGGATCAACACGGTCCAGACAGCAACCTACTTCTTCGACCCGCCTGGGCGAGCAGAGGTTGTAAAATGAGGAGGGTGATCAGATGACACTTGCCGAAGCCCTAATTCAAAGGGCTGATCTGAAAAAGAGAATAGCGCAGCTGGAAAGCCGCATGGCCGCCAACGTTAAGGTGCAGGAGGGTGATGAGCCCGCGGAAGATATTGATGCGCTCATTGCTGAATACGAACAGCTCATGGCGGGCCTGGAAGAACTGGTGATCCGGATCAACAGGACCAATCATGCCACCCCCTTTGCCGAGGGCACCATGGCCGATGCCATCGCCAAACGGGATGCTCTGAAAGCCAAAATCCGCGCTTACCGCAGCCTGCACGAAGAAGCGTCGGCTACCCACGAGCGCTACAGCCTGAAGGAAATCAGGTTGGTGCGCTGCCTAGATGTGAAAGAGCTGCAGAAACGCATCGATCAACTGGCCAAGGCTTACCGGGAGCTGGATACGAAGATGCAGGCTTTGAACTGGACAGTGGACTTGTTGTAGAAGCACAGGGAGGTAGGATGTCAAAAGCTGCGGCACCTGGCCCCCACAAGAGGGGCGATAGAAATATCTTGGGAGCTGGGCCCGGGGCGGGGGCCGCCAACAAGGCTTACCGCCAAGAATGTCAAGGCTCAGATGTGAAGGCTTAAAGTTAGCACCAGTGCCGATTTTGGCATTCGAGGGTGGGAAAGGGGTTTTTTATGGAAGTTATCGTTCACCGGGGGACAAGGCAGATCGGCGGCTGTGTCACAGAAGTGCGCACAGCCGCCACCAGGATCATCCTGGATTTCGGTTCGGATCTTCCCCCGGAGCCCGGTGCCTTGGGGCCGGAGCCTCTGCGTGTGGAGGGAGTGAACTGCGGGCAGCCGCGCTGTGATGCTGTTTTGTTCAGTCATTACCACGGGGATCATGTGGGGCGGATCCATGAGGTTCTGCCTGAGATTCCCCTATTCATGGGTCCTTTAGCCCAGAGAATCCTCCTCGCCCTAAAGAAGCGCTTGGGCAGCGAGGGTGTCTCTGCCCTTGAACGCGCCTGCACCTTTCAACCTCTAAAACCTCTGCCCATTGGCGAGATCACCATCACCCCCATCCCCACGGATCATTCCGCCTTCGATGCCTATATGTTCCTCCTGGAAGCTGGGGGCAAGCGCATCCTCCATACCGGTGACTTCCGCTTTCACGGCTTCCGAGGAAGGGGTGCAGAAAGGCTGATCCAGCGCTATGTGGGCAGGGTGGATCTGCTGATCACCGAAGGGACACTGCTCAAAGGCTCGGGCGAAGCTCCCATCACCGAGTACCATGTCCAGGCTGAAATCGCGGAACTGATCAGGCGGTTCAAGTATGTGTTCGTGCTGTGTTCCTCTACAAACATCGACCGTTTAGCCCTGCTGCACAACAATACGCCGCGGGGAAGGTACTTCGTGTGCGACAGCTATCAGCGGGAGATCTTTGATTTGGTTAAGGACGTAAGCAGATCTGGCTACTATCAATTTTCCAGGGCTTGGGTCTACGGACAGAACTTGGACCTGGAAAAACAGGGCTTCGTCATGCCCGTAAGAAAGCATCCGTTCTTTAAGGGCATTATGGATCAGTACGCAGCCAATCCCCAGTCTTGGCTGGTTTACTCCATGTGGAAGGGGTATTTGGACGGACGCGATCCCGAATTGGAGGATCTCATCAGGCCCTTTGCGGAGCGGGGCAAAGTGGCGTATGTGCACAGTTCGGGCCATGCAGTGTTGGAGGACATCAGGAAACTGGTGGAGTGGACAAGCCCTGCGCTGGTTCTTCCCATCCATACGGAGTTCCCCCAAGGGCTGGCGGGAATAGGCGCAGAGCTGGTGTCTTTAAGGGATGGAGAGGTCCTTGATCTACGGAGTTAGGGTAAACCATCAACAATACAGAGGGGGAAAAGCAAGCCATGGCTTTATACAAAGTGGCTGACAAGAGCACCATTGCACCGCTTTTTGCAGACCGGCAGGATACAATGATCTGGTCCTGCCTGCAGGACTGCATGGGCGAGGCCTATGCAGATGATCTGGCGCAGCCGCAGTCAGCCGCCATCTACGTTGCAGACTTCTGCTACTTCGCCGGGAAGGTGAACACAGAGCTGATTGCCACTAAACCAGAGGGCTACACGGGCCAGGGTGTGCTCATGGTGCCTCCCGATAGTGCCTGGCAGGCAGGCATTGAAGCGGTCTACGGGGAGAGGGCCCGGCCCTGGATCCGCTATGCCACCAAACAGGATATGCGGGCGTTTGACCGCCGTAAACTGGCGCAACTGGCAGAAAGACTCCCCGCCGGCTTTGAGCTGCAGCTTATTGATCAAAGACTCTACGAGCAGATTCTGGCCCTTCCCTGGGCCTGGTACCTGTGCGGGAACTTCGCCAGTTACCACCAGTTTGCCGCCAACGCCCTGGGCGTGGTCATTCTCCACGGTGGCGAGCCGGTTTCCGGCGCTTCAGCCTATGCCTTTTACAGGGGCGGGATAGAGGTGGAGATCGATACCAGGGAAGACTACCGTCGCCGGGGGCTGGCCACCATTTGCGGGGCGGCCCTGATCTTGAAGTGCTTGGAACGGGGGCTCTACCCCAATTGGGATGCCCACACCAGGGAGTCGCTGGCCCTGGCCCAGAAGTTGGGCTATGTTTTTGACCGCGAGTACCTGTGTTACGGTCTTTACCCTTGGTAAGTATTGGGAGCGTAAGGAGCTGGTGCCATGCCGAGAGCAGTGGTTGTGGGCGCAGTGGTGCTGCTGCTGGCCGGATGTATTGCACCGCCGGCTGGTCCGGTGGGCAGGGCAGACCCGGCTAGAGCAGGGGCCTCGCCGCAGGAGATCTTCGCCCGGGATCTGCGTTTCATTTACGAAGAAATCCGCGACAACTACGTCAATCTTGCCTACAAAGAGGAAACGCTGGGGTTTGACTGGGATGAACTGTATGCCAGTTACTCTGCGCAGCTGGCCCAAGCGCGCACAGGGAAAGACTTTTTCCGACTGGCGAGCTTGTTCGTGTCAGAACTGCGGGACGGGCACGTGATGTTATGGCCCTACCGGGGCAGCCCAGAGGTGGAAAGGCGTCTTTATGACTTTGATCCGGCCTTGCAGGACCTGTTCACAGTGCGTTTGGTGGAAGGAGTCCCCATCATTACCGAGACGGAACTGCCCTTGCTCCCTGTGGGGTCTGAAATTTTGACGCTCAATGGGCTCAGCTTTCTAAAGCTGGTGGAAGATGCGAGCCTGCACTTCTTTTGGGGAGCCACGGAGCAGGCAGCTGCGGCCAGGGTCCTGGCCAACCGGCTTTATTTCCACTACCTGGCCTTGATCAGCGACCCCTTCCCGGCACAACTAGAGATCACCTTCAGGACCCCCGACGGGCGCCTGGGCGACTGTAAGATCAGCCCGCAAAGCGCCGCGCGGGCCGTGCGGCCCCTTCCCAAGCTAGATCCCTATCCTACTTTGCAGATAGAAGGCGGGATCGCCCGGATCGCGGTGCCCACCTTTGAGGTGGATCCTAAGGCGTTCCGCACCCGGCTGGAACAGATCGCGGCTGAGCTTAAGGGGGCAGGGGTGGAAGGAGTGATCCTAGATCTGCGGGGTAACGGAGGGGGGAACGAGAGCTTCCGGGATCTCTTATCCTACCTGGTGAGCGAGGAAATAGTACTGGCGGCCTATCGCTACCGGCAGTCTCCCCGCATGGGCCAGGTATATCGGCTGAGGCCCCTCTATGAAACGCTTTTGGGGAGACGGCTCCGGGGAGTGCGGGAAGAAGGCTACAGCGGTTGGTACTGCTGGAAGGTCAAGCCCAGCCGCGAGGATGTGTTCCGTTCCCTGCCGGTGGTTGTTCTCACGGACAGGCT
>FIZK01000015.1:0-228 GCA_900018335.1 uncultured Clostridia bacterium | reverse complement strand
GTGTTCAGCTCTGCGGACCGGTTTGTGGGAGCCATCTTGGAACACGACTTGGCGGTAGTGGTGGGGACGGAAGTGGCCTGTACAGGGCACGGGCTGCCCACTTCTGTGCTGCTGCCCAGCGGCGGCTATGTGCTGAATTATGGTTTCCAGGAACTGCGGGACGCCCAGTTCGGGCACCTGGAAGGCCGCCTCAGACAGCCCCATGTCTTCGCGGAGCAGACCTTAGCA
>FIZK01000014.1 GCA_900018335.1 uncultured Clostridia bacterium | reverse complement strand
ATCGGCAAGCTGGCCGCCAGCATCCAACTGGCGAAATATACCAGGAAAGTTGTCTGGCAAAACATCGCCCTGGCATTGGGAATCAAAGCTCTGTTCCTGATCTTGGGTGCTTTGGGCGCCGCCAGCCTTTGGGAAGCGGTGTTCGCCGATGTGGGTGTCACTTTGATCGCCGTGATCAACGCTTCAAGGGTACTGAGAGCGAGAGTTTGAAAACAATAAACAAGAGGCGCTTCTCCCAAGCAGGAAAAGCGCCTCGCTTGATTACCGCAGGCTCTGTTACGGAGCTGTTTTATTATATATCATACCCGGGCAGGTACTCTTTCGTGTTCTCCAGCATCTCCATGAACAACGCCCGAGCGTCTTTCAGATCGATGGTCACCAGCGGATCATTGACAAAGGCTTGGAAGGCCAGCTCGATATCCCGCTCGAATGCAGCTTTCACCACTGTTTCCTGATTGAACACCTGACGCATCACCAGGTTCCGGATCGGGATCGGCATCTCGCCGGCAAGCACCGGGCGGACACTGTCTTTGGTGAACACAGCATTGGTTTCCACCACAACATCCTTCGGCAGGTCAGGCGCTTGGCCCCGGTTCGGCAGGTTGACGTTGGTGATCAGGTCGCCGAGCCCCAAGAGCGCCTTGATTTGACGCACCCCTTCTTCTCCCGAGGGCTTAAGCTCAAACGGCTCATCATCGTTCACCAAGCGCCGGCTCTTTTCCATGCGTTTCTCCAAATCTTCAATACGCGACTGGACGTGGATCAGCGGGAACTTCCAGAACGCCACTGTCTCCCTGTCCTTCAAATACCAGGCGCCGGGCAGAAACTCCACCAAGTGGCGGTCGCCGGCGGCGGCGATCAATCCATAGCGCTTGAACAGATCGAACTTGACCCGGTGGGCGCCGCGGAATCCTTCTTCATAATATTTATCCACAAATCTGGCGTAGATCGGCATGATATCCTCGCCCTGGTAAGTCACCCGGTCGATCCAGGTGAAGTGGTTAATCCCCAGCACATTGGTGAGGATATCAGTCCGTTTGGGCCGTTCCACACCCAAGAACTCGGTGATGGCGGCGCCGATCAGTCTTTGGGTGCCGAACACTTCGTGGCAGCAGCCGAATGCCTTGATTCCCGGGAACACCTCATACAAAGTGCGCATGAGCACGGTCATGGGGTTGGTGTAGCTGATTACCCAAGCATCCGGTGCGTATTTCTTGATCGCCTCGGCAATCTCAATGTACATAGGGATCGCCCGCAGCGCCCGGACAATCCCGCCGGGGCCGGTAGTGTCGCCTGTGGGCTGGAGAATACCGTATTTCTCCGGAGTGTGGACATCAGAATACATTTCCTTCAATGTGGCCGGCAGAATGGAAATGACTACAAAATCGACGCCGGTCAGCGCTTCTTGCAGCGACTCGACCGCTTTGTAATTCCACTTCCCTTTCACATCATCTCGATCATAAAGCCGATTGCCGATGATCTCATTGTTCTTGGCAGCCGGGATGTCGATATCGTAGAGTTTGACTGTTCCTGACAGGGCTTCTTCCCGGGCCAAATCTCCCATCAAAGTCCAGGCCCAACCCCGGGAACCGCCGCCGATGTAGGCTAGATTGATGTCGGTTACCTTGTCCCCTTGATATTTCAAGTACTCCTCCTCCATTCGTTCGCATTATATTTCTTACTATAAATCACCAGGCACCGGATTGCAAATCGTCTCACGGCCGGCTGCCTGCGTAGTCCTGATACTCCAACCGGAAATTGTCGAAGTAGTATTCCATTTTATGGGCCGTTTCTCTACTGTCCATGTAAATGACAAAGTACAGCCCGTCGGCGAGGTCTGCCTCCCCAGGATAACCTGCGCTGCTGCCTGACGCGTCAGGCGCGGCGATGGTGAAGGCTTTGCCGTTGAGGACGCGGTTGGCGTCCCGGTTGTAAAGGGTGGTGGTGATCACCTTGTTTTTCAGATCAATGTCGGCCACGACTCTGAACCATTTGCCGGCCATGGCGTCATTGGCGGCGAACTCGGTCCCGTAGCCGTTTTCCCGGATGTTGCCGGCGTTGAACATGTTGATCTGAGACCAGCTGCCGTGGACTCCCCACCTGATAAACCTGGTGGAATCAGATTTGCTGTTGCCCTGGTTGTCCAAACTGGTGACCAGGTCGAAGAAGCTGTAGTTGTCCGGCAAATAGTCGGTGGTTTCCAGAAGGAAGTCAAAGCTGAAGCGCAGGGTTTCTGTGACTTCCAGTGTGCCGCCGCTGGCTTTGACAGCCTCTGCCAGATCCCAGTAAGCCCCGGCGTTGGCAGGCAGGATCACGCCGTCGGCTTTGGTGAACCTGTAGACAGTGTTGCCGCCAAGATCATGCGGCACAATTTCGAACCCTTCCTGGGGCGAAAGCAGCTTAGGTGCTGCCCACGGTTCGGTAAAATCGGCGGTTTCCACGGCGGCTGTCTCCAGGATGGCCGCTGTGATCTCAAGTGCCGCTGTTTCCCCTGCTTTGGCAGATAAAGTGACAGTGTCGCCCGAGACGATTATGTAATCCTGTTCTGCCGCGACGGCAATCTCATAGTCCCCTTCCGGCAGATGCTCGATTAGGTAGTCCACCTTGGTCTCTCCTGCCGGGATTACAACTGCCGCTTTCTTGACTACAGCGCCGTTTTGGGCAAAGACCAGATCCACCCGGACATCTTTGCTCGAGGCTGGCTTGAGGTTCACTGCCCCTTCAAGGTTGAAGCTGTTGTCAGTCCTTTCCCAGGCGGCGATGGGGACAGTCAGCGCTTTTTTGTCACCAAATCCGGTCTCCAAGTCCTTTACATAAAGGGTCAACGCCGCGCTGACCGCGGGCTCGCCTTGGGCTGGCCGGACAAGGATCAGTTCTGTGCCGTCGCCGCTTACCGCGGCATATTCACTTGCCGACACCCAGTAGAAGGTGTAGCCGTCCGGCGCCGGCGGCAGAGGGACGGTGCCTGTGTCTGTGTTGGTATCGACAATGGTTGTATCAAGGAGCTGATGGATGCCTGCATACTTTGGAGTAAGCCCCATCGGATCCCACCCGTCGCTTCCACGGAGATAGTTGTAGGGGTTGAACTCCAAGCTCTGCCATTCTGTCAGAACCGTACCCATCGGCGCCAGCCTGTTGACGACCCGGTTTTTGGTGTCGATGGGCGCGCCGTTTTCGTCGACGGAGCCGTATTCATAAAACCTCGCCTCTTCCCGCATGGTGTTGCCCATGTCGGTCCAGGCATCGGGCGAGATCAGGAAACGGCCGTTGACCTGCTTGATCGTGGTGCCGATGAAGGTGACCTGAGCCCCCAACGGGCTGCTCCAAGGCCGGCCAAGTGTCCCTGGGTTCGGGGTCTGGTTGTTCAGGCGGTAATCCACGATGCAGTTCCAAAACAGAAAGCCGTACTTGGTGGACTGGCTCTGCGCTCCGGCTGTGATGGTGCCGGTCTTGCCCCCGTCGGTGTACCCGGCGAACACCAAGCTGCAGTTGTTGAAGACCGCGGTGGCGCCGCCGAAGATATAATCGGTCCCGCCCATGATCGTGCAGTTGTCGAAAAGAGCGCGGTTGGTGCCCACGTACAAGGTGTCCTGCTTGCTCCGGATAATACAGTTGCGGATGATCGTCTTGTCCGAATCGATGTGCAGGGCAGCCGCTCTTTCGGTGTAGTTCTGTTTTTCCACTTCCGTACTGCCGACCGGCAGCACCGCCCTGGGCGGCTTGGGATCTGCCTGCGGCTCGGGTGTCACATCTGCGTCCAATTCTTCCTGAGTGATGTAGAAGTTGAAGCTGCTTTCGAAAGTCAAGTTTTCGGCAATGAAGCCGACGGCGGTCCTCTCAAGCTTCACAGCGCATCCCCAGCGGTCTGGTTTGCCCAAGACCCCGGTTTTGACGGTGCGGTACCTGTGGAGTACGCCGTTTTTATCGTAGTAGGTAATCGAGCTGACGCGGTCACCGATGTTGTACCTGGTCAGGCCTTCCCAGGTGGCATCGGCGCTCCAGTCCACATTGGGATCAAAAAAGCCGTCCGGCCCTACATTGTTGTACACATAGCCAATACCGTAATACCAGGTAATGACCACTTTTGTCGGATCACCGGAGGCGCTTCGCATTGTCAGATATGGCTTGTCGATCCGGATCTGTTCCCGGTAGGTGCCGTCGGCGATTTCGATAATCACCCGGTCTTCTTCCCGGCTGACAACCGGTGCCGCGGCCACTGCTTCTGTGATGGTTTTATACCGGTTCTGCGTGGGATCGGTCTCCCGGCTGCCGTCTACATAGATGGTTGTCTCTGCCGCTTCCGC
>FIZK01000013.1:27223-28639 GCA_900018335.1 uncultured Clostridia bacterium | reverse complement strand
TGTTCTTGGTCCATAAACGTGATCTCAATCTGGATGGCGCCAATCCTGTTCTCCTCTACGGCTATGGCGGCTTCAACATACCCATCACACCCTTCTTCGCGCCAAACCGCATCTGGTGGTTGGAACAGGGCGGCGTGTATGCCGTGGCGAACCTCAGGGGCGGCAGCGAATACGGTGAAGAGTGGCACCGCGCCGGCATGCTGGAGAACAAGCAGAACGTCTTTGATGACTTCATGGCCGCGGCCCAGTGGCTGGTTGACAACGGCTACACCAGCCCCGAGAAGTTGGTCATCGAAGGGCGCAGCAACGGTGGACTTTTGGTTTCCGCGGTGCTGGTGCAGAGGCCCGAGCTTTTTGGAGCGGTGGTCTGCGGGGTTCCGGTCACGGATATGCTCCGCTACCACAAGTTCACCGTGGGGCGCTACTGGATACCTGAATACGGCAATGCGGAGACGAACCCAAAGCACTTCCAGTTCCTCTACAAGTATTCACCGCTGCACAATGCGCGGCCCGCGGAATACCCGCCCACCATCATCGTGACCGCAGATGGAGACGATCGGGTGGTGCCCGCCCATGCCTACAAGTTCGCGGCGGCTCTGCAGGAAGCCCAGGAGGGACCTGCCCCCGTTTTGCTGCGGGTGGACACGAAATCAGGCCATGGGCACGGCAAGCCCACCGCCAAGATCGTGGAGGAGCAGGCGGACATCTATGCTTTTTTGGTCAAAGTATTGGGGATCTAGGCATATCCAAGTAGAAATTGGACTAAGTATAGAAGGAAAATACACTCACAACTCGAAACCTGAGTAACGGGTTTTGAGAAGGATATGGAAGAGGAGGAATGAGTTTGAATTTCGCGGTATTGACTGGTGGAGGAGATTCATCTGGAATCAATGACTTTCTTTACTTTCTCGCCCAGCGCCTGGAACGGGAGGGACACAGCCTAATCGGTTTTCGCCGCAGCTGGCTGGGCCTGGTGAATAACGATGCGGTGGCCTTGGACAGACAGGGCCTGGCTCAACACCGCTTTACATCGGGAACCCTCTTGGGTACCGAGCGCAAGAACCCCATCAAGGACGGTGAAATGGATCTCGTCCTGCGCAGCCTGGAGGACCGCAAGGTGGATGTCCTCATCGCCATGGGCGGCGATGATACTTTGGGAGTAGCCAACCACCTGGCGGAAATGGGCTTTACCGTTGTGGGCGTGGCCCAGACCATCGACGACGATGTGTACGGCACAGACCGCACCTTGGGCTATTACACAGCCATTTACAACGGAGTGCGCGCCGTGAACAGCATGGTGGCCAGCAACGTTGCCCATGATAGGGACATGATCGTGGAGATCATGGGCCGCGATGCCGGCTGGCTCGCCTTGGGCATTGCCCTGAACACCCCGGCCTGCGCCTGCATGTGCCCTGA
>FIZK01000013.1:0-27197 GCA_900018335.1 uncultured Clostridia bacterium | reverse complement strand
TATGCCGGTGTGAGCCACATCGTAGGCGATCTGTACAAAAAAGCCACGGGCCGCAACCCCCGGGTGCAGGTCATGGGCTATCTGCTCAGGGGAGGCGCCCCCGTACCCCAGGATGTGGAGCTGGCGGCGTTTTACGCCAACCACGCCATCGACTTGGCCCTAGCTGGCAAGACAGGCTGCATGGCTGCCCTGCAGAACGGCCAGCCCGCAGCTGTACCCCTGTCCGAGGTGATGGGCAGGAAGAAGTTGGTTGACCTGGCTGATCTGCGTGAAAAACTCAAGCTGCTCAGCTAAAGAGGTTAAGCAGCAGCCCCTTCGGGCAGCCTGATCAGGTAGATGCTCACGCCCAGGCCCACGAGGGCTACCAGGATGCGCACGCCAAGAAGGGGAATAAAGAGCATGGACAGAAGGAGTGACGGCCAGAGGGTGCCTAGGGCCACGGCCTTCGCCCTGCGGGGAACCGTGCGCCGCTCCAGGTAATCCCTGAGGTAGCGCCCAAGGACCCTGTGGCCAGTGAGCCAGCGGTAGAGGGAAGGGGAACTGCGCACATAGCAGTAGGCAGTAGCCAGGAGCAGGGGAGTGGTGGGCAGAACGGGTAGGAAGATGCCCACCACCCCTAGACTCAAACTCACAGTTCCCAAGGTTATCAGCAGGTATCTTTTCAGCTCGATTTTCAGCATGCTACACCTCGTAAACTAGTGCTCTGAGTCTATTATGGGTCAAGCTGGCATGTCATTCCAGTCTAAATTAGTTAGGAGATTGGTAATGAATTATGTACTGCTCTGCTATCCCAGGTGAGGAACCTGCCGCCGGGCCAAGGCTTGGCTCGATGAACGGGGCATCACCTATGAATACCGGGACATCAAAGAGGACAAGCCCACAGCACTTGAGCTGGAGGAATGGGTCGGCCGGGGAAGCTATCCCCTGAAGGCCTTCTTCAACACTAGCGGCCAAAAATACCGGGAACTGGATTTGAAAAACCGCCTGCCCGGTCTGTCCCCTGAAGAAAAGATCGCCCTTTTGGCCAGCGACGGCATGCTGGTGAAAAGGCCGCTGCTGGTGGGCGACGATCTTGTCCTGGTTGGCTTTAAAGAAAAAGAGTGGGAAGAAAACCTTCTGAGTTAAAAGACCTGAAGTGAAAGACGCCCCTGGGGCGTCTTTTTCAGTTGAGGGGCACAACTTGCAGTGGTTCCAGGGGGGGATCTAGCTCCAGGCCCAGCTCCCGCACGGTGCCCCGCACGGTGTAGCTCCGTCCAGGTTCCAAGTGGATCAGCTCCGACTCGTTGAAGTAATCGCCGGGCTCCAGGGTGTCGGTCCCGGGCTGCACATCCACCCAGGCGAAGACCTGGTACTCGTCGGGATAGATGCCGCCCAGTTCAAAGTACCCGCCCCTGGCCGGCAGGGAAGTTTCCGCAACCACGGTGATCTCCGCACCTTCCCTCCTGCCCACGATCAGGCGCATGATTTCCACGCCATTCACCGCCCAGTAGGCGTTGATCAGACCGTAGCCGTAGTCCTCACTGAACTCCTTGGGCCCCAGGGGCATACTGGTTGCCTTGAGTACGTCCACGACCCGCTGCGGCGGGATGCCCGCGGCCAGCATCAGCCCGATTACCCCCGACACATGGGGGGCGGCCATGGACGTGCCGTCCATGTACTGGTACCCCGCGTCCTTTACGGACGTGCTCAGTACACCATCGACCTGACCACTGCCGTCTGTGTCCGCCTGCACATTCCCTCCAGGGGCAGCCACGGTCAGTTCCGGCCCCTGGCTGGAATAGGGGGCTCTTTTGGGCATGTGGGGGTAGTTGTAGTCCACGGCGGCCACGGCCACCACGCCCGGGTAAGCCGCGGGATAGTGCACAGTGCCTCTATTGCCCCCGGCAGCCACCACGATGCAGTCGGTTTCCCTGAGAATTCGTTCGATGGCGTTTTGGACGGGGGACATCTGCTTGTTCGTTTCGGCGCCCAGGGAGACATTGATCACATCCGCGGGGTAGGGGTTACGGGGGTTGTCGAGCAGGCCCGCGGCATAGAGCAGGCCCTGGGCTAAGGTCCAGGCGTCGCCACCACGCCCCAACTCCATCACCTTCACAGGCAGGATCTCCACATCCCACATCACTCCGGCCACACCCAGGCCGTTGTTCGTCACCGCTCCAATGGTGCCCGCCACATGGGTGCCGTGGCCGTATGTGTCGTTGAAGTCGCCGTTGCCTTGAACGAAATTGTAGCCGTACTTATGATCAAGTTTGCTGGCCAGGTCCGGGTGATCCGCTTTAATGCCTGTGTCCACAACGGCAATGCGGATGGACCTGCTGCCCCTGGTAACCGACCAGGCCTGGGGTAGGCGGATCAGTGGATAATGCCACTGCTGAGCGTAGAACTCGTCATTGGGGTGCACGGTGGAAAGCACGCTGATGGTTCCGTTGGGCTCCGCAGAGCTGATCTCAGGGAAAACCAGAGCTGCCTGCTTGCCCCGCTCAAGATCGGCCGGCGGGCGCACTAAATAGGCGTTGAGGATAGCTAGATGGTCCAAAACTTCAAAGCCCAGTTCCGCCAAGATCTCCAGCTGCCGCTCTGCGCTCACGCCGTCTGCAAAGGTGATGATCAGCTCCTCAGGCTCATGGTCTAGGACGTCGGCACCTGAACTGTCTGCAAGGGGCAGACGTCGCTGCGCGCGAACTGGGCCTTCGCTTGGGGGGCTATCCACCAGGGAGCGGGGGAAGCTGTGTTCCACCGTGATGGTTCCAGCCAAGGCTGCCCCAGGCGCACCAGTGAAGTCCACCGTGCCTGCGTTTTTCAGGGTCTTCTTCAGGGGCAGGAAAGCCCAGTCTTCCTTGGAGGCCCAGATCTCTGTAGGCCCCCGCAGGCCTGTGAGCAAGTAGAAGCCGTCGTCATGGGTCTCATATGTAACATTTACCCTGCCCTGGGCAGTAACAAGCACACCTGCTAGCGGCTCTCCCGCTGCGTCGGTCACTTCGCCGGAGACGCTGAACTCCGGCCAAGAATCTCCGCCGATACAGGCTGCCAGGACCAGAGTGATTAGGAGTAGGGGAAGAAGTTTTACGGAACGAATCACAGCCATGGGCGGCACCTCTAGTTATCAGTCCTTGTCTACTTGGCTCCGCAGCCAAACGGCGACATCCTGCATTACTTCAGTTTTGTTCAGCTCATTGAGCAGTTCATGCCGGGCTTCCGGGTACAGCTTAAGTTCGATGTCGTTGATATTGTGGTTCTTGAGCTGGCCCACAAACTGCCGGACGCCTCGGCCGTACTTGCCCACGGGGTCAGCTTCTCCGCTCAGCACCAGCAGGGGTATGTTCTTGGGGATGCGTTCGATCTCCTGGGGATCATGGATCAGCTGCAAGCCCGTGAGCAGGTCAAAGAAGAAACCAGAACTGCAGACCATCCCGCAGAAGGGATCGTCCATGTACTTTTGCACTTCCCGTGGGTCCCTGGTCAGCCAGTCAAACTTGGTGCGGGGCGCTTTGATTCCCTTGTTGAAGGAACCAAAGGAGAGGGTGTCCAAAAGGGGGCTGGGCTGCGTGGGGTCCCGGCGCATCTGCCAGCGCGCCACCAGCTTACCCAGCTTGGCCGCGAATCCCGGATCTCCCCCGGAGCCCATGAGTATGGCCCCGGCTGCTGTGCCGCAGTAGCGCTGCAGGTAGCGCCTGGTTAGGAAGGAACCCATGCTGTGGCCGAACAGAAAGAGGGGCAGCTCGGGATGCTCTGCTTTAAGCTGCTGGGAGAGGAAGTGGAGGTCATCCACCACCCGATCAAAACCGTTTTCCGGGGCAAAATAGCCCCTGATTCCGGCCTTCTCGCCCGTCTTGCCGTGGCCGCGGTGATCGCTGGCTGCCACCAGGAAACCCTGTGCATTGAGGAACTTGGCGAACTCATGGTAGCGTCCGCTGTGCTCAGCCATGCCGTGGGCGATCTGCACCATTCCTTGAGGCTGCTGCACTTCATTCCACTTGCGCACAAAGATCTCGCTGCCGTCATCCACCTTCAAAAAAAGCGTCTGCATAGGCTCATCCCCCACCCGTGAGATATATAGATCATTCTTCCATGCCGGGCTCCAGAGTCCTTCTCAGGCGAGGAGAGGGTTTTCAGCCCGGGAGTGGAATAGGGAACGGCACAGGGAGGGATCAATGAAGTATGGACAACCGCATCTATGTGAGCTACGGACAAAAACCCGCCCAGATGGTGCAGGAGCTCTTGAGAAAGATCAACGCCGCCGCGGCCATCCCCGCTGGGGCCCGCATCGGCCTCAAACCCAACTTAGTTGTGGCCCGGCCGTCCAGCGAAGGGGCCACCACCTCTCCCGCGCTGGTGGAAGGGGTAATCCAATACCTGCAGGCTCACGGGCACAAACAGATCGTCATCTTGGAAGGGTCCTGGATTGGGGACAGCACGCGAAGGGCGTTTAAGGTGTGCGGATATACTGATCTGGCGGAAAGATACGGTGTGGAACTGGTGGACCTGCAGCAAGACGGCTTTCATGCGCGCAGGGTGGGGGATCTGGAGATCAGCGTGTGTAATGAGCTTGAGCGCGTGGACTATTTGATCAACCTCCCGGTGCTCAAGGGCCACTGCCAGACCAGGATCACCTGTGCCTTGAAAAACCTCAAGGGCTGCATCCCCAACAGCGAGAAGCGCCGCTTCCATACCTTGGGTCTGCATAAGCCCATTGCTTACCTGAACAAGGCCGTGAAAACCGACTTGGTGATCGTGGACGGCCTGATGGGGGATTTGGACTTCGAGGAGGGCGGTAATCCCGTGCAGATGGATCGCATCTTGGTGGGCAGCGATCCCGTCTTGGTGGACTCGTACGTGGCCCACCTTTTGGGGTATGAACCCGAAGATATAGGTTATCTACCTTTGGCAGCGGAGCTGGGGGTGGGCAGGCTCTTTTCCCAGGATACGGAAGTGGTGGTGCTGCAGGCGCAGCACACCACCGAGCGCATTTACCCGACGCGGGCTGTGGAAAGGCTGGCCCGTCTGGTGCAGGAAGATCAAGCCTGCTCCGCCTGTTTCGGCAGTTTGATCCACGCCCTAGCCCGCCTCGATGAACGGGGTCTGCTGCACTTAGTTCCCCAGCCTTTGGTTATTGGCCAGGGATACAAGGGGAAAGCGGGCCCAGGCCTTGGCATCGGCAGCTGCACTCGAGGTTTCGAGGCCCATGCTCCGGGCTGTCCGCCCAGCGCCAAGGCCATCTTGGATTTTCTTGAACGGCAGTTTACTGAGGAGAGGAGAAGGTAAGTGGGCAAGAGGAAAAAGGTTGGATTGCTGCTGGCTGTACTGCTGGTGGTGGTGAGTGCGGGGCCCGTGTTCGCTGTAGAAGATGAGCTGGCCAGGGGCCGCACCTACAGCGAGCAGTTTCTGAGCGGAGCCGTAGATGAGCTGTGGGCGATGTTTGCCGCGCCCCTGCAGGATGTGTTTGGAACTGCCGCCGGCCTGGAGGAGTTTTACGCTCAGGTTGTGAGCAGCTACGGTGCCCAAGCAGAGCTGGTCCAGGATGAGATCACGTCTGCGCAGGAGTGGTTCGTGTACCAGGGTCTGCACTATTTTCCAGCGACAGAGGCGTTCTTGATCATCCAGTGGGCGTTCGATGGGGAAGGCCTCATCGGCGGCATGTTCGTTTCCCAGGTGCCCCAGGAAGCGCCCAGCGAGTTTATGGACTACGAAACTAAGACCGATCTGCGCCTGCCCTTTGAGGGGGAATGGTATGTGGTCTGGGGAGGCCGCACCATCATCCAGAACTACCATGCCAGCGATGCCGCCCAGCGCTTCGCCCTGGATTTCCTGGTGGTGAAAGGGGGCTCCACATATACCGGCGACGGCTCGTCCAATGAGCAGTACTACGCCTTTGGGCTGCCCATTTTGGCCCCCGCTGACGGCGTCGTGGTTGCGGCTGTGGATGGAGTTCCCGATAACATCCCTGGTGTCATGAATCCGGAACAGCCCTTGGGCAACTATGTTGTGCTTGACCATCAAAACGGAGAGTATTCCTTTTTAGCCCATCTCCAGCAGGGCAGCGTCACTGTGCAGGCTGGGGATTGGGTGAGGAAGGGGGATCCCTTGGGACTCTGCGGCAACAGCGGCAACTCAGGTGAACCCCACCTCCACTATCACCTGCAGAACACACCTGGCCCCCAGGCAGGGCAGGGCCTGCCCGCTCAGTTTGCATCCTATCTGGCGAACGGAGAGTATGTGGAGCGGGGAGAACCTGTGCGCGGCGGGACTGTGGCCCACGCAGAGCAGTAAAGGAAAAGGGCTGCCGGCCAGTGCCAGCAGCCCTTTTGGTACTCGCTTAGACTAAATCGCACGCCTCAGGCGGCATCCAATGGGGCGGTTTTCCGTCCCACTTCACGTTGCAGCCGATGGGATTGGTGAGGGGTGTGCTGATGGGTTTCCCGGCGATCAGTTCTTCCAGGGCGTTTTCCAGATCGTAGGTGGTGATCTTCTCCGGCTGCCTGGGGCTGTCCACAGCCCGGCCGGTGTACACCAGCTTACGCTCTTTGTCGAAGACGAAGAAGTGGGGTGTGCGCAGCGCGCCGTATTCCCTGGCCACATCCTGGTCCGCATCGTGCAGGTACACCCAGGGGAAGCGGTGTTCTTCCATGCGCTTGATCATGTTCTCGTAGGAATCCTCTGGATAGGTATTGGCACTGTTGGAGTTGATGGCCACGAAGCTCACGCCTTGTTCTTGGAACTTCTCCACTGTCCGGCGGGTCACTTCATCTGAGTTCTGTACATAGGGGCAGTGGTTGCAGGTGAAGAAGATGACCAGGTAATCGCTGGTGAAATCCTGCAGGCTGTAATATTTCCCATCTGTGCCCAGCAGTTTAAAGTCGGGAGCCTTGCTCCCCAGGGGCAGTGTGTATGACATGCTATCAACCTCCTTGCGCCTACGTTTCCACATAGGGGACCGATTTCCTTCCAGAACAGGAACTTGCGCCCGCTAAAGAGAATATTCACTAATAGAACGCGACTTAGGAGGTCCCAGATGAAAGGGTCAAGGCGCATCAGGGGTTCCATTACCATGGCTGAACTGGCCAAGAAATGCGGCTTTTCCAAGGCCACCGTTTCCAGGGCTTTGGCCGATGATCCCAGGGTCAAGCCGGAAACGAAGGAGCTCATCTTGGAAATGGCCGAACGCTATAACTACCGGCCCCATGCGGTGGCCAGCAATCTGGCCCGCAGGCGCACAAAAACCATCGGGCTCTTGTTCCCCTCGGCGCCGCGTACCATTGCTGATCCGTTCTTCCTGGAATACCTGCACGGGGTGAGTGAAACCCTCTTTGAACAGGGTTTCAGTCTGCTCATTCCCCAGCTCCATCAGGAGCGGGTGACGGACACCATTGAAGAGCTGGTGGCCCACCGCAGGGTGGACGGCATTATCCTCACCGAGCCGCGCCTGGTGGATGAGCGCATCGCCCTGCTTAAGGAGTCCAAGGTACCCTTTGTTTTTCTGGGCAGCACCGTGGACGAGGATGTTTCTTGGGTAGATGGTGATAATAGAGGGGGGATCTGCCAGGGAGTGCAGGCCCTGGGCGCTCTAGGACACAAGCGGATTGCCGTAATCCTGGGGGAAGAGGGTCTGGTTTCCACGGAAAAGCGGTTCCTGGGCTACCAGGATGGCTTAGCTTCCTTAGGTCTGGAACTGGATTGGGAACTGGTCTGGCCCGGGGATTTCACCCGCAAGGGCGGCTATGAAGCGGTGGTGGGCCACCTGGATCAGATCCAATCCGGGGACGTAACGGCCATCATGGCCAGTAACGATCTCATGGCCATCGGTGCCATTCAGGCCTTGAACCAGGCGGGTGTTTCCGTGCCCCAGCAGGTTTCGGTGATGGGTTTCGACGGCATCGAGGTGGGCAAGTACCTTTCACCGCCCCTGACCACGGTGCAGCAGCCCGTTTACAATTTGGGCAAGGAAGTGGCCGGGGTGCTCTTGGGCCTCATCGCCGAGGAGCACGGAGTGGTGCACCGTACGCTTCCTGTGAGTATCGTGAACGAGACCAATACCATTGGGCCAGCGGTTCCCCGGGGGGCGGCCTAAGTAAAGGGGCGGCTCCGGACGCAATGGCACAAAGTGGGTCGAATGGATATATCATGTGCAGCAAGGACATTAGAATTGGGGGGGAGAAAGATGAGGAAGGGACTGCTGGTGGGCTTGGTGTTGGCGGCTGCCCTTTTGGCGGGCTGCGATGGGCGGCTGCTGGTCAGAATGGACATCCCCATTGTGATTGAGCCGGAGCCCCGTTATGATGGTGAAGCGTGGGGCTACCTTTCCTACGATCCCTATACCGAGCACATCCGCTTGGACAGCAAACCATACCGGGGTGCGCGCTATCGGCCCCTGAACAACGCGGCGGTAACCGTAGTAGGCCTGGGGAGAACAGTGGTCACTGATCGGGATGGCTACTTCTACATTTACGGAGTGCCCTACGGCCGCCTTGAGCTGTTGGTCAAACACAGCTGGATCGGGCCGCGCAGCGGAGTATATTTCACCACTTACGGACGTTAGGAAACTGAAAACCAGCGCAGACCTTCGGGTTTAGGCTGGTTTTCGCTTTGGAGCAGGAACTGGGCTGGGAATGGGGAAGTAAAATAGATGGGAGCTCTGCTCTCGGAGTTGATTTTACGAAGCAAAGGAACAGGATAGAATGGCAAAAGACGAACCCCTAAAACCCGATACAGAGCAGCAAGGGAGACAGGTTCCCCTGGCCTTGGATCTTTTGGAACCAGGGAGCGATGATCTGCAGGTGGAGCGGGTGAGCCAGAAGCTCCCCCAAGGCATCACTGCCAAGATGCTCTACTCCGATGTGGTGCGCATAGCCTGGCCCTCCCTGATCGAACTGACCCTGACCCAGTTAACTTCCATGGTGGACCTGATGATGGTGGGCGGCCTGGGCCCCTGGGCCATTACAGCAGTGGGTCTCAGCGTCCAGCCTCGCTTTTTGTCCATGACCATGTTTATCGCCATGAATGTGGGGGCCACCGCGTTGGTGGCCCGTTATCGCGGCGCAGGTAAGCCGGAGCGGGCTAACGAGGTTTTGCGGCAGGCGCTGCTGCTGTCGCTGATCCTCTCTGTGCTCTGCGGTGCGGCGGGCTACATCTATGCTGACCGCCTCATTGCCTTTATGGGCGCCGCGGATGCTGAGACCTTGGCCGGCGGCACAGTATACCTGCGGATCCAGATGCTCACCCTGCCCATTTTTGCGGTCACGTCCACCATTACCGCGGCGCTGCGCGGTGTGGGGCATACCCGGGTGGCCATGGCCTACAACATCACGGCCAACGTGGTTAACGTGATCTTTAACTATCTGCTGATCAACGGGCACTACGGCTTCCCGCGGCTGGAGGTGGCCGGTGCGTCCCTGGCCACATCCATCGGCCAGGTGGCTGCCTTTATCATGGCCTTCACTGTGATTCTGCGGGGCCGTCACTACCTGCACCTCAGGTTCAGGGACGGCTTTCGCCTCCAGTGGCAGCATCTGTACAACATCTTCAACATCGGTATTCCTTCCATGATTGAGCAGCTGGCCATGCGGGCTGGTGCCATCATCTACGTGCGCACCGTGGCCTCCTTGGGCACCCTGGCCTATGCAACGCACCAGATCGGCATGAACATCCAAGCCCTGTCTTTTATGACCGGACAAGCCTTTGCCGTTTCGGCAACGTCCCTGGTGGGCCAGAGCTTGGGGAAAAAGCGTTCGGATATGGCCCAAAGCTACAGCAATCATACTCGCCGCCTGGGCCTGATCATCTCCGTGATCTTGGGCATAGTCTTCTTCTTCTTTGGGCGGCAGATCGTGAGTTTATACACTGATGAGCCGGAGATCATCGCCCAGGGTGCCCGCATCCTGAAGATGGTGGCCCTGGTGCAGCCGGCCCAATCTTCCCAGTTTATCCTGGCCGGTGCCCTGCGGGGTGCCGGTGATACCAGGGCCACCGCGGTGGTAACCTTCCTCACCGTTCTCCTGGTTAGACCTTCCCTGGCCATTCTGGCCATTAACGGGTTGGGCTGGGGTTTGGACGGTGCGTGGGTTGCCCTCCTCATCGACCAGCTGCTTCGCTCCGGTTTGATTCTGCTCCGCTACCGTTCGGGCAGGTGGAAGAAAGTGCGCATAAAGTGAGGCGGCCATCATGAAAAATGGGATTTGGCGGGCAGTCTATTTAGGACTGGTCCTGCTTTTGCTCGTGGCTTTGGCCGGGAAGTGGCTGTGGCCTGGGCAGAAGGAGCGGGAGGAGTCCATCCGGGATGATCTGCGGGCCTACCTTCCTGCCTTGGTGGGCACCACTTTCCAGTTTGAAGGTTCAGGCATGGAGTTTGCTTCCTTCAGCCGACGGATCACCTTTGCTGCTCCCGGACTTGTGCAGCTGGAAGACCTCAGCGGCACTAACCTGGCGGTAGTGCTGGAGCATAGGTGGGATAGGCTGCGCCTGATCTACTCCGAAGAGGAATTCTACGCCGAGGAGAGCCTGCTGGATGAAGAGCAGCGGCGCGGCCGGCCTGGGCGCAGCGTGGATCTTGTGCTGCTCAAAGCGCCTCTAAAGGTGGGGACTGCCTGGCGCGACCAGAACTTCCAGCGGGAGATTGTGGCCCTGGATCAGGTGGTAGAGGTTCCCCTGGGCGTCTTTTACGATGTGGTGGTGGTGAAGAGCATCAGCCACGATGCTCCCGAGAACGTGCTCTATGAGTACTACGCCAAGAACGTGGGGCTGATCAAGCGTGAGTTCCTGCTGCTGGCGGACGGCGAACCCTACTCGGTTACTTCCAGCCTGAAAAGCATCAGCTGTCCGCTTGCCCAGTGAAGGAGGGCTGCCATGTACGTCATTGGTATTGATGTGGGGGGTACACACACCGACGCTGCCCTGCTCAAGGATTCCAGCGTAGCTGCCCTGGCCAAGGTCCCCACTGATCATGGGGACCTCTTTGCCAGCACCAGGCGGGCCCTGGAGGAGATTTGGCGGCATTATCCAGGCGATGGGCCTGTGAAGCTCCAGCTCTCTACCACCCTTTCCACCAATACCATCGTGGAAGGCAGGGGCGCGCCCACCCAAGTGGTGGCAGTTCCAGGGCCAGGGGTGAACCTGGCCAGTCTCAAACTGCCCTTCACCGTCCATGAGCTCCAAGGTTACATGGACCACCGGGGTAGAGAAGCTGCGCCCCTAGATTCCCAGGAGCTCAAGGGCCTCCGTGCCCTATTGGGCACCGGCGAGGGAGAAGCGGTGGCGGTTGTGGGCAAGTTTTCCCAGCGCAATCCCCTCCACGAACAGAAGATTGCTGCAGAGCTGGAACAGTGGTACAAGGGCACCATCAGCCTGGGGCACCGCCTGTCGGGGCGGGCCAACTTCCCCCGGCGGATGATCACCGCCTTCCTCAATGCCAGCGTGGCCAGTCAGCAGCTGGATTTTACCCGCATGTGGCAGCGGGTGTTGGAGAACCTGCGTATCCCCCTGGAGGATGTGCTTGTGCTCAAAGCAGATGGAGGCACCATGACCTTGGAGGAGTCGGGGCAGCGGCCCATTGAGACCATTCTCTCCGGGCCTGCTGCCAGCACCATGGGGGTGCAGGCCTTAACCTCCTGCAAGGAGCCCAACTACCTTTTGGTGGACATTGGCGGTACCACCACGGATCTGGCGGCGGTGGTGGACGGGGAAGTGCTGTACGAGCGGGATGGGGCGGTGATCGCTGGGTACCGCACCCTGGTTCCCGCGGTGCTCACCCGTTCCCTGGGGCTGGGGGGAGACAGTGAGCTGCATTTCGCTGAAGACGGGCAGATCACCGTGGGGCCCCGGCGTGCCGGTACTCCTGTGTGTCTTGGCGGGGCGCAGCTGACGCCCACCGATGCCGTATCCGCCTTGGAACTTGCTCAAGTGGGCTCCAGGGTCAAGGCGGTGGAAGCGCTGCAGGACTGTGCCGTGCGGTATGGCTTAACCTGGGCGGACCTGGCCAAAAGGATCATCCAGGCCTTTGTGGCCCAGCTCTGTCAGGCTGTGGAATCACTCTACCGGGAGCTGGAAAGCATGCCCCTTTACACCGTGCGGGAGGTCTTGAACCCGCCTGAGCTGCGGCCCCAGGCTGTGGTGGGGTTGGGAGCCCCGGCGCCCGTGTTCATTCCCAAGCTGGCTGAGGCGCTGAACCTGCCCCATGAAGTGCTGCCCTTCAGCGCAGGGGCCAATGCCATTGGGGCCGCGGCCGCGGCGGCCACCTTGAGCATCACGGTGCATGCCGATACGGAACTAGCTAGACTGACCATCCCCGAGCTGGGCTTGCAGGAAGAAGTGGAGCGCCCGCTGTTCTTCGATCTGGCTAAAGCCCGCCGCGCCGCGGAGGAGCGGCTCAGGGAGCTGGCCAAGACCCAGGGGTTCGGGGAAGATGCAGAGATCTACGTGGTGGAAGAAGAGAGCTTCCAGATGGTACGGGGCTTTCGCACCGTGGGTCAGAGGCACATGGTGCGCACCCAACTTAGGCCTAAGGTACGCAGGGTGAGGGGGTAAGGGCATGGCTAAGCAGGAACCTGTGGTGGGTTTGGTGTTTTTCCCCGCCTTTGACTGGTGCATCACACCAGACCATCCCGAACGGCAGGAACGCCTTTTGTACACCAGGGATCAGATCCAGGAAGAGGGGTTATTTGACCATCCCCGCATCCAAGAGTTCAGGCCGCGCCTAGCCGCACCCGAGGAGATTCTGCGCACCCATGTGGTGCTGCCAAGCCTAGAGCGGAACATCACCGAATCCCACCGTATCGCTGCGGGGGGAACCATGGTGGCCGCGGATCTGGTGGTAGACGGCCGTGTGGATCGGGCTTTTGCCCTGCTCAGGCCGCCGGGCCACCACGCCAACCGCTTTGTCCACGGGGCGCGGGGGTTTTGCGTTTTGAACAATGAAGCCATCATGGTGGACCATTTGCGCCACCGCCTAGGTGCGGATCTGCGCATCGCCATTGTGGATACGGATGCCCATCACGCCGATGGGACCCAGGACGTTTTCTACAACGATCCGGGAGTGCTGCACATTTCCCTCCACCAGGACGGGCGCACCCTCTACCCTGGAACCGGTTTCACCTTTGAGCGGGGCGGCCCCGGGGCCTACGGGCAGACGGTGAACATCCCCCTGCCTCCAGGAACGGGGGATGAGGGGATGCTCATGGCCTTAGAAGAGGTGGTCCTGCCCATTTTGGAGGAATGGCAGCCGGATCTGGTGATCAACGCCGCGGGGCAGGACAACCACTTTTCCGATCCCATTACCAACATGGGCTTTTCTGCCCAGGGGTATGCCCGCCTCACCGACTTGCTCTCGCCCCATGTGGTGGTTTTGGAGGGCGGCTATTCCATTGAAAGCGCCCTGCCCTACATCAACGTGGGGTTACTCTTGGCCCTGGCCGGTTTAGATTATTCCAAGGTGCAGGAGCCGGGAGGTGTGAGACCACGGGAGAGCAGGGACATCATCCGGCAGGTGGCGGAAACCTGCCGGGAGGTGCGGGAGCTCTGGAAAACCAGACAGGATGTGGATCTTAAGTCCGTGTTTGGCTCCGGGCCCTTTTTTGAGCGCCGCCGACAGATTTACTACGACACAGACAACATCTACGAAAGCCAGCAGGAATACATCCGCCTGTGCCAAAGCTGCCCGGGCTGGAGGGTGGTTTACACCAGCTCCACCTGGAACCGCACTCCCGCGGCTGCGGTGCTGCTGCCCTGGAAGCCCTGTGCAAGCTGCCTTGGGGAGGCCCAGGAGCAGTATGATCAGCTGCGTAAAGACCAGCGCTTCAGCCAGGCGATCTGGCAGGATCCGCGCTCCAGCCCTGGCAGCGACGAGATAAGTTAACAGGGGAAATGACAGGATTTTGGCCGAATTTCACGAATCTAATCATAATATCTCATAATGTGGGAAACCGGGGGTCTGGGAATGTATCGTTGGAAAAGAGGGGGCTATCTTGTAGTCCTGGACGCTATCTTTGTCAATGTGGCGTTCATTTTGGCCATCTTTTTGAGATTTGACGCCGTTCCAGCTTACTACTTACAGGTTTGTCTCACCACGTTTGTGCCCAGCACGGCGGTGCGCATCCTCAGCCATTATTTCTTCGGTCTTTACCGCCGCGCTTGGCGCTACGCCTCCGTGCAGGAAGCCCTAGCCATTGTGGGGGCCGTGACCGTGGGCACGTTCTTCAACGTTGTGCTCACTATGGTGTGGCTCCAAAACACGCTGCCCCGCAGCATCGTGGTGCTCGATTGGTCGCTGTGCATGGCGCTGGTGGGGGGCAGCCGCTTTTTACTCAGGATGGTCTCCCAGCGGGACGCCATCCCCGTGCAGGAATCACCCAAGGAACCTATGAAACGGGTGCTGATCGTGGGGGCCGGCGACGGCGGCGTTTTGGCCGCCCGGGAACTGCGCAACCACTACGGCTCCCGCGTCAAGCTGGTGGGGTTCATAGATGATGATCCCCTCAAGGAGAAGCAGACCATTTTGGGTTACCCGGTGCTGGGGACCAGGGATGATCTCTCCCGGGTGGCTGCGGAACACCATGTGGATGAGATCATCGTCTCCATGCCTTCCGTGTCCCGGGCTGTGGTGAGGGACTTTGTGAACATCGCCCAGGCCACTGGCAGGAAGGTGAAGATCCTGCCCGGCATGTATGATCTTCTGGAAGGCAACGTGACGGTGAGCAAGATCCGGGAAGTGCAGATTGAAGACCTTCTGGGCCGGGATCCGGTGCAGGTGGACATTGCGGGCATGAGCGCCTACATAAGCGGCAGAACAGTGCTGGTGACCGGGGCGGGAGGCTCCATCGGTTCGGAGCTCTGCAGGCAGATTGCCAAGCTCAGGCCCGAGCTGCTCTTGCTCTTGGACAACAGTGAAAACAACCTGTACGATATCGAAATGGAGCTGAAAGCCGCCACCGGTGTGCCCCTGGTAGTACTGGTGAAAAGCATTCAGGATCGCAGGGGCATTGAGGAAGTGTTCCGCAGGTACAAGCCTGAGGTGGTGTTCCATGCCGCGGCCCACAAACACGTGCCCCTCATGGAGCTCAATCCCGAAGAGGCCATCAAAAACAACGTGTACGGTACATACCAGGTGGCCCGGGCGGCTCGGCTGTTTGGAGCCCAGAAGTTTGTGCTCATATCAACTGACAAGGCTGTGAACCCCACAAGCATTATGGGGGCTTCGAAACGTATTGCAGAAATGATCATCCAGTACTTAGACAGCGTGAGCGAGACCAGCTACGCTGCGGTGAGATTCGGCAACGTCTTGGGCAGCCGCGGCAGCGTGATTCCGCTCTTCCGCAAGCAGATCATGGCGGGCGGTCCCGTGACCGTAACCCATAAGGACATGATCCGCTATTTCATGACCATCCCCGAGGCGGTGCAGCTCACCCTGCAGGCGGGGGCCTTTGCCGCCCAAGGCGAGATCTTCGTTTTGGACATGGGCGAGCAAGTGCGGATCATGGATCTGGCGGAGACCCTGATCCGTCTTTCGGGTCTGAAGCCCTATGTGGACATCGACATTAAAGTGACCGGTATGAGACCGGGAGAGAAACTGTATGAAGAGCTGTTCACCCCCGAGGAAGGCGTGGATGCCACCAAGCACCAGCGCATCTTCGTGGCCAAACCTTGCCATTTGGATCTGCCCCTCCTGGAGGCCACGGTGGCTGCCCTGGAAAGCAATCCTGGGGAAGTCCTCCCTGGGGATCCAGTGTCTACGTTGGAGTTTATCCAGCGTTTCCTGCCCTGCTTCCGCGCGGATGAGGATTCCAGGGCCGGCTGGCTGGAGGCGGCGGCAGCCAAGGCGGAATAGACTGGGAACGTAGCGAAAGGCGGTGCGCTACTGCTCGCCGCCTTTTCTGATCGAAAGGGGAATTACCATGATCAAGGCAGCTGTTGTTGGTTATGGAAATGTGGGTAAGTTTGCAGTGCAGGCGGTAAAGGCGGCAGCCGATCTGGAGCTGGCCGGCGTGGTGCGGCGCACCGCGCCTAAAGAGGGTGAGCTGCCTGAACTGCAGGGCATCAAGGTTGTGGAGAACATTGCTGAGCTGGGCCAGGTGGATGTGGCGCTGCTCTGTGTGCCTACCCGCAGCATGCCGGAAAAGGCCCGGGAGATTTTGAGGCTGGGGATCAACACTGTGGACAGTTTCGACCTGCACGGAGAGGAACTGGTGCGCCACAGGCGGGAGACCGGAGCCGCGGCGAAAGCCAGCGGTGCCGTGGCGGTTATCTCCGCGGGCTGGGATCCGGGCACGGATTCAGTGGTGCGCGCCCTCCTGGAGCTGATGGCGCCCCGGGGCATCACCTTTACGAACTTCGGACCAGGCATGTCCATGGGGCATTCCACCGCCGCCAAGGCGGTGCCAGGTGTCCGGGAAGCCTTGTCCATGACCATTCCCGCGGGTTCGGGCCGGCACCGCCGCCTGGTCTACGTGGAGTTGGAGCCCGGTGCCGACCCGGATGCGGTGGAGCAGAACATCCTGGCAGACCCTTATTTTAACAAAGACGAAACATATGTGTATCAGGTTAATTCCATTAAGGATCTCCAGGATATGGGCCACGGCGTGCTCATGGAACGGGTTGGTACCAGCGGAGAGACGGCAAACCAGCAGTTCAAATGGGAGATGCGCATCAACAACCCGGCCCTTACCGCCCAAGTTATGGTCGCGGCAGCCAGGGCCAGCCTGAAACAGGAGCCCGGCGCCTATACCCTTTTAGAGATTCCGCTAATTGATTATTTTTCCGACGATCCCGATGAATTGATCAAGCGCCTGGTGTAAAGCCTGCGAAAGACAGAGAAACCCCGGAAGAGTGTTGCGAAAACACCCTCCGGGGTTTTTGTGATTTTTTTGACATTGACTTGGTGTTAAATTATCAAGAAATCGACAAGGAATTTCGTACTGCGCTGCGAATAGTAGTGGTAGAAATCCAGAAGGACGGAGGATGGGGAATGAAATACCAAGGTTTGACCATTGGAGTTCCCAAGGAGATTTTGGCGGGTGAACGGCGCGTGGCCGCCACACCTGAAACCGTGGCTCAGTTTGTGAAAGACGGCGCGCAAGTGTTGGTGGAGGCAGGCGCGGGACTGGGCTCGTTCTTCAACGACGACGCCTACCGCGCAGCGGGCGCAGTAGTCTTAGCCGATGTACGCGAGGTGTACAAAACCGCTGATCTGATCCTCAAGGTAAAGGAGCCTCAGTTCCACGAGGGGCTGGGCGTCCACGAAACGCAGCTGCTGCGCCAAGGCCAGGTGCTCATCACTTTCCTGCATCCAGCCTCGCCCGGCAATCATAGTATGGTAAAGGCCCTGGCGGAGCGGGGAGTGATCTCCCTCACCCTGGACTCCATTCCCAGGATCTCCCGGGCCCAGAGCATGGATGCCCTCACTTCCATGAGCACTGTGGCCGGTTACAAAGCCGTACTCATGGCGGCAAATCGGATCCCGAAGTTCATGCCCCTCATGGGTACCGCCGTGGGCATGCTCCAGCCAGCCCAGGTACTGGTCATCGGGACGGGTGTGGCGGGCCTGCAGGCCGTGGCCACCGCCAAACGGCTGGGCGCCGTGGTCTATGCCGCCGACATCCGCCCCGATGCTAGGGAGCAGGCCAAGAGCCTGGGAGCCCGCCTCTTGGAACTGGGCATCCCCGAGGAGCTGGCCGTAGGTGAAGGCGGCTACGCCAGGCACCTAGATCCTGCCTGGCTGGAAAAGGAACGGGAAGCCCTCAAGGAAACGGTGGCCGATTCCGATATGGTGATCACTTCGGCCCTGGTGCCGGGCAAGGAGGCGCCCATCCTGATCACCAGGGAAATGGTGGAGTCCATGCGGCCTGGATCTGTCATCGTGGATATCTCCATTGACCAGGGAGGTAACTGCGAGCTGTCCGAGGGCGGTGTGGTCAAGGAGCATAACGGGGTAATCGTGGACGGAACCAAGAACATTCCCGGCACCATGCCCACAAGTTCCACCGCCATGTTCTCTAAGAATGTGTTCAACTTCGTGGAGAATCTGGTGGCCGAAGGCAAGGTTAATTTGAACCTAGACGATGAGATTATCCGGTCCACCTTGGTGACCCGGGACGGCAAGATTGTCCACGAAGGGACCCTGGAATCAATGCGTGCAAGGGGAGAAATCTAAATGCGGGAAGTTGTACTGGTCTTAGCGTTCGCGGGGGCGGCCCTCCTGGGCTACAAGCTGATCAGCGAGGTGCCCAGCCTGCTGCATACTCCGCTCATGTCGGGCATGAACGCCCTCTCCGGGATCACGGTGGTGGGGGCGATCACGACCACGGGCTTGGCTGTTGCCACCGGTAGCAAGCTGGCGGGCTTTTTGGCCGTTGTTCTGGCCATGATCAACGTGGTGGGCGGCTTTTTGGTCACCGACCGCATGCTCAGGATGTTCAAAAGCGAGCGGGGGAGGAGTTCTTAGATGCTGAGTCCATACGTGCTCATTCAGTTGGTGTGCATCGCCCTCTTCATCTACGGCATCCGCCTCATGAATTCGCCCAAGACGGCCGTGAGGGGCAATCTCCTGGGGGCGGTGGGCATGGCCGGCGCCATTATCACCACCATGCTGGAAGCTAAGGTGCTTTCCGCAGGTTTGGTCTGGGCCGGTATCCTGGTGGGTACGGCCCTCGGCACCTGGCTGGCCCTGGCGGTGAAGATGATCCAGATGCCCCAGATGGTGGCCCTCTTCAACGGCTTCGGCGGAGCGGCCTCCTTCCTGGTGGCTGCCCTGACTGCCCTGGAGGGGGGCTTGAACACCTTTACCCTCTTCACCTCCGGCCTAGCCATTGTGGTGGGGGGTATCACCTTCAGCGGCAGCGTGGTGGCCGCGGCCAAACTGCACGGGGTGATGCATCAGCGGCCGGTGCACCTCAAGGGGCACAATAATTACCTGTACGTGAGCGGGCTGATTATGGTGCTTTCCACCTTGGGACTCACCTTCCAGGTGGGCGCACCCGCGGTGCATATCGCACTACTTATCGTGTTCTCCCACGTCTTTGGCTATGTGTTCACCATTCGGGTGGGGGGCGCGGATATGCCCATCACCATCTCCCTTCTGAACTCGTTTTCCGGCGTGGCCGGTTCCGTAGCCGGTTTTGCCCTGCCCAATGGAGCGCTCCTGGTTGTGGTGGGTTCCATTGTTGGTGCCTCTGGCCTGATCCTCACCCAGATTATGTGCCGGGCCATGAATCGCAGCCTCATGGATATTCTGCTGGGCAAAACCACGGTGCTGCCCGGGAAGGGTGAGCCCAAACCAGATCCCACCCCAGCACCTGCACCAGAGCCGGAGCCCGCACAGCCCGCAGGGCCCTCTTGGCAGGAAGCCCTGCGCGATGCGGAGAAAGTGGCCATCATCCCCGGCTACGGCATGGCCCTGGCCCAGGCGCAGCTCCAGGTGAAGCAGCTGGGAGAGCTGCTGGAGAGCCAGGGCAAGGAAGTGCGCTACGGCATTCACCCGGTGGCGGGCCGTATGCCCGGCCATATGAATGTGCTCCTGGCGGAAGTGGATGTGCCCTATGAGCAGCTCTGCGAATTGGATGAAATCAACGCCTTTTTGGAGGAGGCAGATCTGGCGGTGATTGTGGGCGCCAATGACGTGGTGAACCCGGCCGCCATGGAGCTGGAGGGTACGCCCATTTACGGCATGCCCATTATCCGGGCGGACAAAGCTCGCTGCGTCTTGGTCTGCAATTACGATACCAAACCGGGCTATGCCGGAGTGGATAACTCCCTTTACCAAATGGAACAGGTGCACCTGCTTTTGGGCGATGCTAAGGACAGCTTAGCTCAGCTGCTGGAAGCAGCCAAGGGAGAAGCGGCGGAGGTGATCCCCCTCCCGGAAAAGGAGACCCCGGGCCAAGACCCCGTGGCCCTGCTGGAGGCGGCCCAGCGCGTGGTGATTGTACCCGGTTACGGCATGGCCTTAGCCCAGGCCCAGGGACAGGTGAAGGACTTGGTGGAGCTGCTGCAGAGCCGGGGCAAGCGCGTGGAGATCGCCGTGCATCCCGTGGCGGGCCGCATGCCCGGCCACATGAACGTGCTCATGGCGGAGGTGGATATCCCCTACGAGCTGCTTCTGGAAATGGAGCAGATCAACGACCAGTTCCAGGACGTGGATGTGGCGGTTGTGGTGGGGGCCAACGATGTGATCAACCCCGCGGCCAACACCCACGAAGGTACGCCCATCTACGGCATGCCCGTGCTCAACGTGGCGGAAGCCCGCAGAGTCATCATTTACAACCTGGATCGCTCGCCGGGCTATGCCGGCGTGGAGAATACGCTCTACGATATGGAGCACTGCATCTTCGTGCCGGGAGATGCCGCGGTCACCCTGCAGGCTCTGCTCCAGGCTTTGAGACTTGCCAGCTGATGGCGCTAAAACAGCCGATCTTCCAAGGCGCGGCCTAGGGGGGTCGGCTTTTTCCTGCAATTGACGGAGCGGCGGCCCTCCGGTAGAATGGAGCTGGAGAAGGAGGCAGCCGTTTTGGAGTCCATTCGTTTAGTGAGCCGGGAGTACAAGCCTGAGGATACTGTGGTCACAGTGGGAAACGTGAAAATTGGCGGGGGGCATCGCGCCTACATCGCCGGGCCCTGTTCCGTGGAGGATGAAGGGCAGATTCTGGAAATAGCGGAGCTGATCAGCGATTGCGCCCATATCTTAAGGGGCGGAGCCTTTAAACCGCGCACCTCACCCTACAGTTTCCAGGGCTTGGGCGAGGAAGGCCTGCGCCTTTTGGTTAAGGCGGGGAGCAGCTTTGGCCTGCCTGTGGTGACGGAGGTGCTGTCCGAAGCGGAAGTGGAGCTGGCCGCGGCCCACGTGGATATGCTGCAGATCGGTGCCCGCAACATGCAGAACTACGCCCTGCTCAAAAAGGTGGGCGCCCAGAGCAAACCTGTTTTGCTCAAGCGGGGTTTTGCCGCCACCATGGAAGAGCTTCTGCTTTCCGCGGAGTATATTTTGGCTGCTGGAAACTCCCAAGTAGTGCTGTGTGAACGGGGCATTAGGACCTTCAGCGGCTCTCTAACCCGCTTTACCCTGGATCTAAGTGCTGTGCCCATTTTAAAGCAGCTCACCCATCTACCCGTGATTGTAGATCCCAGCCACGGTACGGGCCGCTGGAACCTGGTGGAACCCCTGGCCAAGGCAGCTTTGGCTGTGGGGGCCGATGGGGTCATGGTTGAGGTGCACAGCCATCCCCAGGAGGCTTTGTCCGACGGCCCGCAATCCTTAAAGCCGGACAAGTTCCGGGCTTTGGCCGCTGAACTTAATGCCCTGGCCCAGTTTCTAGATGGACGTTCAGGAGGGATATGATGGATAGAATCGTGGTTCAGGCTCCTTCCGGGGCGTACAACATCCACTTCGGCCGCGACATCTGGCAGCAGGTGCAGCAGATGGCCAGAGGTTACGATCAGGCCCTGGTGGTCAGCGACAAAAACGTGGCGGCCCTCTACGGCCATCGCCTCCCCTTTCCCATCTCCCCCTTGGAACCTGGGGAAGGGACCAAGAGCTTTGAGACCATCGCCGCCCTGGTGGACGACTGGGCGGAGCGGGGACTGGACCGCTACAGCCTGGTTATCGCCTTGGGCGGCGGAGTAGTGGGGGATCTGGTTGGCCTCACCGCCTCCGTGTACCGGAGGGGCATCGCCTACGTGCAGATTCCCACTACCCTGGTTGCCCAGGTGGACGGGGGAGTGGGGGGCAAAACCGGGATCAACACCCCCCGGGGCAAGAATTTGGTGGGCACCTTCTACCAGCCCTGGGGTGTGTTCATCGACCCTTCGGTTTTGAGTACCCTGCCGGATCGGGAGATTACAAACGGCCTGGGTGAGGTGCTTAAATACGGGGTAGTGAACGACCCGGCCCTCTTCGAGGTGGTGCGGGGACACGTGGATGCCTTTTATGAGTTGGATCTCGAGGTGGTTGCGCCCGTGATCAGGCGCTGTGTGGAAATTAAGGGGGAAATCGTGGCCGCGGATGAAAGGGATCGGGGCCTCAGGCGGATCCTCAATCACGGCCACACCTTTGGCCATGCCATTGAAAAGGCCGCGGGCTACCGCCACAACCATGGCGAAGCGGTGCTCATGGGCATGCTTCTGGAAGGCCGCCTGGCACACCTCTTAGGCCTTTTGTCCAGCGCTGATTTGGCGGCGATTGAGGATGCCCTCTTCCGGGTTAAACTAGATTACAGTTTCGCCCACCTGGATAAGGGAGAGATGATCAGCGCGCTCATTCATGATAAAAAGAACCGCAAAGGCAGCATCTCCTTCATCCTGCCCAGGGAGATCGGCAGGGCGGAGGAAGTGCTGCTCAGCGTGGAAGACGTGGAAAAATACTGGGATGAGGTGATCCGCGGGTGAAGGTATTAGTGCTCCACGGCCCCAATCTGAACCTGTTGGGGCGGCGGGATCCTGGGGTTTACGGTACGAAGTCTTTAGATCAGATCAATGAAGAAATTGAGGCCTTAGCCAGCCAGCTGGGCCTGGAGGTGGAGTTCTTCCAGTCCAACCAGGAGGGCGTGCTCATTGAGCGCATCCAGAAGGCGGCTGAGTCCTACGACTGGATTGTGTTCAACCCCGGTGCGTTCACCCACTACAGCTACGCCTTGCGCGATGCGGTGGCGGCTGCGGGAGTGCCCACCATTGAAGTGCACTTAAGCAACATCCAGGCCAGGGAAGAGTTCCGCTCCCGCTCGGTGATCGCCCCCGTGTGCGCGGGCCAGATTTCTGGTTTCGGAGCCGCCTCCTATTTCCTAGCCCTCTACGCCATCTTCGAAAGGGCCGGCGGCCAGACCGGCGGCATCTAGCTCCAAAATGAGATGGCTGGCATCAAGCAGGCTGGGGCAGGAGTAGTCCGCCTGTTCGGTGGTCTTCTCCTTAGATTTGATGAGGATGGTGCGGGTACCCGCGGCTTTGCCCGCCTGGATGTCCATATCCCGATCGCCAACCATAAAGCTTCTTGCCAGATCCACATTGTATCTTTTCGCCAGGTCTAAAATCAGGCCTGGCTTTGGTTTGCGGCAGGGGCAGCCCTCTTTAGGCTTATGGGTGCAGGCCGCGATTTCCGTGAACCTGCCGCCACCCTTGGCCACTTCCCGGGCCAGCTTGGCGTGGATCGCGTCCAGCTCCTCCTGGGTCATGTAACCTAGGCCCACTCCGCCCTGGTTGGTGACTACAAAGACCAGGTAGCCGGCTTCGTTCAGCCTGCGGATGGCTTCTGGCACGCCCCTAAAGATCACCAGCTCCTCAGCGTTATTGGGGGGCCTGAACCCGTAGGACTTGTTAATCACTCCATCTCGATCAAGGAAAACTGCTTTGCTTTTGCTAGACATAGCTTAGTCCTTTCCAGTTTTCTGAGCATTTCTAGTTGAAAAAAATGGCACAGGGAGCCCCTGTGCCATTTTTCAAGCTTGCCAGTTTAGAAGCGTTCGCTCAGCATAGCGTCAATTGCTTCTTCCACGAGCATGCGGCCTTCTGCCAGCGCCATGTCAATATCTTCGCCCAGGAATACCTTGGTCACCATCTCGTAGATGATGCCGCGGCACTCTTCCCAAGCGGCGATCTTGGGCTGCCAGTAACCGTATTCAAAGGCCTCCAGGTTAGCGATGGCTGCCTTGTGCGGATTGGCTTCCAGCCAGGCCTTGAATTCGGGGTGCTCCAGGCCGGAGTAGGTTACCGGGAGATAACCGGTCTTGGTGGCGAAATAGACGGTGTTCTCGGCATTGGTGAGCCACTTGACGAACTTGGCTGCAGCCAGCTTCTCCTCTTCGCTGGCGGAGTCAAAGAGGGCGATGTTGGTGCCCATGAAGGGTGCACCGGGCCTGATGCCAGCGGGCAGGGGAGTGGTGCTGAACTCGAACTTGCCGCCCACGGAGTTCTCCGCGTAGGTGATACCGGCGGAGGAGCCGATGTACATGGCGATCATGCGGTCGCCGAAGGCTCCGTCTTCATAGCCGTCGATGAGCAGGGCGGAGCCGTCTTCCAGCATGCCGATCATCTGCTCCAGGGCCTTCTTGCCCTCGGGGCCGTCAAAGGTTACATTGAGGTCTTCATCGAAGAAGTCGCCGCCGTTGAGCCAGAGGAAGGCGTGGAAAAGCTCCAGGGTTGGCCGGATGCCGAAGCCCTTGGTTTCTCCACCGGTCTTCTCGCTCACTTCCTTAGAGATTTGGAAGAACTCTTCTAAGGTCTTGGGCGGCTCGGGAATGAGCTCTTTGTTGTAGTACATTACCCAGTTGCTCTTGTTGAAGGGGATGGTGTAGAGCTTGCCGTCCCAGGTGTTCATGTGACGGAACACTTCGATGTAGTCGTTGCGCTCTTCCTCAGTGAGATCCATGTAGTCTTCTAAAGCATCGATCACGCCGTAACGGTAGTAGGCATCGGTCCAGTTTTCATAAACCTGGGCGATGGTGGGGGAAGTCCCCGCGGAGAAGGAAGCTACCAGCTTGGTGTTTAGATCGCTGTAGCGCCCTTGGTAAATGGCTTCCACAAAGATTTCATCCTGAATTTCATTGAACTTCTGGGTTAGGTACTCCGTGGCTTCACCCAACTCAGCGCCCATGGCGTGCCAGAAGGTAATGTGTACCTTGGCCAGGGCGGAGCTGCTGAAAGCCAAGCAGAGCACTAAAGCCAACAACACCAATTTGGTTGAACGCATAAAAACCACTCCTTCTATGTTATTTGCTGTCCTACACCAAATACAAGCAGCAGGCTTTCCCAAGGATCACCTCCCTATCCCTTTAAGCCTGTACGGGCAATGCCCTGAATAAACTGCTTTTGCAGCAGTAAGAACAGGATTAGAATGGGCGCCATGGCAAAGGTAGATGCGGCCATGAGGTAGTTGTACTGGGCCCCCACGTCGCTCACAAAGTAGGTGAGGCCCACGGGGATGGTGCGCATGGAGGGGGTGTTGGTCATGATCAGCACCCACAAGAAGGCGTTCCAGCTGCCGATGAACTTAAAGAGCATCACCGTGGCCAGAGCCGGTTTGGAAAGGGGCAGCATCACGGTGATCAAATACTTGAACTTGCCGCAGCCATCGAGCAGAGCAGCCTCAAAGAGCTCGTGGGGGATGCTCATGAAGAACTGCCGCAAGAGGAAGATGCTGAACACGCTCACCGTCCAGGGGATGATCAGGGCGTAATAGGTGTCGATCCAGCCGAAGTTGACCATGGTGATGTAGTTGGGAATGAGCATCACCTCGCCTGGGATCATCATGGTGCCCAAAAAGAGCACGAAGAGCACGTTCTTCCCAAAGAAGTTCATCTTGGCGAAGGCATAGGCGGCCAGGGAGCTGAACACCACCTCAATCAGCATACATACGGCAGCGATGAAGAAGCTGTTGCGGAAATAGGTGGAGAAGGGAGCCGCTTCCCAGGCGATTTTGTAGTTCTGCCATTGGGGCGTCTCCGGCAGCCACTTAATGTATTTCAAAGAAATCTCATGGGGTGCCTTGAGGGAGCTGGATAGCATCCAGACAAAGGGAGCGATCATGATCAGGGCACCGGCGATGAGTACGGCGTAGAGGAAAAAGCGTTTAGTGAAATGACTCAGGCGGTAGCGCCACATTTGGTTTTCTGGGAGCATCTCTGTGCGTGCCATGGTTTTCCCTCCCCTTAGAAGTCGTAGTGCACCCGGCGTCTGGATGCGTACATCTGGATCAGGGTGAACACAAAGATAATGGCAAAGAGAATGTAAGCCGCTGCAGAGGCATAGCCCATGCGGTAGCGCTCAAAGGCATTGCGGTACACGTAGTACACGATGGTGAGCCCGCTGCTTAAGGGCCCGGGGTTGCCGGTGTAGAGTACGTAGATCTCCGTAAACAGCTTGAAGGCCCCGATAATGGCGATGATGGAAATGAAAAAGGTGGTGGGCGAAATTAGCGGCAGGGTAATCTTCCAGAAGCTCTGCCAGCGGCTGGCCCCGTCCACTTCCGCCGCTTCGTAGAGTTCGCTGGGCACATTTTGCAGTCCCGCCAGGAAGATCACCACGTAGTAGCCGATGCTCTTCCACACACTGATGATCACGATGTTGATAATGGTCCACCTGGGCTCCATCAGCCAGTTAATGTTGCTGAACTCCCACACTTGGGCCACACCCCCCAAGGTGACGAGTTCCACCACTTTGTTCACAAAGCCGGCAATGCTAGCCAGGGCCATGTTCAACAGGCCGTAGTGCTGGTTGTAAATCCAGCGCCAGACCATGGAGATGGCCACGGAAGAGGTGACCCAGGGCAGGAAATAGGCCAGGCGCAGAACTCCCCGGCCTTTGATTTTATTGTTCAACAGTACAGCAATGATCAGGGCTAAACAGATGGATATGGGAACAAAGCCCACCACGTAGCGGAACGTGTTGGAGATGGCCATGAGGAAGTTCTTATCATTAAGCAGCCTCTGGTAGTTCTCCAAACCCACGAAGTACTGCTCTTTGCGGAGCAGATGCCAGTCGTAAAAGCTGATAATGATGGACTTGATCACGGGGTAAAAACTGAACATGCCCAGAATGGCAAAGGCGGGCAGAAGGTAAAGGTACGCTTCAAGGGTTTCTTTCCAATACTTCTTGCGCTTCATCTCCGCAGGTATCCTGAGCAATACAGGGGTCCTCCTTTCGCTCCAACCGCGCCGGGGAGGCAGGAATTCCCCGGACTGCTGCGAAATGGTTGGATTAGATCAGTTCTCCTCATGGGGTGGAAAAACCTCTCGAAACCAAGAAACTTGCGTGACTAAATTTAGAAAGGAAGGCTGCTCAATGGAAAGGAAGCTTTGGGGAACCGCTGCTGGAAAGCAAGTCGAACTGTTTACACTGGATTTGGGCCAGGGCAACAGCGCCGCGATCACCAACTTCGGCGCCGCTCTGGTCAGTTTGTACGTCCGGGACCGAAGCGGGGAAGTGGCAGATGTCACCCTGGGCTACGACAGCGTCCAGGAGTACGAACAGTGCACCAAGTACCTGGGCGTAGTGGTGGGTAGATACGCCAACCGCATCGCCGGTGCCCAGTTCACCCTGGGCGGGAAAGAGTACCAGCTTGCGGCCAATGATGGCCGAAACCACCTCCACGGAGGCCCCGGCGGTTTCGCCAAGCGGGTGTGGGACCCTGAGGTGATCTCCACCGAGACGGGCGAAGCCCTCAAACTCAGTTACTTCAGCCCCGATGGGGAAGAGGGCTACCCAGGCAATCTCCAGGTGGAAGTGGTCTACTCTCCCAC
>FIZK01000012.1:213-3497 GCA_900018335.1 uncultured Clostridia bacterium | reverse complement strand
TCGAGGAGCAGCTGCAGAGCTTCGGTACATACAGCAACGGTGGCCTCGATGTCGGTGGGATCGGTTGCCCTCATGCGCCTGATGATGTCATCCATCTCAGGAGAAGACCACCTGGAGGCATGGCCGCGGTTGGTCTCGCCCACGGGAGCGACTAACTCAGATGCGAAAATGTCCAGCGAACGATACAGGTCAGCACCTGCACCCCAAGGCTCTAAGGCCGGCCAGACAGCGCCCACTTGGAAGTCACCCATCTGCTGCAGGGTGGTGTAAGCGTCGGTGGCGATGTACTCAGCATCGATACCGAACTTCTTCCACTGCTGTACGGCGGCGTTGCCATTCTTGAACTGATGGTGGCCTGTGTCGTTGATGTCTGTCACGGCAATCTTCCACGGCGTGCCGTCGGGCAGCAGCCACCTGCCGTTGGCGTCACGGCTGAAGCCGTTCTTGATCAAGAGCTTCTCGGCTACGTCAGGTGCATACTTGAACCAGCCAGGCCCAAAGGTCTGCTTAATGACCGCTGGATCGTCGCTGATTTCGTGCCCTCTCTGACGTGCGTACTCAGCAATCTTCAAGGCTGCATCGGGATCGTAGGGGTAGAACAGCTCTCCGCCTCCCAGATCCAGTGCAAAGTTCTTCAGCCACTCCTGCATGGGTTCATGGTAGTACTCGGGATAAGCACCCAAGTAAGGAATGTGGATGGGGCTCAGGGTAGCCTGGCCGTCCACTGCTTGGGCCATGTACTCAACGATGTCGATTGCCAGCAGCAGTGCCCAGCGTACTTCCTTGTTGTCGAAGGGCGCCACTGCCGTGTTGAAGGTGATACCGGTAATGCACGGATCGTTGTTGACAACCCAAGGATAGGTCGGCTGGTAAGCACGGATGGTTCCGCCTTGGGCCATGGCAGCCGCAAATCCTTCTGCATCATGGTCAGCGATATCCAGCTGATGGGTTAGCTGAGCCAGGATCTTGGCACTGCTGTCAGTATAGGTCTGGAAGACCACATACTTTGGTGCCGGCTCGCCAAAGAGAATGCCCGTGGGAGACTTATCCCAGTCTTCTCTCTTTTCCCAAGCGGTCCAGTAACCGGCTGGATCGTAGCTGTGCAGTTTATACGGTCCGCAGCCGATGAAGGGGTTGAACTCGAAGGTTACGATATCGTCTACGTCTTCAAAGATGTGCTTGGGCATGATCCAGGTGCAGCCCCAGCGATCTAGGAAGTGGGTGTGGAACCTGGAGTTAGATTCCTTCAGCTCGATTACTACCTCGTAATCGTTGGTCTTGTAGACCTTGTCTATGGCCGCACTGAAGGCCGCGTGTGAGCTGAGTCCCGGTTCAGCCAGAATTGTCTCTATCGTGAAGACAACGTCATCTGCACTAAAGGGCACACCATCGGCCCAAGCAACGCCTTGCCTGAGAGGGATGGTAATCTTGGTGAAGTCTTCGTTGTAAACTGGGTCTCCTGAAGCCAGCCCGTTGATGATCTGGCCGGTGGCGAAGTCAACGGACCAGAGGGGTTCGTTGGCCAGGTTCTGCATACCGCGATCCCTGGAACGCCAGCCTACCCATTCATTGAAGTTGCTGGGCGTACCTACACGACCGGTAAGCATGGTCACATAGAGTGTCTCGTTTCTGGGAAATCCTCCAGGGCCCTGGGCGAAAGCGGCAGAGCTGAAGACAAGGACTGCCAGACACAAAAGCGCCAAAACTCTCTTTGCCCTACTCATCGTTTAACCTCCTTAAGATCTTTTCGTCTTAACGCGTCAAATGAGTCGCTTCACATCTCTTGAACCGGTGCCTAACTCACCTCCTCGTGCACGCTTCCTCTATCAACGTAAAGATGGCACTTCACTTGAACACCATCGACATCAACAAGCTCGGGCACCTGCTTCTTGCAGATCTCCATTACCTGAGGACATCTGCCTGCAAACTTGCAGCCTTCCCTCAGGTACTCCTCTTGTTCCGTTTCGGCGATGGAGATTCTGCCCCGCCATTTCTTCTCGGGATCCGCTTCGGGAATGGACTCCCGCAGCAGCTGGGTATAGGGGTGGCGGGGATTGGTGAGGACCTCCTGCACAGGCCCCATCTCCATGGTGTTGCCCCTAAACATGATGGCAATCTGCCCGCCCAAATAATAGGCGGTGGCCAGATCATGGGTAATGTAGAGAATGCCCATGTCCAGCTCATCCCTGAGGCGCCTGAACAAATTCACGATGGACATCCTGATGGAAGCATCCACCATGGACACCGGTTCGTCGGCGATCAACACGGATGGATCCACCAGGAGCGACCTGGCGATGGATATCCGCTGCAGCTGACCCCCGGAGAATTCGCTGGGATAGCGCCCTGCCACTTCCCCATAGCTCAACCCCACCGCTTCCAGCTTGGAGTTGATCAGCTCCTCAGCCTCCGCTTTAGAGGAGGCCAGTTTGTAATGGTTGACCGTTTCAAAGAGATAGCCTTCGACTTTCCTCAAGGGGTTGAAAGTCTCAAAGGGGTTCTGAAACACGGCTTGGATGCGCTGGCTGAACCAGACCCTGGGATGCCACCTCTCTTCGCCTTTCCCGTAGATAATCTCACCTGAGGTGGGCTGCTCGAAACCCAGAATCATCCTGGCCGTTGTCGTTTTGCCGCATCCGCTTTCGCCTGCCAGGGTAAACACTTCACCCCGCTGCATGGAAAAGGTAACGTTGTCCACGGCCACAATCCTGTCCCGGGCCAAAAGGCTGCCGCGATGGAAGACCTTGGTTAGGTTGCGAGTCTCAAGAATTGGCTGCATGTTCTGCTTCTCCCCCTTCAGCGTGTAGCCAGCAGGCAACGCGGTGTTCACCCATTACGATGCTCTCCGGCACCTTCTGCTTACAGATGGGCATGGCTTTGGGACAGCGCGGATGAAAAGCACATCCTGAGGGGAGATTTGCCAAGGAAGGCGGCTGGCCGGGAGCACTTACTCTCTCGCCAGTGTCGCCAAACTGAGGCAGGGAGTTGATCAAGAACTGGGTATAAGGATGGAGCGGTTTCTTAAAGATCTCCACTGTAGCCGCCTCTTCGATTACTCTGCCTGCATACATAATGGCCAGACGGTCCGTGACATTGGCATGGACCCCCATGTCGTGGGTGACTAAGATGATGGTGTTGTGCAAGCGCTCTTGAATATCTTTCAGGAGCTGAACCACACCCCTCTGCACCACAACATCCAGGGCAGTGGTGGGTTCGTCCGCGAAGATGACACTGGGCCGCAGCAAAGCTGCCAAGGCAATGGCCACCCTCTGGCGCATGCCGCCGGA
>FIZK01000012.1:0-167 GCA_900018335.1 uncultured Clostridia bacterium | reverse complement strand
GAGAGGAAGTCCTGGTAGGTGTCTTTGATCTTGACCACCGGGTTAAAAATGCTCATGGCCCCCTGGGGCACATAGGCTATGAACTGCCAGCGCAGCCTGCGCAGTTCCTGCTTGCTCACGGCGTACACATCGAACTCCTGTCCGTCTTTAGTGTACAGCACGCTGCC
>FIZK01000011.1:2970-7983 GCA_900018335.1 uncultured Clostridia bacterium | reverse complement strand
TGCAGGTGGATCCCATTGAGATGGAAATCGGCTACAGCTTGATTCCCTTGGTAGACGAGTCGCAGGGCGGGGATCTGCTTGATCGCATCAGCATGATCCGCCGGCAGTGCGCCATTGAGTTGGGAATCCTGGTGCCCGTAATCCGCATCAGAGATAACCTCCAGCTTAACCCCGATGAGTATGTGGTCAAGATTAAAGGAATCCAGGTGGGGCGCGGAGAACTAATGGTTAACCATTACCTGGCCATGGATGCGGGAGGTGTAACGGAAGAGGTTAGCGGTATCCCCACTACGGAACCGGCCTTCGGGCTGAAGGCGCTCTGGGTGGATACCGCGGCGCGTGAGCGTGCCGAGTATGCGGGTTACACGGTGGTGGATCCACCGGCGGTGCTGGCCACGCACCTCACGGAAATCATTCGCACCCACGCCCATGAACTGCTGGGCCGCCAGGAAGTGAAGACTCTCCTGGACGGCGCTCGGGAGAACTTCTCCGCGGTTGTGGACGAGCTCGTGCCGGATCTTTTGACAGTGGGAGATGTACAGAAGGTACTGCAGAATCTGCTGCGGGAAGGGGTGCCCATCCGCAATCTGGTAACCATTTTGGAAACGCTGGCTGATATGGCACCTGTGACAAGAGATGTGGACTATTTGACGGAATATGTGCGGGAAGCTCTGGGACGACAACTCTGTCAAATCTACCAAGAAGACGGGGTGCTCTCCGTCCTGACCTTGAGTCCGGAGTGGGAAGAGGCCATCGCCGATTCCCTGGAGCATACGGACCGGGGTTTGACCGTGGCCCTGGATCCCCGGATTTTGCAGGAGCTCTATAGCGCACTGGGACACGCTCTGGAACAGCACATTCTCCCCTACCCGTTGGTTTTGGTTTCGCCGCAGATCAGAATGGCTTTGAAAAGGCTGACTGAACGGGCTATTCCTCGTTTGATTGTCCTATCCTACAATGAGATCAGCCCGGATGTTCAGGTGAACGCGGTGGGGACGGTGATGTGGAAGCATGAGGGTTAAGAAATTCACGGGAAGGACGATACAAGAAGCAGTAGAGAATTTGCGCCAGGAGTTTGGTAGAGACGCAGTCATCCTGCATACCACCCAAAAAAGGCGCTGGTTCTGGGGGCGCATTGGACCAAAACGCTACGAGGTTGTGGGGGCGTATGATGCCAACTATCGCTCTGCGAACCGCAATGCCCGGGCGTCCACTGCGGCGAGACCCGTGGGTGCAGAGCCAGAGCAGGAAGTGGCCGATTATCGTCCGGATCCCGCCTGGTCGGAAACGGTCCAAAGCCTGTACAGCCGTTTGATCAGGGTGGATATTCCCAAAGATTTAAGTGTGCAGCTGATCAAGGAAGTCTTGAGTCAGCTGCCCAAAGAGGACTGGAACAACAAGGCTAAGCTGTGGAACCAGCTCACCGCGGTAACGGCGGGCCGCCTTAAGACATCCGAACCTTGGGAGTTCGATGGAACGCCCCGCATCGTGGCTTTGATCGGCCCCACCGGGGTGGGGAAAACAACCACCATTGCCAAACTGGCCGCCAATTTCTCTTTGGTGGCGGACCGCAAGGTGGGCTTGATCACCGTTGATACATACCGCATTGCCGCGGTGGAGCAGCTAAAGACCTATGCGGAGATTATTGGTCTTCCCCTGCACGTGGCCTACAGCCCTAGAGAGCTCAAGGAGGGCATAGCCAAGTTGAGGGATCGCGATCTGATCCTCATCGACACCGCAGGGAGGAGCCAGAACAACCAGCTGCACATCGCCGAGCTCAGGAACTTCTTTGATGGCATAGAGGCTGAAATGCACTTGGTGATCAGCGCCACTACCAAACCACGGGATGTGGACCAGATCATATCGGTTTTTGGGCAATTGCCGATTGATCGGGTGATCATCACGAAACTGGATGAAACAAGCGCTTACGGAGTCCTGCTTCACACCTGTGAACGGGCCAAAGCGCCCATTGCCTTTGTCACCACTGGGCAGGGGGTACCAGAAGATATCGAGGTGGCAGATGGCCAACGAATTGCCCAACTTATTCTGGGGGACGCGTGAAGATGAGAGATCAAGCAGCAGAGTTGAGGAGACTGGTGGCAAAAAAGGGACCCAGCTCTCGAATCATCGCTGTGACAAGTGGAAAAGGCGGGGTTGGGAAAACGAATTTTGCTGTTAACTTAGCGTTGGCCCTGCGTCAGATGGATTACAGGGTAGTTCTCATTGACGTTGATTTAGGTTTGGCTAACGCAGATATTGTCTTGGGCATAACTCCCAAGTACAACTTGGGCCACGTTATGCAAGGCGAAAAGACGCTGCAGGAGGTCATCATGGAAGGACCTCTGGGCCTGAAGATCATCTCGGGAGGGTCGGGGATCACGGAACTGGCCAACCTCGATGGGTGGCGCCTGGAGGCTTTTGTCTCCTCCTTTGAGCAGTTGAACCAGGAGTTCGACTACGTGATCCTGGATACGGGGGCAGGAGTCCACCGCGCGGTGATGAGTTTTGTGCTGGCTGCCACGGACATCATTGTGGTTACTACTCCCGAACCTACCGCGATCACTGATGCTTATGGACTGCTGAAGATCATCCATCAGCGGGCCGGGCACGCTAAGGTGCGCCTCGTTGTCAATATGGCCAAGAGCCCGGCGGAAGCTGAAACGGTGGCTGAGCGGCTCAATTCGGTTTTGCGGGAGTTTGTGCGGTGGGAAGTGGAGTACGCGGGATATATTCTCACCGAGTCGCAAGTGGTTCGGGCTATTGCCGCACAGCAGCCCATACTGCTGTCTTTTCCATCTTCCATGGCCAGTCGGTCCATTAAGCGGATCGCCGGGGTGTTGGCGGGTGAAGAAGGCGCCAGCCAACCCATGGGATTTAGGGGCTTCTTTGCCAGAGTATCTGGGTTTCTGCACATTTAGAGAGGGAATGATATGCAGCTCATACCTAATCAACTTGTGGAGCTACATCTGGACAGTCCCGGAGGTCCTCAGATCTACCGCACAAGGGTGGAAGATGTTTACGATGATATCGTTGTTATGGGTGCCCCTTTGGAGCGGGGTTCTGTGGTGCCCATCCGCATCGGGACAGAAGTGACCATCCAGTTTAAAAGGAAGGGACCTGGTCAAGAGGGGCGCTTCAGCAACCGGGCGGTGGTAGAAAAGCGGTTTCGGACCGCTGTTCCCCTCCTGCAGCTGCGCCTACTGGGCGACTGGGAGAAAACCCAGGAGCGGATGTTTGTGAGGGTGCCTGTCCATATTGATGCAGTGGTGGTTCCCGTGCAGGAGAGTGGTGAGGAGCTATCGGCCCAAACCGGGCTGATTCTCAATCTCAGCGGGGGCGGCTTTTTACTGCGCAGCGATCATCCCTTCCAAATAGACGACGAGGTGCGCATATCCTTCCGCCTTGGTGAAGACCAGATCGTGGCCAAAGCGTTTGTTGCGCGGTTTGTACCCACCGACGCCGGGCAAGATTACGGCTTCGCCTTTTTGGATATTCCTGAAGCCATGCGCAAGGTAGTTATCCAGTTTGTGTTTAGGCGTCAGATCGAACTGGCCGGGATTGCTCGGGAGGATATCACTTAGTTCATTCCCCATGGGGTGAAAAATGTGTCATTGCAGAGGGAGCAGAATCGCATCGAAGAGCTGTGGCGCAGGTACAAAGAGGACGACGATGCCCAGGCGCGAGAACAGCTCATTGAAGAATACATACCGCTGGTTAAATACGTGGCTGGACGTCTGGCCATGAACTTGCCCAGCAGCGTTGATGTGGGCGACTTGGAGAGCTTCGGCTTTTTTGGCCTGTTAGATGCATTAGAAAAATACGATGCAGATCGCAATACGAAATTTGAGACGTATGCCACCACTAGGGTTCGGGGCGCCATCATTGACGGTCTGCGCTCCCTTGATTGGGTTCCCCGGAGCACCCGTTCCAAGGCCCGCCTGGTGGAAAGTCAAATCTATGAGCTCACCAACGATCTGGGGCGCACTCCCACCAACGAGGAAGTGGCAGCCGCTTTAGGGCTCGATCTCGATGAGTATTACGGACTCCTTTCTGAGCTGAAGGGAGCCAACCTCTTTTCACTGGATGAAGCCGCCGCTGCTACCGAGCAACCAGGCGACAACTTGCGGATTTTGGATCTGGTTGTCGATCAAGGACTGCTCCCCGATCAGCAGGTTGTGGAGCGGGAGAGCGTTGAAGAACTGGCCGCCGCCATTGATCAGCTCTCTGAGCGAGAGCAGCTTGTACTGGCACTCTATTATCACGAGGACTTGACGCTGAGAGAAATCGGTCATGTGCTGAATGTTTCTGAATCTAGGGTATCCCAGATCCATACCAAGGCCATTATGACCTTGAGGAACAGGCTCACTTAGGAACGGAGGTTGCAGCCATGTCCATCAAGTTTCCCGATTTTCAAATTTTGGTTGCCCGTTCTGATCAGGTACCGAAGGTTAACCGGGAGGGGGATCCCACGGGCGCAGCAGGCCGCCTTGCTCCCCAGGTGAGTGAAGAGTTTGCTGACCGCGAACGTCGTGTGGTACTGAACAGAGAAAAGGAACGCATCCGCGATCGCAAAGAGGACAGAAGGCGGAGGCACGACCGGGACGGAAGCGGACGGCCGCGGGGCGGACGAAGGCGGATTGATCTGCGGGCCTAGGGGGTCGGTAGGGTGGAGTACTTCCTCGTGTTTACATTGGGTATAGCAACCACGGTTTTGGTGTTCTTCCTGCTTAAACCGGCTCTATTCACGCGCCCGAATACTGACTACTCTGTTCTGGAAATGATGGTGGAAGAGGCCATCAACCAGCTGGAAGAACGGCAGGGGGAGATCTTGGCCGAAATCGAGGAACAGCATCAAGCCCTTTTGGAGCTGCAGAAACAGATTGTGAGCAGCTTTATCCCCGAGTACCAGCAGTCGCCAAAGGTTCTGGCCGTCCTGGAGCTGGCGGCCCAGAACAAGGATGTGGCGGATATTGCCAAGAAGTTGGGCTTAGGGCTGGGGGAAGTTGAACTCAT
>FIZK01000011.1:0-2952 GCA_900018335.1 uncultured Clostridia bacterium | reverse complement strand
GAAAGCGAACCCCTTGCTGAAAGCGGCTAACTGTGCTATATTAGCAAGTGGTGTGAATACACACGCTTCTCGATGGGAGGTAAGGGTGCCTTTTGGTCTTACCCCTAAATGAAAGGAGCGGAGGACAAAACTAATGGAAGGAGGTGGACGAATTGGCCGTAGTTACCATGAAACAGCTTCTGGAGGCCGGCGTTCACTTTGGTCATCAGACCCGCAGATGGAATCCCAAGATGCAGCAGTACATCTTCACAGAAAGAAACGGGATTTACATCATTGACCTGCAGAAAACAGTTAGAAAAGTGGATGAAGCTTACAATTTCATTCGGGAGACCGTGGCCGCGGGCAAGTCGGTTCTGTTCGTGGGCACGAAAAAGCAGGCCCAAGAAACCATTCGCGAAGAAGCGGAACGGTGCGGCATGTTCTACGTCAACCAGCGTTGGCTGGGTGGTATGCTGACCAACTTCAAGACTATTTCCTCGCGGATTGGCCGCCTGGAAGAGATCGAGAAGATGGAGGCCGATGGCCTGTTTGACGTTTTGCCCAAGAAGGAAGTTACGCAGCTGCGCAAGGAAAAAGACCGCTTGACGCGCTTTTTGGGCGGTATCAGGGATATGAAGACCCTGCCTGGCGCAGTGTTTGTCGTGGATCCCCGCAAAGAACGCATTGCTGTGGCAGAAGCTCGTAAGCTGGGTATTCCCATCGTGGCCATCGTAGATACTAACTGCGATCCCGATGAGATTGATTACGTTATCCCCGGCAACGATGATGCCATTCGAGCCGTGAGGCTCCTCACATCAACCATGGCCAGTGCAGTGGTGGAGGCGAGAGAAGGGGCCAGCTTCGCAGAGGATCAGCAGGAAGCTTCTCAGCAAAGAGAAGGCGTGATCGCCGAAGGCGACGCGGAGAATTCTGCAGAGGAAGAATAACTGAAGCCAAGAGGGTGGGAGGGTGACTCTCACCCCTCTTTTCAATCGATTCAGAAGGAGGGTTAATATGGCGGAAGTAACAACAGCCATGGTCAAGGAGCTGCGGGAGAAGACCGGCGCAGGCATGATGGACTGCAAAAAGGCTCTTGTGGCTACCAACGGAGATATGGACGCGGCAGTTGACTATTTACGGGAAAAGGGCCTGGCTGCAGCGGCTAAGAAATCCGGACGGATTGCCGCTGAAGGTTTGGTAACGTCGTACATACACATGGGTGGCCGCATCGGAGTTTTGGTGGAGGTCAACTGTGAAACAGACTTTGTGGCCAAAACCGATGAGTTTGCGCAGTTAGCTAAGGACATTGCCATGCACATTGCTGCATCCAAGCCCGAGTATGTGTCCAGAGAGGACATTCCCGAATCAGTCTTGGAGCATGAGCGTTCCATTTACGCAGCCATAGCGAAGAACGAAGGCAAGCCCGAGCATATTATCGACAAAATCGTAGACGGACGCTTGGAGAAGTACATTCAAGAGGTTTGCCTCCTGGAACAGCCCTTTGTAAAGGATCCAGACATGACCATTGGTGAGCTTCTCAATGCCAAGATCGCCAAGATTGGCGAGAAGATCTCGGTCAGAAGATTTGTCCGCTATGAGCGTGGTGAAGGGTTAGAGAAACGGCAGGACGATTTCGCCGCAGAAGTAATGGCCCAGATGGGGCAGTAGGGAGGACACCATAGGTGTTCTCCTTTTTTTGCTGGAGGGATCTTCCGTTTTGAGCAGAATAATTAAGGGGTGACGTGCATGCTAGAGCCGAAATACAGGCGAGTGGTACTGAAATTGAGCGGAGAAGCGCTGGGCGGTGGCGGTTATGGGATTAACCCCGAAGTGGTCAACTACATAGCCCAGGAGATCAGCAGTGTGCAGCGCTTAGGGGTGGAGCTGGCCATCGTGGTAGGCGGGGGGAACATCTGGCGCGGTGCCGTGGGCAGCGCCAAGGGCATGGATCGCAGCACTGCCGACTACATGGGCATGCTGGCCACGGTGATCAACGCCCTGGCCCTACAGGACGCCTTGGAGCAGCTAGATGTTCAGACTAGGGTGCAGACGGCCATCGAGATGCGGCAGATAGCGGAGCCCTATATCAGGCGCCGAGCCATCCGTCATCTGGAGAAGGGACGGATCGTGATTTTCGCTTCCGGTACCGGTAATCCCTATTTCTCTACAGATACCACGGCAGCCTTAAGGGCGCTGGAAATTGAGGCTGAAGTCATTCTCATGGCCAAACGGGGGGTAGATGGCGTCTACAGTGCCGATCCCCGCACCGATCCCGATGCTGAGCGCTACGAGACCATCAGTTATTTGGAAGTGATCAATCGCGGACTTGGAGTTATGGATACCACTGCCACTTCGCTCTGCATGGACAACAACATCCCCATGATCGTTTTTAACTTCGATGAGCCTGGCAGCATTGCCAAGGCTGTCTGCGGATCAAGAATAGGTACATACGTAGGAGGCGAATGAGATGATTGGTCAGATTATGGACGACGGAAAAGCCAGGATGGAAGAGGTCATTGTCCGAACCAAGAAAGCATTTGCCAGCGTGCGCACGGGCCGCGCCAATCCAGCGCTGCTTGATCGCATTATGGTTTCCTATTACGGCACGCCCACACCCCTGAACCAGATGGCCAGCGTCAGCGTTCCGGAACCCAGGATGCTGGTGATCACTCCATGGGACAAGAGTTCCATCAAGGATATTGAGAAGGCCATCCTCACCTCCGATTTGGGTCTGGTTCCCAACAACGATGGGTCCGTGATCCGCTTGGCCATCCCGCCCCTGACAGAGGAACGCCGCAAGGAGCTCGTCCGTCTGGTGCGGAAAGACGCGGAGGATCATCGCGTTGCCGTGCGCAATATCAGGCGCGATCTCAATGAAGCCGCCAAGAAGCTGGAAAAGGATGGCGAGATCTCCGAAGATGATCTGCGCCGTGCCCAGGACGACATTCAAAAGCTTACCGATCGCTTCATCGA
>FIZK01000010.1 GCA_900018335.1 uncultured Clostridia bacterium | reverse complement strand
GTACAGTGTCGGGATTGTGTCGCAGTTCTACGAACGGCGGTAGATTCTTCAGGAGCGGTGTACGTGGCCCGTACGCACCGTTCTGTGAGAGGAAAGCCGCTAGGCTGATCACCTAGCGGCTACCTACTCGATCTTTTTTGGTGCAACGGGTTCTCTAGTTAATCCAGAGACAGGCGGGCGTACTTGAGCAAGGAACTCAGTTTGAGTAGGTCCAGATCCCAGGTGGAGAGCAGGTGCGCTTCTGGTAGAGTATGGAGCAGCTGCTGGTGGTTTAGTTCCGCCAGTGCGGCTCTAAGGTCGTCGGAAGCCTTCCTGTGCTTGGCGGGTTCGCTTAGCGCCGCGTAGATCTGGCATAATAGGGAGAGGTGGAAGATGCGCCAGGGAGCGGTGCGAGCACGGGTCAGGGTCTGGAGGAGGACTTCTTCTGCTTGGTGTGGTGTGCCGCGGTGCAGGTGCACAAGGGCGGTCAGGTATTCCAGGCAGGGATCTTGGGGCGGGACAGGTATGGGAGTGCTCAGTGAAGTGGCGCTGATGGTGAGCTCTCTAAGGAAGTTCGTGAGGGGGGAAGTGGGCAAGGCATCTAGATAGGCTAGGCACTGTTCCGTGAGGAGAATGGAATGCTTAGCCGCCTCCAGGACCAGGTGTTCCCCCAATAGGTCACTGGTGGTGGTTCCCAGGGCGTCAGCCCAGTCCCTGAGGTTGGCCAGGGAAGGCTGGGCAGCGCCGCTTTCCACTTTGCTGAGGAAACTTGCGGAGGTAGGCCCTGCCACATCCTTTTGGCGTAAGCCCAGTAGGCGTCGTCTCTGCCGCAGGCGGTCACCAAGCAAGTTCATGTTCCAACCCCCAAAACATGTAAATGGCACCCTGGTTTTGCACTGAGTGTACCATAAAACCTGGAAAAAGGCAAACTTCCCCATTGTTGACAGTTATTCGCGCCGGGCTGTATAATTACTGTGAGTTCGTGTCAAAACGAGGTGACTTCCTTAGTGGATACCAAAAGGGTTCAGATCAGCATTCCCGCAGCGCTCCTGGCTAAGATCGACCGCCTTGCCCGTGAGGAGAAAATTAACCGCAGTCAGTTTATACAAAATGCCATGCAGTTGTATATAATGGAAAGGGAAGCCCGGAGCCTACAGAGCCTGCAGGAAAAGCTGCGGGTAGGCTACCAGATCATGGCGGAACTCAACCTCACCCTTGCTGAAGAGGGGGACGACGAAGACTTACTAGAAAACTACGAGCGCCAGCTGGCGGAGGCTGAATAGAGTGGACAATGTTTTGCGTGGCGATGTGTTCTACGCCAATCTGAACCCCGTCATCGGTTCCGAACAGGGAGGAGTCAGGCCTGTTTTGATCCTGCAGAACGATGTGGGTAACAAGTACAGTCCCACTACGATTGTGGCTGCCATCACCTCGCGCATCAAAAAGGCTAAACTGCCCACCCATGTGGAGCTGGATAGCTCCAGCTATTCCCTGGAAAAGGATTCTGTGATCCTCTTGGAGCAGATCCGCACCATCGACAAGCGCAGGCTGAAAGAGAAGATTGCCCACCTCGATGAAGAGACCATGGCTGAAATTGATCGAGCCCTGCAGATCAGCCTGGGGCTGGTTAAGTTCTAGCTGAGCTGATGGCAAACACTCACTAGTTGAGTGTTTTTTATTTCTAGGAGGTGCTTCCATGTCCAGCAGACAGCCTCTCATCGGCTTAGTCGCCCAGTATAACAGCGAAAACCCTCACCGCTATTTTATTCACCGTGCTTATGTTCAAGCCATTGCTGACGCGGGCGGCGTTCCCCTGATCGTCCCCCCGCAGCAAGCGGAACAGCTTGGTGCCATCCTTTCCTCGGTGCAGGGAGTGGTCCTCACCGGCGGCGTGGATGTGGACCCCATTCGCTACGGAGAGCAGCCCAAAGAGGGCTGCGGCGAGATCAGTCCCCTCCGGGATGAACTGGATCTGGCTGTCACCGCCTTCGCTCTAGAGCACGATCTGCCCCTTTTGGCCATCTGCAGGGGGATTCAGGTCCTCAACGTCTCCCTTGGGGGCAGTCTAATCCAGGATATCCCCGCTGAGGTTAACGGTGCCCTGAAGCATAGGCAGCAGGCACCGGGCTGGTACGGCACCCATGACGTAGATGTGCAGCCTTCCACACTGCTCAGCGGCATTTTGGGCAGCGGCGGCCTGCGGGTAAACTCCTTCCATCATCAGGCCATCAGGCAGGTGGGCCAGGGGCTGAGGATCTCAGCCACGGCACCAGATGGCATCGTGGAAGCTGTGGAAAGCACTAGGCACCGCTTCGTCCTGGGAGTACAGTGGCATCCCGAACTCATGGCAGAACGCTGCTTGGCTGCCCAGGCAATCTTTAGGCATTTTGTGCAGGCGGCTGCAGTGCAGTAGGTACCTAAGGCAGGATTCTCGTCTTCTGCGGTGAACATGAAAAGCATGTGCATTATGAGGAGGCGAGAATTTGCTAGTAATTAAGAACGCGAAGCTGTACACCATAACCAACGGCATTCAAGGAGGCAGCGTGCTCATTGATGCTGAGGGGACAATTGCCGCCGTCGGTCAGGTGGACATTCCACCCGAAGCCGAGGTCATTGATGCCGCCGGCAAAGTTTTGACCCCTGGTCTCATGGACGCCCACGGACACGCCGGTGCCTGGGAGGAAGGCCTGGGTTGGGAAGGTTCCGATGGCAACGAGGCCACCGATCCCGTCACGCCGCATCTTAGGGTTCTGGACGGCATCAACCCCCACGAAGAGGGCATTGCCGAAGCACTGCAGGCCGGGGTTACGGCCATGTGCGTCCTGCCCGGCAGCGCCAACGTCATTGGCGGGCAGGGTGTGGTGGTGCACCTATATGGCAATACCGTGGAAGAGATGATTATCAAGGAAGACGGCGGTTTAAAAGTCGCCTTTGGTGAAAACCCGAAGCGGGTATACTCCAACCAGAAGAAAGCACCCTCTACCCGCATGGCCACCGCGGCCATCCTGCGGGAGCAGTTGGTTAAGGCCCAGAATTACTTAGCCAAATTGGAGAAAGCTAAAGACGATCCGGACAAAGCGCCCGATCGTGATCTGCGCCTGGAGGTGCTGGCCAGGGTGCTCAAGCGCGAGCTCCCGGTAAGGGCCCATGCCCACCGAGCCGATGATATTATGACCGCGCTGCGCATCGCCAGGGAGTTCAACCTGGATATCAGCATTGAACACTGCACCGAAGGCCACAAAATCGTGGATGAGCTGAGGGAAGCGGGGGTATGGGCCCTGGTGGGGCCAACCCTGTCTAACCGCTCCAAGGTGGAGCTGAAGGAACTTTCCTGGGAGACCTTGAGGGTTTTGTGGGAGGGCGGCGTTCCCATCGCCATCACCATGGACCACCCAGTAATTCCCGTGGGGTATCTTCCCATCGCCGCGGCCCAGGCCGTGAAAGCTGGGCTGCCCTACGAAGAAGCTCTGAAGGCCATCACCATCAACCCAGCCACCATCATGGGGATTGCAGACCGCTACGGTTCCATCGAAGTGGGCAAGATGGCCGATTTGGTGCTCTGGGATGGCGATCCCCTCGCCGTTCAATCCCGGGTGGAAAAAGTGTGGATCCACGGCCAGTTGGTGGTGGAACACTAAGCTTGAGGGGGAGCCTCTGCTCCCCCTATCGGCATGCTCAGGGAGGAAGAGACTTGTTGGAAATCGCATCGCACAGCCCGGAAGAGACCATGCGCATCGCCGAGGCCGTGGGGGAACTGCTGCGTCCTGGCGATCTGCTCAACCTCAACGGAGAGCTGGGCGCCGGCAAGACCCTTTTTGTCAAGGGATTGGCTGCGGCACTGGGTATTCCGGCAGAAATGGTGACCAGCCCAACCTTTTCCATAATCAACGAGTACATGGGAAAAGGCGGGCTGCTTTATCATTTTGATTTTTACCGCCTCCAGGATGAACTGGAGCTGGAGAATATAGGCTACCAGGATTACTTCTACGGCTCGGGCATCACAGTCGTGGAATGGGGAGATCTGTTCCGCGAGCAGCTGCCCGAGGAGCGTTTGGACATTGTCCTGGAAAAAGCGGGGTCCCAGGGCCGGAAACTTACTTTCAGCGGCTGCGGGGACCGCGGCCGGGAAATTGCAGAGCAGGTAAGGAGGCGTCTCGGTGTACATCCTAGGCATTGATACATCGACCATGACTGGAGGCGCGGCGCTGCTCAAAGACGAAGAACTGGTCGGTGAATCCATACTCAATATCCGTACCACCCATTCGGAGCGGTTGATTCCAGCTGTGGACGAGCTGCTGGGCCATGCCCGGATCAAACTGGAAGAAGTTGGGCTGATCAGCGTGGTCACGGGCCCGGGTTCGTTCACAGGGCTGCGCATTGGCCTGGCCACGGCCAAGGGCTTCGGTTACGCCCTGGGCATTCCCCTGGTGGGAGTAACCACCTTAGAGGCCTTTGGCTGGCAGTTCAAGGTGTTTCCAGGCATCGTGGTGGCGCTCATCGATGCCCGCCGCAGATCCGCCTTCTGGCAGGCCTTCCAGGGGGGGAGCGGGCTCACTGAAGCGGGCCACGGCAGTCTGGATGAGGTACTGGGCTGGTGCGGATCCCGATCCGCTGCCCAGTTCTTGTTTGTGGGCGATGGAGCTGTGAGCTACCGGCAGGAGATTGAGGCTGCCCTTTCCAGCGCGGTCTTTGCGCCGCCGGCCCTCAGCCTGCTCCGGCCCAGTGCCGCCGCGCACCTGGGCTACCAGCGCTATTTAGCTGGCGAAGAGGGCGATGCCGTTGCCGTGAATCCCACTTACATGCGTTTGACGGAGGCGGAGCGGAAGTGGCAGGACAAACAGTAACCTATCGCCCCATGACTGTTGCGGATATTCCCCAAGTACACCTGGTGGAGCGCAGGAGCTTCCCGAACCCCTGGTCCAAGAACATCTTCCTCAGCGAGCTGACCCGCAACGACGCCGCCATTTACATCGTGGCGGTTGTGGACGAGCGCATTGTGGGTTATGCTGGAATGTGGATCATCCTCGACGAAGGCCACATCACCAACATCGCGGTTGAGCCAGCCTATCGCCGGAGGGGAATCGGCCGCGGCCTTCTGGGTGAACTGACCAGATATGCTCTGGGGCGCGGAGTTGTGGCCATGACCTTGGAAGTGCGGGTGTCCAATACCGGGGCCCAGGCGCTCTACACCGAGCTCGGCTTTGAGCCCAGGGGCATTCGCCGGGAATACTACCAGGACGATAAAGAAGATGCGTTGATCATGTGGAGGGAATTGGGTGAAGAGCGGACTGACACTGGGAATTGAAACCAGCTGCGATGAGACAGCGGCTGCCGTGATCAAAGGCGGCAGGGAGATTCTGTCCAACGTGGTTTTGTCCCAGATTGATATTCATCAAAAGTACGGCGGGGTGGTGCCTGAGATAGCCTCCCGCCACCATATTGAGGCCGTCTTTCCCGTTATCCAGGAAGCACTGCAGCAGGCGCAGGTGGGCCTGGATGAGATCGAGGTGATTGCCGTCACCTACGGGCCAGGCCTGGTGGGCAGCCTCCTGGTGGGCGTGGCCGCAGCCAAGGCGCTCGCCTTTGCCGCGGACAAACCCTTAGTTGGGGTCAATCATATTGAAGGGCACATTTACGCCAACTTCTTAACCGGCCAGGAGATCAAGCCGCCCCTGGTCTGTCTCACCGTTTCCGGGGGGCATACAGATCTGCTGTTGATTCCCCGTTTAGGGGAATATGAGATCTTGGGGCGCACCCGGGATGATGCTGCCGGCGAAGCCTTTGACAAGGTGGCCAGGGTTCTGGGCCTGCCCTACCCCGGAGGCCCTCAGATTGAGCGGCTGGCCCAGGGTGGCAACAAGGAGGCCATAGCTTTCCCCCGGGGACTTTTGGACGGAGAGAGCTTTGATTTCTCCTTCAGCGGGCTGAAGACCGCGGCTTTGAACTACTTGAATGAAGCCAAGCAGAAACGGCAGGAGGTGCCCCTGGCGGATTTTGCCGCCAGTTTTCAGTGGGCGATCATCGATGTCCTCACCCAGAAGCTGATGGCGGCTGCCCAGGCTTACGGAGTGGATCAGGTGATCCTCTCCGGCGGTGTGGCGGCCAACAAGACGTTTAGGGAGCATGTGGCGGCGGAAGCGGCGGCCAGGGGCAAAGAGCTGCTCTATCCCCCTGTGCATTTGTGCACCGATAATGCGGCCATGATCGGCAGCGCTGGGTATTTCCGCTACCTTGCCGGCCAGCGCAGCGACTACTCCCTGAACGCCGTGGCCAACCTGCGCCTGGGCGATGATTGAGGGGGATATTCGTGCGCGTTGAAGTTATACTAAGTCCCGAAGAGGTGGTACACCACCAGCTGGCTGGCTGGGTGTGCGTAGTCATCGATGTGTTCCGGTTTACCACCACAATCCTCACTGCCTTAGAAGCCGGCATGGAGAGGTTTTTTCCCGTGGACGGGGTGGAGGAGGCCCTGAGCCTGAAAAAGTCCCATCCTGAGCTGCTGCTGGCCGGGGAAAGGAATGCGCTGCAGGTCCCCGGCTTTGATTTTGGCAATTCACCCCTGGAGCACTACGGAAAGAACTACGCAGGGGGCGAGCTGGTCTTTTCCACAACAAACGGCACCAAGGCGGTGCAGGCTGCCCGCGGGGCAGATGCCGTGGTGTTAGCCTGCCTGCGCTCCGCCCAGGCCGTGGCGGACTACCTCAAGGGGCAGGGCCGGGATGTGCTGTTCCTGCCCGCCGGCTTAGAAGGTAAGTTCTCCTTGGAGGACACCTGGTGCGCCGGGCTCATGGCCAAGCTTCTGCAGGCCGGGGAGTACGGTGACGGGGCCCAGGCGGCCATGCTGCTTCATGAGCATGTTCCCCTGGAGGAGCTGGCGCACAGCGCCCACGGCAGGCGCCTGCAGGCTTTGGGCCTGTGGGATGATCTCCACTTCTGCCTGGAATGCAGTGTCTCGCAGGGGGTTGTGCTTTGGGACCAGGAAACGGGATGGGGCGCCTTGGCACGAGAACGCTAGCTTTCGAGAGCTATTTTAGAAAACAGCCCCATTTTGGCCAGAAAAGCCCATTTGTGCCAGATGGGACGGTTTGCAAAAACTGGTGCGGTTGATTAACATATGGTATAGATTTAGCACTCACTGACAAGGAGTGCTAACAAGAGGATACAAAGGGGGTACACACACTTGAACATTAAGCCATTAGGAGATCGCATTGTTCTCAAGGTTGTGGAGGCAGAAGAGAAAACTGCCAGCGGCATCGTCTTGCCAGACACAGCCAAAGAAAAGCCGCAGCAGGGTAAAGTCCTGGCGGTAGGCCCTGGGAAATACAGCGACGACGGCAAGCTGCTGCCCATGAGCGTAAAAGAGGGCGACACCGTTTTGTTTGCCAAGTATGCTGGGACAGAGATCAAGTACAAGGGCGAAGAGCTGCTCATTCTCAGGGAATCTGACCTGCTGGCAATTGTAGAATAACTATAACGAGGAAGGTGAAGATGCATGGCTAAAGAACTGCTCTTTCGGGAAGATGCCCGGAAAAAGCTGGAGCATGGTGTAAACACTCTGGCAGATGCCGTGAAGATAACACTGGGTCCCAAGGGACGCAATGTTGTCATTGAGAAATCCTATGGTTCTCCAACTATTACCAACGACGGTGTGACCATCGCCCGCGAGATCGAGCTTGAGGATCGCTTTGAGAACCTCGGTGCCCAGCTCGTGAAGGAAGTAGCCACTAAGACCAACGATATCGCTGGTGACGGTACCACTACAGCCACCGTTCTGGCCCAGGCCATCGTACGCGAAGGCTTGAGAAACGTGGCAGCCGGCGCTAACCCCATTTTCCTAAAGCGCGGTATTGAGCAGGCAGTGGAAGCTGTCGTAGCCGAGATTAAGGCAACTGCCAAGCCCATCGAGACCAGGGAAGCCATTTCCCAGGTAGCGTCCATTTCCGCTGGCGACAAGCAGATCGGCGACCTCATCGCTGACGCCATGGAAAAGGTGGGCAAAGACGGAGTCATTACTGTAGAAGAGTCCAACACCATCGGGACCACCCTGGAAGTTGTGGAAGGTATGCAGTTTGACCGGGGCTACATCTCCCACTACATGGTCACTGACACCGACCGCATGGAAGCCGTCCTGGAAGATGCCTATATCCTGATTACTGACCGCAAGATCAGCGCCGTGGCTGACCTCCTGCCTGTGCTGGAGAAGACCATGCAGATGGGCAAGCCTCTCCTGATCATTGCTGAAGATGTGGAAGGAGAAGCCCTGGCCACGCTGGTCCTGAACAAACTGCGGGGTACCCTGAGTGTTGCCGCCGTTAAGGCTCCCGGCTTTGGCGATCGCCGCAAGGCCATGCTGGAAGATATCGCCGTGGTAACCGGTGGACAGGTGGCCAGCGAAGATCTGGGTATCAAGCTGGAGAATGTAACCCTGGATATGCTGGGTCAAGCCCGTCAGGTAATCGTAACCAAGGAAGAGACCACCATCGTGGATGGCAAGGGCACGGCCGACGCCATTCAAGGACGCATTAACCAGATCCGCGCCGAGATCGAAGAGTCCACCTCCGACTACGACAGGGAGAAGCTCCAGGAGCGCTTGGCTAAGCTGTCCGGCGGCGTAGCGGTGATTCAAGTTGGTGCCCCCACTGAAACCGAACTCAAAGAGAAGAAGCACCGCATCGAAGACGCCCTGTCGGCCACCCGTGCAGCCGTGGAGGAAGGCATTGTGGCAGGCGGCGGAACCATGCTGGTTGACGCCATCGGTGCCCTGGATGGCCTGGAGCTGCAAGGCGACGAGGCCACCGGTGTGAACATCATCCGCCGTATCTTGGCTGAGCCCTTGAAGATGATCGTGAACAACGCAGGCCTGGAAGGGGCCGTAGTTGTGGAGAAGGTGAAGAGCTCGCCCAAGGGCGTAGGCTTCGATGTACTCACCGAGGAGTATGTGGACATGGTTGAGCGGGGCATCATCGACCCGGCCATGGTCACCAGGAGTGCTCTGCAGAACGCAGCCTCTATCGGCGCCATGATCCTCACCACCGAGGTCCTGCTGGTAGACAAACCTGAGGAGAATCCTAACCCAGCCGCTGCCAACATGGGCAACATGGGTATGATGTAAGCTGTAAGCAAACGACTCAAAGACTCCGCCTGCACAGGCGGGGTCTTTTTAAGTTAACACTGGATTTACAAGGGATCAGGTCCGAGGTGGCGAAAATACTAGTACGAAAATCGTCAACAGGTGGGATAGGGTTGCGAGTGAAGGTTCTGATCAGCGCAGAAGAAATTGCACAACGGGTGCAGGAGCTGGGGCGGGAGATCAGCGGGGATTACCAGGGCAGAGACCTTCTGGTGATCGGCATTCTCAAAGGTGCTGTGGTGTTCATGAGCGACTTAATCAGGCAGATTTCCGTGCCTTTGGAAGTGGACTTCATGGCCATTTCCAGCTACGGCCAGGCCACCGAAACCTCGGGGGTGGTTCAGCTGCTCAAAGATCTGGACCAGCCCATTGAAGGCAAGCACGTGCTCATTGTGGAAGATATTATTGACTCCGGGCTCACTTTGTCTTACCTCCATCAGCTGCTGCAGTCGCGCAATCCTGCCACTTTAAAGACCGCCGTGCTCCTTGACAAGCCTGAGCGGAGGCGGACCGAGTTCACCCCTGACTACGTTGGTTTCACCATACCCGATGAGTTTGTTATAGGATACGGCTTAGATTACAATCATAAGCATAGGGAACTGCCCTACGTGGGTGTGCTCGAGAATTGAGGCGGAGGGTTGCTTGTTGAAGCGGATCTTAGTAGTTGATGGCGGCTCTCTACATGCCCAGGATGTAGCTAGGCAAGTGCGCAAGTTGGGTGTTTTCAGCGAAATCGTCCCTGGTTCTGCCGCGGTTCAGGTGCTGCAGGGGCCCGAGCCTGACGGGATCATTGTCACGGGGATGGTTTCTCCGCGCTTAGACGAACTCCTTTCCAAGCTGTCCGTGCCCATGCTGCAGCTGGGTGAGGAGTTTCCCCCCGATTCCAGGCTGGACTCTTTTTTGTCGGAGGCCTGCGGCAGTGAACGGGATTGGAGCATGGACCGTTTCCTGACTGAGGCGGTGGACAAAATCCGCGCCCAGGTGGGGAGCGCCCGAGCTATCTGCGGGTTGAGCGGAGGTGTGGATTCTGCCGTGGCTGCCGTCCTGGCCCATCGCGCCGTGGGCGAACAGCTCACCTGTATCTTCGTGGACCACGGGTTTATGCGGGCAGGCGAGAGTGAACAGATCGTGGCAACCTTTAGGGAGGGCTTCGGCATTCCCCTAGTCCACGTGCAGGCCCAGGACCGTTTCTTGAGCAAGCTGGAGGGAATCGAGGATCCAGAGCAAAAACGCAGGATCATAGGCATAGAGTTTATTAGGGTGTTTGAGGAAGAGGCGGCCAAGCTGGGCGATGCGGCGTTCTTGGTGCAGGGGACCGTCTACCCCGATGTGCTGGAAAGCGGTGTGGGGCCGGGCACCCTGGTGAAATCCCACCACAATGTGGGAGGACTGCCCGAAGACCTGCGTTTTGAACTTGTTGAGCCGCTGGCCGTGCTCTTTAAAGATGAGGTGCGCCAGCTTGGCGAAAAGCTGCAGCTGCCCAAGGAAATCCTGTGGAGGCACCCCTTCCCGGGGCCGGGCTTGGCCATCCGTGTTCTGGGGGCCGTGACCCGGGAGAAGCTGGACATCTTGAGGAAAGCGGATGCCATTGTTATGGAGGAACTCCGCCGGGCAGGATGGTATGACAAGATTTGGCAGGCCGCTGTAGTGCTCACCAACGTGCGCAGCGTTGGGGTGCAGCGAGGCGGAAGGACCTATGATTACGTGGTCGGCCTGCGCTTTGTGGAGAGCAGGGATGGTATGAGTGCCGATTGGGTGCGCGTCCCCCACGACCTACTGGCCGGCATAAGTGCGCGTGTGCTGGGGGAAGTTCAAGGGGTTGGCAGGGTGGTTTATGACATCAGTCCAAAGCCGCCGGCCACCATCGAGTGGGAATAGGATTGGGGGTGAGGTTATGATTAAGTACGACGAGAACGGTCTAGTGCCAGCCATTATTCAGGATACCCAAGGAAGGGTTCTGATGATGGCGTACATGAACGAGGAAGCGTTCAACAAGACGCTGCAGACAGGAGAGACCTGGTTTTACAGCCGCAAACGAAAACAGGTTTGGAAAAAGGGTGCTGAATCAGGGAATGTCCAAAAAGTGCGGCGCATTACGGCAGACTGCGATCGGGATACGGTTTTAATCATCGTGGACCAGCACGGCCACGGTGCCTGTGATGATGATGGAGAGTCTTACACTTGTTTTCATAACCTGATTATGTCCGATGGCCCTGACCAGAGTGATCTTCTCCCGCAGCGGGAAGCCCTCTCCTGGCTGTATGCCAACATAGAAGACCGCAGGCGTTCGCCTAAGGTAGGTTCGTATACCAACTACCTGATGGATAACGGCCTGGACAAAATACTGAAGGCTTTTGGAGAAGAAGCAACCGAAGTGATTATCGCCGGGAAAAACCAAGAAGACGAAGAGCTGGTTTACGAGGTGAGCGATCTCCTCTATCACCTCTTAGTGCTCTTAGTCTTCAGGCGCATTAACTTAGAGGCGATCTGGGAAGAGCTCCTGGGCCGCTCCAGCCTGTCGGGCAACTAGACTCCCCAGGCGGAGAGCTTCTCCTCCAGAGACTTCTCCGGACGAGAAGACACCTCCCGCGAGTGGGAGGTGTTTTTGCGCTCACTTGAAAAAGCGGTGGTTGCCAATTGTAACGGTGGGAGTCCTGGTCCACACCCAGGAACCTGACCCTACCTTAGCTGGGGCGAAGAACCCCGTGGCGCCCCTGCTGGGGTCCCAGCCCGCCAGGGCATCGGCCACGGCATCCTTCGCCGTCTGGCTGGCCGGGCTTTTGATGGCGCCGTTCAATACCGGCTCGTATTGATAGTACCGTCTGCCGCCTGAGACGATTACCTGGTAGATTACGCCTTCCAGGCTGTTGGGGTAATCGGGATGCACCAGGCGGTTGAGCACAGTGGCTGCCACTGCCACCTGGCCTTCGTAGCTTTCACCCTTGGCTTCCGCATGGACCAGGCGGGCCAGGAGATCCAGCTCAGCGGCGGAGAAGATCGGCGTCAGTTTTTCAGAGATGGTTATGTTCGCGCCCGTGACCACCACCTGTTTTTGGAGCTGTTTGTAATGCAGCGCATTGATGGTGAGGGTGTAAGTACCAGGTGCGAGGTTTTGGAACTCAAACACGCCCCCCTTGATGGAGGTACTGTGACTGGGTCCGCCAGAACGGGTGAGGGTTGCCTGCCCGTCCCACAGCTTCAACCCCGAGCGGGCATCCTGGACTGTTCCCGTGAGGGAGGCTTTGGCACCGCCGGTCGGTGGACTGCTGGGGTCGCCAGTCGGCGGAAGGGCATTGAGGCACCCTCCGAGAATTATGGCAACAAGAAGAATGATTGAGAGCATAGATAACTGCCGCAACTTTACTGTTCCTTCCTTCCATTTTTGTCGGTATTTTCTGCAGGTCCTACTTCTCCCTGAAGCCGTGCTGACCTGCAGGGAACCGCTGGAAAAACTGTTCTGGACAGGAAGGTTTTTTGCTTAAGGAGATGAAGATGGACTATTTGCAGAACCTAAACCCCAACCAAGAACTGGCAGTGACAACCGTAGAAGGCCCACTTTTGGTGGTGGCCGGCGCCGGCAGTGGCAAGACCAGGGTGCTCACCACCCGGATTGCCCATTTGATTAAGGCTCACCATATTCCTCCGTACAGGATCGCCGCGGTCACCTTCACCAACAAGGCCGCCCAGGAGATGCGCGACCGCCTGCACACCCTAATTGGGCCCAGTGCCGGACAGGTGGTGATGGGCACCTTCCATTCCCTCTGCGTGCGCATTCTGCGTTCGGAGGCGGCTTATGCTGGTTATGGGCCGGGCTTCCAGATTTTCGACGAAGGTGAGCAGCTGGCTGTGATCCGGGAAGTGTGCAAGGAGCTGAATCTGGATCCCCAGCGCATTCCGCCCAGGGGGCTCCTGGGGGCCATCAGCCGGGCCAAGGATGAGCTGATTACGCCTGAGGAATACCCCGCGGGCGGGGATTATTGGGAGCAAATCGTGGCCAAAGTGTATGCCAAGTACCAGGAGAAGCTCATGGCCAGCAACGCCCTGGACTTTGACGACTTGATCATGGCTGTGGTGCGTATGTTCCAAAGACATCCCGAGGTGAAGCGCAAGTATCAGGAGCGTTTTGACCACATCCTGGTGGACGAGTATCAGGACACCAACAAGGCGCAGTATGTGCTCGTCCACATGCTGGCCCAGCGTACGGGTAACATCTGCGTTGTGGGTGATGAAGATCAGAGCATCTACGCCTTTAGGGGGGCGGATATTCGCAATATCCTGGAGTTTGAGCGGGATTTCCCCGGGGCGACTGTGGTCAAGCTCGAGGAGAATTACCGCTCCACGCAGAACATCTTAGGCGCTGCCAACTCCGTGATCAAGAATAACACGGAGCGGAAAGAAAAACGTTTGTGGACTAAGCGGGCGGAAGGCGATAAGGTGGTGTTTTTCCAGGGGGCCACGGAATGGGAAGAAGCCCGCTTTACAGCGGAGGCCATCCGGGAGCTGCAGAAAAGGGACGGCCGGGCGTTTCGGGATGTGGCCATCTTGTACCGGACCCACGCCCTTTCTCGGGTGCTGGAGGAAGAATTCATGCGCAGCGGCGTCCCTTACCGCATCATCGCTGGCTTGCGTTTTTATGATCGCAAGGAGATCAAAGATCTCATGGCCTATCTGCGTTTGGTCCACAATCCCCACAACGACATCAGTTTTCTGCGCGTCGTGAACACCCCCCGCCGGGGCATCGGCGACGTAACCATAACCCGCCTGACCGCGTACGCCCAGCAGTTTGGGATCAGCCTCTTCAGCGCCCTTTCCTACCTGGATGGCGTGGACGGCCTCGGTGGCAAAGCGGTCAGGGCACTGCAGGGCTTTAAGGAACTGGTGGACGGTTGGCACAGCCGGCTAGATGAGCTGACCGTCACAGAACTGGTCACGGCTGTCCTGGAAGAGAGCGGGTATTTAGGGGAGCTGCAGGCCCAGCGCGACCGCGATGCCCAAGAGCGCTTAGAGAACCTGAAGGAGTTCCTCTCCCTGGCCCAGCAGTTCGAGGATCTGGGAACCCTCTTGGAGTATGTGGCCCTGATCAGCGATGTGGATACCTATGATGCGGAAGCCGATGCCGTGAGCATGATGACGGTCCACGCCTCCAAAGGGCTGGAGTTTCCCGTTGTGTTCATTGTGGGTTTGGAAGAAGGGCTCTTTCCCCATGCTCGTTCCGCGGAGGAAGCTGGGCAGCTGGAGGAGGAAAGGCGCCTCATGTACGTGGCCATGACCAGGGCCCAGGAGCGCCTGTTCTTGACCTGCGCCGGGCAGCGCACCCTGTTTGGGGCCACCCGCCTCAACGCAGTCTCCAGCTTCGTAGGGGAGATCGATCCCCAGTATCTGGAGGAAAAGGGAGCTGGCGTCCCGAGCCTTCCCCGCATGACCACTGCTCCTGCCAGGCCCGCTCGCGGCGCCGGGGCAGAATATGGTGTGGGGGATAAAGTGGAGCATAAGATCTGGGGCCGCGGCATGGTCGTGGCCGTGAGTGATTCAGGGGGAGACTTGCTTTTGACCATCGCCTTTCCCAATCAGGGACTTAAGAAGGTCATGGCTCATCTGGCCCCCATCACTAAAGTTTAGAGGGGAGGAACACCTGCAGTGGAAGAGGCTAAGAAACGGATTGAGGACCTGCGCAGGGAGATTAGGGAGCATGACTACCGCTACTATGTACTAGATGATCCCATCATCTCAGATGCCCAGTACGATGCCCTCATGCGGGAGCTGATGGAGCTGGAAGAGAAGTATCCCCAGCTCGTTACGGCTGATTCGCCCACGCAGAGGGTGGGCTACGCGCCCAGCCTGGGATTTGAGGAAGTGATCCACGGCGAACCGCTGCTCAGCTTAGGTAATGCCTTTTCCCTGGAGGAGCTGGAAGCCTTCCAGGAGCGGGTGGAGAAACAGGCGGGTCGGCCGGTGACTTTTGCCTGTGAGCTTAAAATCGATGGCCTTTCCGTTTCCCTGAACTATCAAGACGGTGTTTTCGTGCAGGGAGCCACCCGGGGCGATGGCCGCACCGGCGAAGATGTCACCGCCAATCTGCGCACCATCCGTTCCCTGCCGCTGCGGCTCAACGAGCCCAGGACCATCAACGTGCGTGGGGAAGTGTTTATCAACCGGGAGGACTTCCTGGCCTTCAACGAGGAGCGCAAGCGCAAGGGTGAAAGCGTGTTTGCCAATCCCCGCAATGCGGCGGCCGGTTCCCTCAGGCAGCTCGATCCCCGCTTGACCGCCCAAAGGCCCCTGGATATCTTCCTCTTTGCAGTGGACTCGCGGCTGCATGACGAACTGAAAACGCAGGGGGAAGCCTTAGAGTACTTGCGCCGCTTGGGCCTGAAGGTGAACCCCCATTACCGCATCTGCCGCACCTTCCCTGAGGTGCTGGAGTTTATCCGCACCTGGGAAGAAAGGCGGAGTTCCCTGCCCTATGAGATCGACGGGATCGTGATCAAGGTCAACGAGTTTGCCCTGCAGCGTGCTTTGGGCAGCACGGCGCGCAGTCCCAGGTGGGCTATTGCTTACAAGTTCCCTGCTGAGCAGGTAATCACCAGAGTGCGCAGCATCATTGTGCAGGTGGGGCGCACGGGGGCCCTCACGCCCTTAGCCGAGCTGGAGCCCGTCACCGTGGCGGGATCCACTGTGAGCCGGGCCACTTTGCACAACGAGGACATAGTAAAAGACAGGGACATCCGCATCGGCGATTACGTGGTGCTGCAGAAGGCCGGGGATGTGATCCCCGAGATTGTCCGCTCCCTGCCGGAAAGGCGCGAGGGCAGTGAAGTGATCTTTAAGATGCCGGAGCACTGCCCGTCCTGCGGAGAGAGAGTTGTCCGGGAGCCGGGGGAAGCCGTGGTGCGCTGTGTGAACAACCAGTGCCCTGCCCAGCGCAGCGAAAGGCTGATCCATTTTGCCTCCAAGGGCGCCCTGGACATTGAGGGTTTGGGGCCCGCCATTGTGGGGCAGCTGGTTGGTGCGGGACTGGTGCGCACGCCCGCGGACTTCTACAAGCTCACCAAAGATGATCTCCTGCAGCTGGAGCGTTTCGGCGAGAAGTCAGCGGAAAACCTGATTACCGCCATCGCCGCCAGCAAGCGCCAGCCCATGGCCCGGGTGCTGTACGGTTTGGGGATTCGCTTCGTTGGCGAGGAAGTTGCCAGGGAGGTGGCCCAGGCTGCAGGCAGTTTCCAGAGGTTGATGCAGCTTGGCAGGGAGGAACTCATGGAGATTCCTGCTGTGGGCGAGAAGATCGCCCAGTCCATCCTGGACTTCTTTGCCGTTCCTGAGAATCGGGCCTTGGTGCAGGAGCTCTTAGATCTGGGCCTGGCCCCGGAAGCAGAGCCGCAGGAAAGGGCTGACGTTCTTGCCGGCCTGACCTTTGTGGTAACCGGCCGTTTAGAAGGGTTTACCCGTTCGGAAATCGAAGAGTTTCTGCGTTCCTTGGGTGCCTCCGTGTCCTCCAGCGTGAGCAGGCGCACCAGCTTCCTGGTGGCGGGCCCGGGGGGAGGCTCAAAGCTGGATAAGGCTGTGGAGCTCGGGGTTCCCATACTGTCAGAAGGGGAGCTGCTGGATTTCTTGGCGGAAAGAGGTGTTGAGCTTGATCAAGCGTGAGGAAGTGATCCGCATGGCGGAACTGGCCCGCTTGGAGCTGAGTGAGGAAGAGATCGATCTGTACTGGCAGGATCTGAACAGCTTTCTGGTTTCCGGCAGGAAACTGCAGCAGGTAGATGTGAGCGGAATCGAAGGGACCAGCCATGCCATGGCCGTAAGTTCGCCCTTGCGCAGCGACCGTGTGGGCGAAAGCCTTCCCCAGGATGCTGTGCTTGCCGCGGGGCCGGAGGTCATGGATGGCTATTTCAAGGTCCCCCGGATTGTGGAGGAGCAGCAATGAGAAAACTAGCGCACCTGCTCCAAACCGGCGAGGTATCCAGCACTGAGTTGGTCCGCCGCTGTCTGGAGCAGATCAAAAAGACCCAACCGGTCATCAACGCCTTTATTACCGTGGACGAGGAAGGAGCCTTGGCCCAAGCGGCCCAGTCCGATGCGCGCCGCGCCCGGGGCGAGGCCCTGTCTCCGTGGGATGGAATTCCCTTGGCCATCAAGGACAACATCTCCACGCAGGGGCTGCGCACCACCTGCGCGTCACGCTTTTTGCGGAATTATACGCCGCTGTACGATGCCACGGTGGTGGAGCGGGTGAAGCAGGCGGGCCTCCCCATTTTGGGCAAGACCAACCTGGATGAGTTCGCCATGGGCTCCTCCACGGAGTATTCCTCCTTCGGCGTGACTAGAAACCCCCACGATGTGGAGCGGGTGGCGGGTGGCTCCTCTGGAGGCTCCGCGGCCGCGGTCGCGGCAGAACAGGCTCCGTGGTCTTTAGGGACAGATACAGGCGGCTCTATCCGCCAACCGGCTTCTTTCTGTGGTGTGGTGGGACTCAAACCCACTTACGGTCGTGTTTCCCGCTACGGAGTGGTGGCTCTAGCTCCCTCGTTGGATCAGGTGGGCCCCATGGCCAGGACGGTGGAAGGTGCTGCCGTTTTGTTCTCCCTCATTGCCGGAACCGACTCCAGGGACGCCACCTCAACCGGGGCCAGCCCCTTTCAGGTTCCCGTTTGGGATCCAAAGGTGGTCCAGGGGCTGAGGGTTGGGGTGCCCGAGGAGTTCTTCAGTACAGGCCTGCAGCCGGAAGTGGAGGCGGCTGTGCGCCGCTCCCTGCAGGTGCTGGAAGAACAGGGAGCAGTGCTTCAGCCCATTTCCCTGGCCACCAACCAATATGCCATCGACACTTACCTGACTCTGGTAACTGCGGAAGCCAGTTCCTGCCTAGCCCGCTTTGATGGCGTGCGCTATGGTGAGCGAGTGGCAGCTGAAGACAGCAACACCATGTTTGCCAAGAGCAGGGGGGCGGGTTTCGGTCCAGAGGTCAAGCGCCGGATCATGCTGGGCACTTACGTACTCAGTGCCAGCCACTATGAAGCCTATTACGAACAGGCGCAGCGGGTGCGCACCTTAATTAAGCAGGATGTGGCCCGGGCATTTGAAGAGGTGGATGTGATCATCACTCCCACAACCCCCAGCACCGCTTTTCGAATCGGCGAGAAACGCAGTCCTCTGGAAATGTACCTTTCCGATTTGTACACAGCCACGGCGAATTTGAGCGGCATCTGCGCCTTGAGCCTGCCCTGCGGGTATGATTCGAGGGGTCTGCCCGTGGGACTGCAGATCATGGGCAATCACTTCCGGGAAGAGCTCATCTTCCAGGTGGCCCATGTAGTGGAAGAGAGTGTAGAGAGGGGGGCCCAGCGTGAACTATGATGTTGTCATCGGTCTAGAGATCCATGTGGCTCTGCTCACGGACAGCAAGTTTCTGTGCGGCTGCTCCACTGCCTTTGGGGCGCCTCCCAATACGCAGTGCTGCCCGGTCTGCCTCGGACTGCCCGGGACTCTGCCCGTGGTGAATGAAAAGGCTGTGGAATACGGGGTGAAGGCAGGCTTGGCCCTAAACTGCGAAGTTCACTGCTTCAGCAGGTTCGACAGGAAGAACTATTTTTACCCTGACCTGCCCAAGGCGTACCAGATCACCCAGGACACCTATCCCCTGTGCACCAACGGCTTTTTGGAATACTATATCGACGATGAACTGTGTAAAACGGCCATCACCCGCCTGCACTTGGAGGAGGAGGCGGGCAAGCTGATCCACAGCAGCGGCAGTATTGTGGATTCCGAGTATTCCCTGGTGGATTACAATCGGGCCGGCATTCCCCTCATCGAGATTGTCACGGCACCTGATATCACCAGCCCCCGCCAGGCGCGCCTCTTTTTGGAGCAGCTCAGGCTGCTCATGCGCTGCATTGGCGTTTCGGATACGAAGATGGAAGAGGGTTCCCTGCGCTGTGATGCCAACATCTCTCTGAAACCAGAGGGCAGTATGGTTTTGGGCACCAAGGTGGAGATCAAGAACCTCAACTCCTTCCGGGCTCTGGAGAGGGCTCTGGAGTATGAGGTTTCCCGCCAGGGTATGGTGCTGGATAGGGGTGGAAAAATTAAGCAGGAAAGCAGAACGTGGGATGAGCGCAGCGGCAAGACTATGCCCATGCGCTCCAAGGGAGACGCCCCCGACTACAGGTATTTCCCCGATCCTGATCTGCCGCCCCTGCGCCTGGATCCGGCCTGGGTGGCCCAGATAAAGGATACCCTGCCTGAGCTGCCCCTGGAGCGCCTCCATCGCCTGGAAAGGGACTTTGGGCTGTCCCGCTACGAAGCCACTTTCTTGGTGAACTACCCGGACTTTGGCCAGCTTTTCCTGGAGCTCGCCGCGGCTGGAGAGGACAATACGGCGCTCGTCAACCTGCTCATGGGTGACTATGCCCGTCTGGCCAGGGAACACGGGCACTTGGCGCCGCAGCGCATCGCTGAACTTTTGACCATTTTACAGGAAGGGCTGATCACCCAGAACCGGAGCAAAGCGGTGCTGGAGGAGCTGTTCCGCTCGCCCCTGTCGCCCAGGGAGATCGTGCGGGAGAAAGGCTGGGAAGTGCTCAGGGACTCCTCCCAGCTGGGAGCGGTTGTACAAGAGGTCCTGGCTGCCAATGGGGATCTGGTAGCCCGCTACAGGGCTGGAGAGGAAAAGCTGTGGGGCTTTTTCGTTGGCCAGGTGATGCGGGCTGCCGAAGGTAAGGCTGATCCCAAGTTGGTGAATGAGCTGCTCCGGGAGGTGCTGGGAAAGGCAGACTAACGGGAGCGGAGTGGTCTTTGGAAAAACTGGAAAACGGGAGGAGTTTTGCCCGCTGGAGGGAATACAAGCAGTGAAGGGCAGGAGTATCTATGGAGAATGTTCTGTTTTTCTTTGCTAACCTTCCCGTCTACTCTTACGGTGCCATGCTGGGGCTGGGCTTGTTGATCGGCTCCTACTTAGCGCAGAGGGAAGGGAAACGCAAAGGCATCGGTGCAGATTTTGTCTTTCACTTCATTGTCCAGGCGACCCTGGTTTTCATCCTCGCGGGCCGCATCGGCTGCGTCTATCAGGTGCACGGCTGGCGTGTGCTTCTTTATCCCTGGGTGTTGTTCAGCGGCGTTCAGCTGCACGAATACGCTGGCCTGGTGGCAGTGGGAGTGTATACCGTCTATTTTCTTTGGAGATATCCTCCCAATCCGGCCGCCTTCTTGGACGCCCTGACTCCCGCGGCAGCACTCATGCAGTCCCTGGCCTATTTGGGATCCACCGTGCTGGGCAGGGAGACCACCAGCCCCTGGGGCGTGAGTTTGGGCGAGTTCAGCCTCCACCCGCTCCCTTTGTACGCGGCCTTGCTCTACTATGGCGTTTTTTCCTTCCTCTGGAGGATGAGGCGCAATCTGCGCTACGATGGGCAGCTGTTCCTTGGTTACCTGGCCCTCTCTGCACTGGCTCAACGCCTTTTGATGCCGTTTAAGGAAGTGGCCGGCGAGTCTGCCCTGCCCTGGCTGTACACCTTAGCCTTTGTGGTGTTCGGCTTGATTTGGCTCTTTTTGTTCATGCAGTCGCCCTTCACCGATGTGCGGCGCCGCAGGCATTTGCGCGGCTGGCGGTCCTGGCTCGTGTATCTGGCATCGCTCATGGGAGTGGGACTGCTCATGGTTAAGTTCTTTTACTGGCGCTTTGGTTAACAGGGGGTGGAGGCATGTTGAAGGATTGGGTAAGGGCTAAGCTGGAGGAGGAGTCCTACCGGCTTACTCCCCAAAGGAAGGCCGTCTTGGACGTGCTCATAGCCAATGCCGAAGACCATCTTTCTGCCGAAGAAATCTACATGCACACAAAAGAGCTCCACAGTGAAATAGGGCTGGCCACTGTGTACCGGAACCTGGAGATCCTGGAGAAGCTGGGGATTGTGCACCGCTTTGATTACGGTGATGGCCAGAGCCGCTACGAGATTAAGCTGGGTGATGAGGAGGAGCATTACCACCATCACCTCATCTGCAAGCAGTGCGGTTACATCGGTGAGTTCCACAGCGATCTGTTGGAAGCCATCGAAGAACGCATTGATCAAGAGACGGGGTTTAGGGTGACAGATCACTGCCTGCGCTTTTTTGGGATTTGCGCCAAATGCCGCGAGAAGTCTGGTACTTGACATCCAAAGAGACACATTGTATGATGAGCTAAACTGAGATAGGTGCGTTGATGGGGAGGAGTACACAGCTAACCCTTGCAGAGAGGAAAGCCTAGTGGTGGAAGCTTTCTAAGGAAGTGGCCGTGGAAGTCGCCCCGGAGCTTCTTAGGTGAAGTTTAGTAGCTTAAGACGGTGGTTCCGTTATAACCTCCAACGAGGGCTCCCCGGCTAGCTGGGGGGAACTAAGGTGGTACCGCGAGAAAGACTCTTCGTCCTTAGCCAGGCGAAGGGTTTTTTATTTTGAGGAGGGCTGATCACGATGGCAATGGAAAAAACCTACGATCCAAAGAAAGCTGAGAGCAAGTGGTATGCATATTGGGAAGAGAACGGCTACTTCCATGCTGAGGTGGATGCAGAGAAACGGCCTTTCAGCATTGTCATTCCGCCGCCCAACGTCACAGGAGAGCTCCATATCGGACATGCCCTGGACAACACACTCCAGGATATTCTGGTGCGCTGGCGGCGCATGCAGGGATTTAACACGGTCTGGATCCCGGGGACAGACCACGCGGGCATTGCCACGCAGGCCAAGGTGGAAGAGAACATCCGCAAGACTGAGGGGAAGACCCGCCATGACGTGGGCCGGGAAGAGTTCCTCCGCCGCACCTGGGCTTGGAAGGAGAGATACGGCAGCCGGATCCTTCAGCAGCTGAAGAGGTTGGGGGCCTCCCTAGATTGGGACCGGGAGCGCTTTACCATGGACGAGGGCTGCTCCAAGGCGGTGCGGGAGGTTTTCGTGCGCCTCTATGAAAAGGGCTGGATCTACCGGGGCAACTACATCGTGAACTGGTGCCCAGAGTGTTCCACCACCCTTTCCGACATCGAAGTGGAACACCAAGAGGGTGCAGGTAAACTATATCACATCAAGTACCCGCTGAGCGACGGCAGCGGCTATCTGCAGATCGCCACCACCCGGCCCGAGACCATGTTAGGCGATACCGCGGTGGCAGTGCACCCTGAAGACGAGCGCTACAGTCATTTGATCGGCAAGACGGCCGTGGTTCCCTTGGTGGACCGGGAAGTGCCCATCATTGCCGACGACTACGTGGATATGGAGTTCGGCACTGGCGTGGTGAAGATCACTCCCGCCCATGACCCCAACGACTTTGAAATTGGGATGCGCCACGGCTTGCAGCAGGTGCAGGTGATCGGCCAGGGTGCCGCCATGACCGAAGAGGCGGGCAGGTATGCCGGCCTAGATCGCTACCAGGCCCGTGAGCAGATCATCCGGGATCTGGAACAGCTGGGCCTCCTGGTGAAGATCGAGGACCACGAACATGCCGTGGGCCACTGCTATCGCTGCGATACGGTGGTGGAGCCCTTGGTTTCCAAGCAGTGGTTTGTGAAAATGGATGAGCTGGCCAAGCCCGCCATCGCCGCGGTGGAGAACGGCGAGGTTCGCTTCATCCCTGAGCGGTTTGCCAAACACTACCTGCACTGGATGCGCAACCTCAGGGATTGGTGTATTTCCAGACAGCTCTGGTGGGGCCACCGCATTCCCATCTGGTACTGCTCTGGTTGCGGTGCAGAATTTGCCAGTGCCGGCGAGCCCAGCCAGTGCCCCAAATGCGGTTCGCAGGAGATCACACAGGATCCCGATGTCCTGGACACCTGGTTCTCTTCAGCCCTGTGGCCCTTTTCCGTCTTTGGGTGGCCCGATGAGACTCCCGAGCTCAAGCACTTCTACCCAACCACCATCTTGGTGACGGGAGTGGACATCATCTTCTTCTGGGTGGCCCGCATGATCGTCATGGGCTATGAGTTCATGGGTGAAAAGCCCTTCGATCAGGTGCTGATCCACGGCATGGTGCGCGATGCATTAGGACGCGCCATGAGCAAGTCCTTAGGCAACGGCGTGGATCCCATCGAAGCCATTGACGAATATGGCGCGGATGCCCTGCGCTACAGCTTGGTAATTGGGGTAGCACCAGGTAACGATCTGCGCTATATCCCGGAAAAGGTGGAGGCCTACCGTAACTTTGCCAATAAAATTTGGAACGCTTCCCGGTTCGCTTTGATGAACCTCACCGACTTCAATCCCAGGATGCAGAACATGGGTTCCCTGGCCTTGACCACCGCGGATTACTGGATCTTGAGCCGCTTTGAGTTCACCGCCAACGAAGTGACCCGCTTCCTGGAGCGCTACGATGTGGGTGAAGCTGCCAGGGTCCTCTATGACTTTGTCTGGAGCGAGCTCTGCGACTGGTATATCGAGCTGATCAAACCCCGCCTCTACGGCAAATCTGGAGACGAAACGCGCTATGTGGCCCAGTATGTGCTCTGGTATGTGCTCAAGGGTACACTGGAGCTGCTCCATCCGTTTATGCCCTTCATCACGGAAGAGATTTGGCAGAATCTGCCCCATGAAGGGGAGACCATCATGCTTGCGCCGTGGCCCCAGCCCGCTGGGCTCAGCTCGCCGGTCCACGAAAGGGCCATGCATAAGGTGATGGAGGTAATCACCGAGATCCGGACCCTGCGCAGCGAGAAGCACGTACCGCCTGGCCGCAGGATTACAGCCATCTGCCAGGCGGAGCCGGAGGACTTGGAGATCCTCTCCCAGGCGCAGGGCGAGATCATGCACCTGGCCGGCTTGGAAGAACTCATCCTGGAAGAACCGGGCCGCACTCCAGAAAAGTGCCTCAGTGCTGTGGTGGAGGGGATCAACATCTTCCTGCCTTTGGCCGCCATGGTGGATGTGGAAGAAGAAGCGGCCCGCATCAGCAAGGAGCTGGAGCAGGCCCGCCGTGAACTGCAACGGGCAGAAAAGAACTTGCAGAACGAAGGATTTATATCGAAGGCACCGCAACACGTGGTGGAAAAAGAGAAAGAAAAAGCAGAGCTGTATCGAGCGCAGGTGGCGCGCCTGGAGGCACTGCTTCAGGAGCTGCGGGATTAGTCATGCAGATCATAGGCGAAAGAGAGCGTTTCGGGAGTCACCTGGGGCTGGAGCGGATCGGCTTGGTCTGCGCAGCCCTGGGAAACCCGCAGCAGGACTTGAAGTTTATCCATGTGGCTGGAACCAGCGGCAAGGGTTCAGTGTCCGCCTCTTTGGCGGCGGTGCTGCAGCGGAGTGGCTTACAGGTGGGGCTCTTTTCATCCCCGCACCTGGTCTCCTATGCGGAGCGCTTCCAGATCAACGGAGAGCTCATCGCGGCTGAGGACTTACAGTCCGTGGTGGCCCGGGCCGAGGAAGCATGCCGCCAGGTGGAAGCAGAGCACCCCGAGTACGGCAGGGTAACCGAATTTGAGCTGGCCACCGCCGCCGCGTTCCTGTATTTCCACCAGGCTGGAGTGGATTTGGTGGTTTTAGAGACCGGCTTGGGCGGGCGGCTGGATGCCACCAACGTGGTTACACCCGTGCTCACAGTGATCACCACCGTCCATCGCGACCACGAAGACCGCCTGGGCAGCACCATCGAGTCCATTGCCCGGGAAAAGGGCGGCATTATCAAGACAGGCGTTCCGGTGGTGAGCGGGGTTAAGCTGCCGGAAGCCGAGGGCGTGCTCAGGGAACTGGCCCAAGACCGGGGAGCTCCTTACCTCAGCACCAGGGATGTGCCCTGGGTGGGCGGCGGCTGGGACCTGGATGGCGGGCGCATCAACTACCCGGGCCTGGGTGAGGTGGAAATCGGGCTTTTAGGCGATCATCAGCTAGAGAATGCCGCCACGGCACTGCTCGCCCTCATGGAACTGAGGAAACAGGGGTATAATTTGCCATCTGCAGCCATATATGAGGGAATGAAGGCGGTTACCTGGCCGGGCAGGCTGGAGGTGGTATCCCGGGAGCCTTTGTTGATCCTGGACGGAGGCCACAACCAGGAAGGGTTAACTGCCCTGGCCCGCAGTCTCAAGCAGCTCCAGGAATGCTGCGCGGTGGAGCCGTTTACCGTTGTCTTTGGCATGTTGCACAACAAGAGCCTGAGCCTTTTGGATCCGCTGCTGCCCGTGGCCGGCCGTTTCGTGTTCACCGCGGCCCAAAGCGGCCGTTTGGCTCCCATGCAGCCGGAAGTGCTTCAGGAGTACGTCCTGAGCCGCGGCGTGGAGGCAGTAACGTGCGCCGATCCTGCCCAAGCCCTGGATGAGGCGGGCAGAAGCTTTCCGGTCTGCGTGTGCGGATCGCTGTACCTGGTGGGGGAAGTAAAGAGGTTTTTGCACTCCCAATCTGGAATTATTGCCTAGGATAGGTGCACGAGCGATGAGGGGGAGTGAGTATGAGCAGAAAGAAAAAGAAAAAGAAGCAGGGTACTGGGCAGGCAGCCAATTTCGTAATCAGCCTGATCACGCTCAGTATCATCTTTGTCCTGGTGGGATACCTAATCGGGAACTATGCTGTGAAGGCGCTCCAGCAGCAGCACAGGGCTTCCATGCAGCAGACTCGGGAGGCTGTCAGCGCACCGCCAGTTGTGCTCAATTCACCGTCGCCAGCCCCTACCCCTCCAGCGCCTCAGGAGGAGCGGACCCCCGCAGCTCCCAGTACGGCCTTGTTTAAGGTGCAGGTTGGCGCCTTTTCGGAACGGGCCAACGCGGAACGTGTTGTGGCTCAGCTTAAAGAGGCCGGCTACGAAGCGGTGATCATGTCCGGGCCTCCTTTCCGGGTGCAGACGGGAGCTTTCAGTTCACAGGAAAACGCCGATCGGCTAGCTCAAGAACTGCGCCAGAAAGGATTTGAGGCTATAGTTGTCCGTTAGTTGCCGCCTCTAGGCATAAACCCCCTCCGCCCCTTCATAGTTATGAAGTGGGTGGGAGGGGATTTTTTTGAGCAAGAAACGCAGAAGGCGCAGACGTAGTTCCAGGAGGCTCTCGTGTCTTCCCCTGCTTTTGCTGGCCGTGGCTGTAGTGGGGGTGCCGGCACTATTAGTACGCAGCTGCACGGTCTCTTTTTTTTCCCCTCGAGAAATCCCCATGGTGGGATTGTGGGACACCAAAAGGAACAAGCTGATCTCGCTCACCTTGGAGGAATATGTGCAGGGGGTAGTGGCCGCGGAGATGCCCCCCAGTTTTCACCTGGAAGCTCTTAAGGCCCAGGCTGTGGCTGCCAGAACCTATGCCTACAGGCGTATTCTGCGCGATGACCGCATTCCGGAGCACCCCGAAGCCCACCTCTCCTCTGACTATCGCTCTGGGCAGGCCTGGATTAGCTGGGACGAATTTCTCGAGACCCACGGAGCCGCAGTAGGGCGCGCACTGCAGCGCAAGATTAGAACTGCGGTGAAGCAGACCACCGGTATCATTGCCTGCTACGACGGGGAACCCATCCTGGCCGTCTACCATTCCACCAGCGGGGGGCGCACGGAAAACTCAGAGCACTACTGGAACGAATCACTGCCCTACCTGCGTTCCGTGGAAGACCCTTTCAGCGCAAACTCACCGGTGCACTACTCCACAGCCACCATCTCCTTGGAGAAACTCGCGGAAGTACTGGGTGTGGAGCGGGTGAACAACTTCAAGGTGATCGAGCGCTATCCATCGGGCCGGGTGAAGACGGTGGAGGCGGGGGATAAATGGTTTAGTGGGCGTGAAATCAGGGAACGTTTGTCCCTGCGATCAACTTGGTTTACCGCGGAGATCCTGGGGCAGGAGATGGTGTTTTCCGTCTGGGGTTACGGCCACGGGGTGGGCATGAGCCAGTATGGGGCCCAGGGCATGGCTCTTAAGGGGTATAGTTACTCTGAAATCCTCCAATACTATTATCAGGACATCGAGCTTCAGGAAGTGTACTGAACGAGGGGGGCGAGGCTGTGCAGGATCGCGAGGCAGAAAAGCGCAGGGTGGATCTGGAGGAGCAGTTAACTTTTCCCTGGGATTGGGCCAAGGACAGTTACCGGCATGCCGATGGGTGGGAGCTCAACAAGAACCGAATCAGCGCCGACAAGTACCTGCTGGAAATGGGGGCGGAACAGGGCCCGGCCACAATCCCCCATCGCCGGAGGTGAGCGGAAGAGTCCTGGAAGGGCTCTTTTTTTGAGAAGGGAATTGGGCCGTAAGGGTGAATATAAAATTGATGCCTAAAAACACTGGAGTGCATGGCGCATGGATTTGGTCTTAGCATCGCAATCACCACGCCGCAGAGCATTGTTAGAGCAGTTTGGCTTGCCGTTCCGGGTACAGGTGCTGCCCGTAGAAGAGGCGCAGTCTGGCCGCCCTCTGGAAACAGCCCAGGCCAACGCCGTGGCCAAGGCCAGGCCGGTAAGCTTGCAGAACCCCAATGCCTTGGTGCTTGGTGCGGATACTATTGTGGTCCTGGACGGCCAGATCTTGGGGAAACCCAAGGATGCCGACGATGCAGTGGACATGCTCACAGCCCTCAGCGGCCGCGAGCATGAGGTTACCACGGTGGTTGCCCTGATGATCAACGGTCAGGACGCGGATATCTTCAGCGAAACAACTAAGGTGCAGTTTCGCCAGCTCACAGCTGCGGACATTGCGGGCTACGTGGCCACCGGCGAGCCGTTTGACAAGGCCGGCGCCTACGGGATTCAGGGTCTGGGAGGCCTACTTGTACAAAGCATCAAAGGTTGTTATTATAATGTTGTAGGCTTGCCCGTGCCCAGGCTTGTTGAGAGATTGCGGCCCTTCGGGTTCGAGGTGTTTCCCTCCAGGTAGTTCCTTACCCGCCCAGGGAGTGGGGAAAGGAGCGCATAGTGGATACCCCAATCAGAATGAAAGATGTCCCCATGGAAGAACGTCCCAGGGAGCGGTTGAAGCGCCATGGAGTGGAGCGTTTAGCCAATAAAGAGCTGCTGGCCATCCTCTTGCGCACCGGGAACAGGCGAGAATCGGCCTTGTCCCTGGCAGAGAAACTGCTCGCCCGCTTCGGTTCACTGCCCAACCTTGCTGCAGCCAGTTTCGAAGAACTTACCGCGGTTAGGGGAATAGGTCCGGCCAAGGCTGCCGATATTCTGGCCGCCTTTGAGCTGGCTAAACGCCTGGCAGAGTCGCGCATGGAGTTTCAGGGAGTGGTCAACTGCCCCGCGGATGCCGCCCAGTTAGTCTTGCGCGAATTGAGCCTGGCAGATAAAGAGCATTTCGTGATCATTATGCTCAATACCAAGAACAGGGTTATCGCCAAGAAGACTGTTTCCATCGGGCATCTGCAGGCCTCCTTAGTACATCCCCGCGAAATGTTCAAGGAAGCCATCAAACGCAGCAGCGCTGCCCTGATTTTAGTCCACAATCATCCCAGCGGGGATCTAACCCCCAGCAAAGAAGATATCTCTACAACGGAACGCCTGCGTGAGGCAGGGGCTGTACTGGGCATCGATGTCTTAGACCATATTATCGTCGGTGACAACCGCTATTTCAGTTTTCGGGAACACGGACTGCTATAAAAAGGAAGGGGAAACTTCATGTTCAGGCGCTTTAGCAAGAATATCGGGATAGATCTGGGGACAGCCAACACCCTGGTACTGGTGGAGGGACGGGGCATTGTGATCAATGAGCCGTCCGTGGTGGCCATCGACCGGGATACCAACGAGATTTTTGCTGTGGGGAACAAGGCCAAGGAGATGGTGGGCAGGACTCCGGGCAACATCATCGCCATCCGTCCCCTAAAGGACGGGGTTATTGCCGACTTCGAGGTGACCGAGCGCCTGCTCAGGGATTTCATCAACAAGGCCACGCGCCGCTCCAGGTTCAGAAGGCCCCGAGTGGTAATTTCTGTACCGTCGGGCGTTACGGAGGTTGAAAAGCGGGCGGTGATTGATGCCGCCTTGTCCGCGGGGGCGAAAGATGCCCGGGTTATCGAAGAACCCATGGCCGCGGCCATTGGCGCAGGACTGCCTGTGCAGGATCCCACCGGTACCATGATTGTGGATATTGGCGGAGGTACCACTGAGGTCGCGGTTATTTCCCTGGGCGGCATTGTGGCCCACCGTTCCATCAGGGTGGCGGGGGATGAGATGGATGAGTCCATCGTCCAGTACATCCGCCGGTCCTATAACCTCCTCATTGGAGAGCGAACGGCCGAGCGCATCAAAATGGAGATCGGCCACGCGCTGGTGGATGACCGCGAGGAGGAGTCCCTGGAGGTGCGGGGGCGGGATCTGGTCACTGGTCTGCCCAAGACGGTGGTGGTTTCCTCCCTGGAGATCCATAGAGCGCTGGAAGAACCGATTCAGTCCATTGTGGATGCGGTCAAGGTTACCCTAGAGCAGACGCCGCCTGAACTGGCTGCGGACATCATGGATCGGGGCATCATGCTGGCTGGGGGAGGCGCACTCCTCAAAGGCTTGGATGAGCTCCTGATCAGAGAAACCGGCATGCCCGTGCATATCTGCGAGCATCCCTTAACAGCTGTGGTGGAAGGAGCTGGACAGGCCCTGAAGCACTTCGATGTGCTGCAGCGCATTATGCTGGGTCAAAAGCGCTATTAGCCCGTTTGCTGCGGGGGGATGATAGGCGGTGAAGCGAGTGCTGGAACACATTTTGCGCTGGAAGGTTCCCCTGATTATTCTGCTTGTGGTTATTATGGTGGGTACAATCCACTACACTTCCACACCTCGGGTAAAATTGAGCATGCTGGAAGGCATCGGCCGTGATCTCTTGGTTCCCTTTCAATGGGTGTTCAGCAGGGCCCAGCGCTTTATTCTCCATCAAGTGGACAAAGTTCAGACCATGCGGACCTTGAAGGAGCGCAATGCGGAGCTGGAGGAGCTGGTTCAGGCTCTGCAGGCGGAAGTGCTGGAGCTGCGCAACTACAAACGGGAAAATGAATGGTTGCGGGAGGCCCTTGATTTCAAAGATGAACGGGAGCATGACCTGCTGGTTGCAGAAGTGATCGGTCGCTCTCCCAGCAACTGGGAGAGCACTATCATTTTGAACAAGGGATTTGCCCATGGCGTCCATGAGGGCATGGCTGTTGTGACCAGCGAGGGAGTGGTGGGTACCGTGATTTCTGTCTCCCGGTATTCCAGCACCGTGCTTCTGATCGTGGATGCCCAGAGCGCCACCGGAGGTCTGGTGCAGTCCACCGGCGATTTGGTGTTGGTGGAAGGGGGACAGGCTGATCGTGAAACCCTACTTGCCAAGCCTTTGAGTCGCGATACCGTGGTGGAGGTGGGGGACGTGATCGTGACTTCCGGTTTGAGCACGGTTTACCCCAAGAACATGCCCGTGGGCGAGGTGGTTGCCGTGGAGTCTCGCCAATACGAGCTGTCTTTTTCCGCCGTGGTGCGCCCCTTTGTGGACTTCAATCGTTTAGAGTACGTACTCATTGTTTTGCCGCAGGATAACGGAGAGAGTTGAGATGAAATATGTAGCGTATGGCGTGCTGATACTGCTCACTTTGGTCCTGCAGACGGCAGGGGTGCCAGGGATCGTCTTTTTTGGCTTTAAACCGGAGCTGATGCTCATGCTCACGCTGCTGGCGGGCATGATTATGCCGCCCGCTGAAGCTGCAGTCTTCGGTTTTTTTGCCGGCCTGGCCCAGGATCTGATTGTGGGCAGGTTTCTCACTCTCCACGCCGGTGTGTTTGTGTTGATGGCCCTGGCCGAGGGGTTTGTTGCGCGGCGCTTTTACCGCGAGAACATCCTTGTGCGTTTCAGCTCCCTGCTGCTGGGAACGGCCATGGGAGAAGTGCTTTACCTGTTGGGGGCAGCCTCCTTCGGCTTATCCCGCCCATGGACCTTGGGGACTTGGACAGGCATTTTGGCGGTGAGTGTTGTCAACGGCTTTTTAGGCGCGCTGGTATACAGGCCCTTGGTTAGGCTCAATAAACGCTTGGTTTACTATGATGAACTGCTGAAAAGAACGGGGTGACGTCAGTGACTGGGGAGGAAAGGCAAAAGCGTCTCGTCGTTCTTTTTCTAATTGTGTTGGCATGTGTGGGAGTCATCGTAGGGCGCCTGTGGTACCTGCAGCTGGCCCGGGGCGAGCATTACTCACGCCTGGCTGACGGAAACCGCATGCGGCAGCTCCGTCTGCTTCCGGCCAGGGGAGAAATCAGGGACCGCAACGGGCAGGTACTGGTACGCAGCAAATGGGCCTTCACCGTTTCCGTGGTCCCCGGCGGACTGCCGGAGAACGATGACGGCATCATGGACCGGCTGGGCGAGCTTCTGGGCCTAACCAAAGAAGAACTGGAGGAAGCCATCGAAAAGGGCCGGGGCTTTCCCTATGAGCCCGTGCGCATTCAGCGGGACGTGAAGCCAGAGACGGTGGTGGCCATTGAAGAAAACCGCTTCAGCTTGCCGGGGATCTTCATCGAAGAAGAGCCTGTGCGGGAGTATCTCCACGGCAGCCTGGCCGCCCACGTGTTAGGCTATCTAGGCGTGATCAGCGCCAGTGAACTGCAGGCGTACGGCCCAACTTACCGCGGCAGCGACTTGATTGGTAAAAGCGGAATTGAGCGTACCTATGAGGAGCTTCTGCGGGGCGAGATCGGGACCATGACGGTGGAAGTGAATGCCCTCAGCCGCCCCATCAGTACGGTGAATGTGCTGGATCCTGTGCCGGGCCATAACATCACTTTGACGCTGGATGCCCGTCTGCAGAAGGTTGCGGAGGAAGCCTTTCTAGAACATATTCAGACCTTGGAAGACAACCCCGGGACGCAGACAGGGGCGGCGCTGGCCATGAACCCCAAAACCGGCGAGATTCTGGTAATGGCCAGCATCCCCAGCTACAACCCGGAGGTGCTTAACGATCAGTCTAGGCGCAATGATTATTACAACGCCTTGATCTCAGATGCGCGGCTGCCCCTCTTTAACAGGGCGACCCAAGCGCTCTACGGGCCGGGTTCAACATTCAAGCCCATTACGGCCCTGGCCATTTTGGAAGAAGGGGTGTTGGGACCGAAAGACCGTTTTAACGCCACTGGGGTAAGCCAGTACGGGGTGAAGGACTGGGTGATCAACATGGGGCTGGCACCCTTTGGGCGTATCGACCTCAGCGATGCCCTGGGTATGTCCAGCAACCACTACTTCGCGGACAATGGAACCAAAGTGGGCATTGACCGCCTGTCGGCCTGGATGGAGGCCCTTGGTTTCGGCCAGCCCACGGGTTTGAACTTGTATCCCCCGGAGGCCAGCGGCATTGTCCCCAGCAGAGAGTGGAAGCGGAATGCCTTTAGGGATCGCCCCACGTCTGAACAGAATTGGTATCCCACGGATACGGAGCAGATTTCCATCGGGCAGGGCTTCCATCAGATGTCCCTGCTGCAGCTGGCTCAGGCCTATGCAGCCATTGCCAACAGGGGGAGTATCTACACCCCCCAGATTGTCAGGGAAATCGAATCCCCGGACGGCACTGTGGTCTTCCGGGCTGAACCAGAGCTGGCCAGGCAGGTTGAAGTGAAGGGTTCGACTTGGGATGCCCTCCTCGAGGCGCTGCGGGCCCCCATAACCCATCCCCGGGGTACGGCACGTCCTGTCATGGGGGACTTCCCCATTCCCATAGCCGGCAAAACTGGCACCTGGGAGGTGACCGGGAGCATTTCCAACGGGCTCTTTGTGGGCTTTGCCCCCGCTGACGATCCCGAGATCCTGGTGGCAGTCATTGTGGAAAAGGGGGGCGGCGGTTCCTCCACGGCAACCCCCATCGCGCGCAAGATCTTGGACGCCTATTTCGGTTTGGACATCGCAGCCGATGAAGAATGAGGCAGGAGTCTGCGGGCTTCTGAAGAAATAGGAATGGGAGTTAGGAGTTGACGGGTCATGAATTCTCAGCTGTGTGCAATCAAAGGCAGCCGTGACGGACTGGTGGTTACCATAACAGATGCAGCCCGCTTTGCAGAGGTTTTAGACGCTTTGGAAAAGCAGCTCATTGCCTCCCAGAGTTTCTTTCAAGGCAGCACAGCTAAACTTCTGGTCAAGCAGGGAACGCTCAGCGCCCACCAGCTGGACGAGATGGAAAGACTGATTGCCCGCTACGGGATGAACCTGGACCGGCAGCCGCCCAGCTGGGGGCTGTCTCCAGTAAACAGGGAGACCCTGGTAGGCGAAGAGAGGGCAGCAGTGGAGGACAATACTCTGCTCGTGAAGCGCACCATCCGTTCCGGCCAGCGGCTGCACTACGATGGCAACGTAGTGGTCATGGGCGATGTGAACCCCGGTGCGGAGATTGTGTGCACGGGGGACATTTTGGTGCTGGGAGCCTTAAGGGGCGTGGCCCACGCCGGCGCAGAGGGCAAGACAGATGCCATCGTCTTTGCCTTTCGTCTCGAACCTACTCAGCTGCGCATTGCCCACTTGATTTCTCGGGCACCGGATGAAAAGCTTCCTCGGCCCCAGGGTCCGGAGATCGCCAGGGTTGTGGGAGATCTGATTCAGCTTTCAGTTTACAACCACTAAGGGTTGAGGGAGGAACTGGTATTGGGAAAAGCCATAGTGATCACAAGCGGAAAAGGCGGAGTAGGGAAGACGACCACCACTGCTAACTTGGGGACTGGCTTGGCGGCCCTGGGGCAGAAGGTCTGCTTGGTGGACACCGACATTGGCCTGCGGAACCTGGACGTGGTCATGGGATTGGAAAACAGGATTGTCTATGATCTGCTCCATGTGGTGGAGGGGCAGTGCCGTCTGCGGCAGGCCCTGATCAAGGACAAGCAGTTCGGCGACAGGTTGGTGCTTCTGCCGGCGCCCCAGACCAGGGAAAAGGATGCGGTCAAGCCGGAGCAGATGAAGGCGCTCATGGAGGAACTGCGGGAAGAGTATGATTTTATCCTTCTAGACAGTCCTGCAGGTATAGAACACGGCTTTAAGAATGCTGTGGCCGGGGCAGATGCTGCCATCGTGGTCACCACCCCCGAAATTGCAGCTGTGCGCGACGCGGACCGGATTATCGGGCTGCTGGAGGCTTCTGAGCTTTACGATCCCCGGCTGATTATTAACCGGGTGCGCCCTGGCATGGTGCGCAGGGGAGATATGATGAGCATCAGCGACATCGATGACATCCTCGCCATAGATATTCTAGGGGTTGTCCCCGATGATCAGGATATCATTGTTTCCACGAACAAAGGTGAACCAATCGTGACCGATCCCAGATCCAGGGCCGGCCAGGCTTACCGCAACATTGCCCGCCGCATACTGGGCGAAGAAGTGCCCCTCATGAATTTGCAGGAACGCACGGTAATGCACTGGTTTAAGCGGCTGCTCAGCGGCGAGGCCCAATAGAAGGAGGGAGCGGCATGTTCGAGTTTCTCAGCAAGCTATTTGGGGGTTTTGAAGGCAGCAGGAACCGTGCCAAGGAACGGCTCCGTCTAGTGCTTGTGCACGACCGGGCCAGCCTCTCTCCGGGCCTTGTGGAGGCTTTGAAAGAGGACTTAATCCAGGTGATCACCAAGTATTTGGAGATAGATGAAGAAGGGCTGGAAGTTAACTTCGATAAGGGCGATGATTCTGTGGCCCTGATCGCCAACATCCCCGTGAAGAGCGTCAAGCGCAGTACCCGTTAGCCTTTAGGGGGCAGGAAGCATGAACGGGCACCTCCTGTAATATACTGAGGTAGGTGAGGAGGTGCTTGATTGTGGCTGAGCGCTTTGTCCGCCATCTGGTTTTGGCGGCGGTCATCTTTGCGGTCATGGCGGTCTTAGTCTACAGTGACCTAGAGCTGGTCCAGCCTGTAACGGAGTATGTAAATTTCGTTGTCACCACCGATATCTCCCTCCAGCCCATCTTGGAGCGCCTGGCGCTAAGCGAAAAACTGCCGCAGTGGCAGTCCTGGCTGAAGGGGTTGACTGAGACCCCCTCCGGCTGGTGAGGAGATGAGGATAGGCAGCTGTTTTGGGATTCCGCTCAAAGTGAATCCCTTTTTCATTCTCCTCCTTGCTGCGGCCCTGATTTGGGGCCGTTTCTGGGAAGCCCTGCTTCTCTTCGCCATCGTACTCTGGCATGAGAGCTTTCATGTGCTGGCCGCGGCTTTGTACAAGCTGCCCGTGGTGGATATCGAACTTCTACCCTTTGGCGGCGTGGCCAGGATGGAGGCCTTTCTGCAGCTGAACCCGGGCATGGAGTGGGTAGTGGCGGCTGCGGGACCCTTGGCCAACATCCTGCTGGTGGGTCTGGCCCACGGCCTGCTTCCTTATGTGGAGATTAGCCCCTATTGGTTCCACTTCTTTGTCCAGGCTAATCTGGGTATGGCCCTGTTTAACTTGATCCCCGTGCTGCCCCTGGATGGGGGCAGGGTGCTCCGCAGCGTACTGGTGCGCTTCCGCGGCTTTGCCCAGGCAACCCGTACGACAGCCCGGCTGGGGCAGGTTTTCAGTGTGCTCTTGGCAGCCTGGGGAGTTTACAACGTGTTTTACAGACGGTATAATTTCATATTAGTTCTTTTCACGGGCGTGATGCTGTTCGCGGCGGCCAGGAAAGAACAGGAAAACGCGGGCTATGTATTCATGCGTTACCTCACCAGCAGGCAGCAGCAGCTGCGCGCCAGGAGGGTGTTCGCTGTAAAGCATATCGCCGCAACCAGCGACAGTTCCCTGGGGGAAGTGCTGCGCAGCTTTCAGCCCCCCTGCTACCATCTGATCTGGATTGTGGATCTGCATGGTCAGCCAGCGGGGTTCCTTGGTGAACTGGAACTGATCGGCGCCCTTTTTGAACATGGATTGTCCAGCAAAATCGGTGCATTGTCAACGCACAAGTTTATCTAGCTATGCTTTGAAGGGAGTGGTTGTATGGACCAGCGCCTTGTGCCGCTCTTACCTTTAGTGACCAAGCCGGCTCGTTATACCAATCATGAGGTTAACGCGCAGCATAAAGAGTGGTCTGAGGATCGGGTAAAAATGGCTTTGGCCTTTCCAGATATCTATGATGTGGGCATGGGGCATCTGGGGTTCAAAATTCTGTACGCCATCATCAACGGGCGCAGCGATGCCCTGGCCGAGCGGGTTTATGCGCCTTGGGTGGACATGCAGAAGCTCATGGAGGAACGGGGGATCCCCTTGACCTCCCTGGAATCGGGCCGGGATCTGGCCTCCTTTGATTTGGTGGGATTTACCCTACAGCATGAGCTCAGTTACACCAATATCTTGAAAATGCTGGATTTGGCTGGGATTCCCAGGCGTACCAGCGCCCGGGACGAAGGAGATCCCCTGGTGCTGGCCGGGGGGCCCTGCGCCTTCAACGTGGAACCCCTCGCGGACTTCCTGGACTTTGTGGTCTTGGGCGAGGGTGAAGAAGTGATCCACGAAATTCTGGACCTGGTGAAAGAGAAGAAGCAGCAGGGTATAAGCAGGAAGGAGATCCTGAGGGAACTGGCCCGTGTACCCGGGGTATATGTCCCTAGCTTTTACCAACCCATTTATGCAGGCGGGACCTTCCAGAGGATCGAGCCCCTCTATCCTGATCTACCTGCGCAGATCGACAAAAGGGTGGCGCCTGATCTTGGCGCCCTTCCTTTCCCCGAGGAGTTCGTGGTGCCCTTCGCCGAGGTTGTCCATGATCGCACCATGGTGGAGATTCTGCGCGGCTGCACCAGGGGCTGCCGCTTCTGTCAGGCAGGCATGATCTACCGCCCGGTACGGGAGCGGGACCCTGAACTCCTTAAGGAGCAAGTGGCGAAGATTGTGGCCAGCACCGGTTACGATGAGATTTCCCTTTCTTCCCTTTCCAGCGGGGACTATACTCAAATTCGTTCCCTAGTGAAGGATTTGATCGATGCCTATCAGGGCTGCGGAGTGTCTGTATCACTGCCCTCCTTGAGGCTGGACTCCTTCGCCGTGGAGCTGGCCCAGGACATTCAAAAGGCACGCAAGACTGGGCTCACCTTTGCTCCAGAAGCGGGAACCCAGCGTCTGCGCGATGTGATTAACAAGAACGTGTCTGATCAAGATCTCAAAGAGGTGGTGCAGGCAGCTTTCCAGGCTGGCTGGCACCGCATCAAGCTCTATTTCATGATCGGCCTGCCCACGGAAACGGAGGAAGATCTGGATGGTATCGCCGATCTGGCCCACAAGGTTCTGTCCTGGGGAAGGGAGTTCCGCACTTCCCGCAAGCGGCCGGAGGTGACCGTGAGTGTCTCTTCCTTTGTGCCCAAGCCTCATACGCCTTTCCAGTGGGTGGGGCAGGATTCCCTGGAACTGCTCACCTCTAAGCAGAACTACCTCATGGAGCGGCTGCGCCACCCCGGCATTCAGTTCAGCTTGCATCAGGTGGAGCACAGCTTCCTGGAGGCGGTGTTCTCCAGGGGAGACCGCAGGCTGGGCGCCGCCCTGGAACGGGCTGTGGACCTGGGCTGCCAGTTCGACAGCTGGGGCGATCAGCTGCGCTTTGATCTCTGGCTCCAGGCCTTCAAGGATACGGGCATCGATGCGGTCCATTATGCCCAGCGCGACATAGACCCTGCGGAGGCGCTGCCCTGGTCTCATTTGAGCCCCGGGGTTGATGCTGAGTTTCTCCTGCGGGAGTGGAACCTGGCCCGGCAGGGGGTTCCCACCGCGGATTGCCGCTGGGATCTGTGCAGCAGGTGCGGAGTGTGCTTCAATTACCCGGTGGCCAACCGGTTGGTGGAGGCGAGCCGCGGTGAGTAAGACCATGCGTTTTCAGTTCAGAAAGGGGCCGGAGGTGAGGTTTTTATCCCACCTCGATTTGGTGCGGGCCATGGAGAGGGCCGTGCGCCGGGCGGGGCTGCCCATGGCGTATTCCGAGGGTTTTTCTCCCCGGCCCATTATGAGCTACAGCTTTGCCCTGCCCGTGGGTGTGCTCTCGGAGGCCGAGTATGCTGATTTCCGCCTCACTGAAGAGTTGGAACCTGCAGAGTTTATGGAGCTCTTCAACCGTCATCTGCCCCCGGGTTTCCGTGTGCTGCAGGCGGCGCACCTGCCCCAGGGAGCCCCGTCCCTGATGAGCGGGATCAATGCCGCCTTGTGGAAGCTGCATCTGCCAGTTGCTGCCAGGGAAGAGATCCAGGAGCGCTGGCGCAGGCTGCAGGCGGAGGATAGCTTCGTGGTGGAGCGGCAGACTAAGAAGGGGACCCGTCAAGTGGATCTGCTGCCCCTGGTGTATGGGCTGCCTGCAGTCTTGGAAACGGGAGATGCTGTGGAAGTCCACTGCTTAGCTGCTTTAGGCAGCGAAGCGAATTTGCGGGTGGAAGAACTGGCCCTGCTTTTGGGCTTTAACCCCGCTGAAGCGCTGGTGACCAGGATGGGCCAGTTCAAAAAAGAGGGGAGCCATTACCGGCCTCCCTTGGGGAATAGAGGTTTCACATGGACAGAAAGCTAGTCTTCTCTTCCCTGCTGCAGTATGTGCAGGGGGCGCTGGTGGAAAATGGGCGGCTTGTGGAGTATTACCTGGAATACGATGTGCAGGACAGGTTGATGAACAATATCTATAAGGGCAGGGTGGAAAACATCCTGCCCGGGATGAACGCCGCCTTCGTGGATATCGGGCTGACCAAGAACGCCTTTCTGTTCCTGGCGGATCTGCCCGATGAAAACAGCGCGCAGGGGCTGCGCAGGGGTGATGCCCTGTTGGTGCAGGTGGTGAAGGAAGCTGAAGGGACAAAGGGGCCCAGGGTCACAACTAGGATTACCCTTCCCGGGCGCTACTTGGTCCTGCTCCCTTCCCAAGGCGGTATAGGCATTTCCCGGCAGATTCCCCAGGAAAAGGAGCGGGCGAGGTTAAAGGCCCTGGCGGAAGAGCTGAAACCAGAGGGCATGGGCCTGATTGTGCGGACCATGGCCCAAGGGGCGGATAGGGAAGAACTCCAGGATGATCTGGAGGCACTGCTCCAGGAGTGGTCCCGCATTTCGAGGAAGTTCCAGAGCAGAGGTTCCGGACCCCTGCTGTACAGAGATCATGATCTGGTGTACCGCATTTTGCGGGATCTGTACAACCCACCGGATACTAAGCTAGTGGTGGATAGTGAGCCGCTGCAGCGCAGGGTGGAAAAGGAGCTGCAGGACCTGGGCTTAAACTCAGGGGTCGTTGAGCTCTATCAAGGCAAGCTTCAGATCTTTACCTATCTGGGCTTGGATAAAGACCTGGAGAGGGCTCGCAGCCCCCGGGTGTGGCTGGACTGCGGCGGCTACCTGGTGATCAACCAGACCGAAGCCCTGCTCACCATTGATGTGAACACAGGAAAGTTTGTGGGCGGTGCGGATCTGCAGGATACGGTGCTCACGACTAATTTGGAGGCCGCGGAGGAAATCGCCCGCCAGCTTCGCCTGCGCAATGTAGGCGGGATTGTGGTCATCGATTTTGTACATATGTCCCAGGAGGCTGATCGGGAGCTGGTTCTGGAGCGTCTAGCCGCGAGTTTGGGCGCCGATAAGACCCGCACCAAAATCCTGGGTTTCACCCGTTTGGGGCTGGTGGAGCTGGTGCGCAAAAAGGCCAAACGGCCCCTGGCGGAGATGCTGGAAGTGGACTGCCCCCACTGCCGCGGCACCGGGCGGGTGGATTCCCACGAGACCACTGCCCTGCGCATAGCCCAGGCAGTGCAGACGGCAGCCGCAGAAGCGGATGTGGAAGCGGTGTTGGTGCGCTGCCATTCGGCTGTGGCGGCACAGCTCATTGGGCCCGGGGCTAAGCACCTGGAGCTTTTGGAAAAAGGGACGGGGAAAGCCGTTTTCGTGCGGGGTGATGATGCCCTTCCCAAAGGGGAGTTTGAGCTTACCGCTGGTGATGCGGCGCTGCTCAAGGAGAAGGCTCTGCCGGTGGCTCCGGGCCAGCGGCTGACCGTGGAGATTCTAGAACCCCACGCCAAAAACGGCAGCAGCGGGCTGGCGCGCCTGCATGGGTATGTAATCGAGTGTCTCGATTGCAGCGCCCTCGTTGGCCAAAAAGTTGAGGTGGAAGTGGTGGAAGTTTACCGCACCAGCGCCCTGGCGCGGCCCGTGGAAAACCGGAATTGACAGGGACGAACGTTGGTGTTAGAATGTGTCATGTAGGTGCGCTGGTCCCTTAATGATCGGGCACCGAAACCGCTCAGAAAAGGTGATAAATCCCCATGGGGTACCTCAATGGCGAGTCTGGATAAGGAGGTGGACTAGATGTACGCCGTCATCGAAACCGGTGGTAAGCAATACCGTGTGTCCACAGGCGATACCATTTTCGTTGAGAAACTCGATGTGAACGAAGGCGACGAAGTGGTTTTCGACCGAGTGCTGTTGGTGAGCCAGGATGGCAAGATCCAGGTGGGCAAGCCCTACGTTGAGGGTGCTAAAGTGGTGGCCAAGGCTGTGAAGCAGGGAAAACAGAAGAAGATCATTGTTTTCAAGTACAAGCCTAAGAAGAACTACAAGAAGAAGCAAGGTCATCGTCAGCCCTACACCAAGCTGGTCATTGAATCCATTTCCGCTTAAGGGCCATGATCATCGTTGAGTTTGTGAAGTCAAACCAAGGCTGGCACGGCTTCCGTGCCCGGGGGCATGCCGGATTTGCAGACCCCGGCGAGGATATTGTCTGTGCCGCCGTCTCAGCCCTGACGCAGACCGCTGTGCTGGGGCTCACGGAAGTTGTGGGCTTGGAGTGCCAGGTGAGCGTGGAGGAGAAGGAAGGGTCTTTGGACTGCCTGCTCCCCAGCGGGCTGGCTGGCCAGGATTGGCAGCGGGCTCAGCTCATTCTAGAAGTTCTGCATGCAGGGCTCAGAGCCACGGAGAAGGAATACAAGCGATATGTACGTGTGAAGGAGGTGCCATACCGTGAGGATGAATCTTCAGCTTTTCGCCTCCAAGAAGGGCGGCGGAAGCACGAAAAACGGCCGAGATTCGGCAGCGAAGCGCCTAGGCGTGAAAAGCCATGATGGACAGTTTGTAACGGCAGGAAGCATCATCGTCCGGCAGCGTGGAACAAGGGTAAAACCCGGTATCAACGTGGGCCTGGGCAAGGATGATACCCTGTATGCTAAGGTGGATGGCTACGTTTCCTTCGAACGCAGAGGAAAGAACGGAAAAGCGGTTAGCGTTGTATGTGATGCCGCACTTGCGTAGGAGAAATCCCTTTTGTGCTTCGGTGCAAAGGGGATTTTTTTCGGGAGGGACAAGTTATGTTTATCGATCGGGCCCGCATTTATCTAAAAGCCGGTGACGGCGGCGATGGAGTTGTCCGTTTTCGGCGAGAGAAATATGTTCCTGCAGGGGGCCCCGCGGGTGGCGATGGCGGCCGGGGAGGGAGCATCTACTTCGTGGTGGACGAAGGTCTGTCCACCCTCATGGACTTCCGCTACCGCCGCAAGTTTGTCGCGCCCTCGGGTGAACCGGGGAAATCGAAGAACATGGCGGGAAAAGATGGGGAAGATCTGGAAATCAGGGTTCCTCCCGGTACCATAGTTAAGGATGACGAAACCGGCGAGGTGCTTTTAGATCTCACCGTACCCGGAGCGCGGGTCTTGGTGCTGCCCGGTGGGCGGGGTGGACGGGGTAACGCTCGTTTTACCACCCCCACAAGGCAGGCCCCGGCCTTTGCGGAACGGGGCGAGCCAGGGCGGGGGCTCTGGGTTAAGTTGGAACTGAAGCTCTTGGCCGATGTGGGGTTGGTGGGTTACCCCAATGCGGGCAAGTCCACTCTGCTGTCCGTGGTTTCGGCAGCCCGCCCCAAGATCGCCAACTACCCCTTTACCACCCTTAAGCCCAACCTGGGTGTTGTGGCCTTGGGTGAAGGCAGTTCGTTTGTGCTCGCCGATATCCCCGGCCTCATTGAGGGTGCCCATGCAGGTGTGGGCTTGGGTATGGAGTTTTTGCGGCATGTGGAGAGAACGCGCCTGTTGCTGCACGTGGTGGATGCCGCGGGGGTGGAAGGCAGGGATCCGGTAGACGATTACCACAGAATCAACGCTGAGCTGAGCATGTACAGTGCGGAGTTGGCGGAGCGTCCCCAGATCGTTGTGGCCAACAAGGCGGACCTGCCTGCAGCCCAGGCGAACCTGCCGCGGCTGGAGGAACTGGCGGCCAGCCAAGGACAGGAGTTTTTCGTGATCTCCGCCGCCACTGGCCAGGGTACGGAAGCCCTGATGCGCCGCGTTGGGCAGATAATACGCGAGCTGAAAAAGGCGGAGCCTGCTGCTGAACCTGTGCAGGAGCTGGTGCTGCCCACAGAAGAGCCGGCCCCCCTGGAGGAGTTCACGGTTACCGAGGTTGATGGCGAATACGTGGTGGAAGGAGCAGGCCTGGAGCGGCTCATGCGCAGGCTGGACCTGAACAACCGGGAGGCAGTCCGCTATTTGCAGAACCTGTTTGCAAAAATTGGCTTGTATGAAACGCTGGAGGAAATGGGCGTACCAGAAGGAGCAACCGTTAGGGTTGGAGAATTAGAGTTTGAATATATGGAATGAGGGTTTGCTATGCTGACCAGTAAGCAGAGGGCGTATTTGCGCAGCCTGGGCAATGAACTAGAACCGGTTTTTCAAATTGGCAAGGGTGGGTTGTCGGAGGAGTTCCTCAATCAGCTCGATGCCGTCTTGGAGGCCAGGGAGCTGATTAAAGTCAGGGTCCTGAAGAGCTGTTTGGAAGATCCAGGCGACCTGGCGGAGGAGATCGCCGCGGCCCTGGATGCCCATGTGGTGCAGAAGATCGGCAGGATTATGTTGCTGTACCGCCCTGCCGAAGAGCCGCAAATTGAACTGCCCTAAAGGAGCCTAAGGAGATGACAGGCAAGTCGAAGAGGCTGGGGATCATGGGCGGCACCTTTGATCCCATCCACTACGGACATTTGGTCACAGCGGAGGGGGCAAGGTACACCTTTGGGCTGGACCAGGTCTTGTTTCTGCCCTCAGGCAGGCCGCCGCACAAGAGGGACGCCCAGGTCAGCGACGCCGAGCATCGGTACATGATGACCGTGCTGGCCACTTTGACCAACCCCTATTTCGAGGTATCGAGGTTGGAGATCGATCGGGGCGGGATCAGTTACACCATCGATACACTGCGTGCTCTCCGGGAGCAGCTGGGTCCTGAAACGGAGTTGTTTTTCATTACTGGAGCCGACGCCATTTTTGACATCGCCAGCTGGAAGGACTCCGATGAGTGCCTGGCCCTCGCCCATTTCGTGGCGGCCACGCGCCCGGGTTTTTCCCTGGAAGACCTCCCCGAGTCCACGCGGCAGTGGGTGGCGCGGCACCAAGAGCGTTTTCATATGCTGCAGGTCCCGGCCATGGCCATTTCTTCAACCGAGATTCGGCAGAGGGTGAGGGAGGGCTGTTCCATCCGCTACTTGGTACCAGAACCGGTGGAGCATTATATTCGCAGGCAGCGGTTATATAACCAGGCGCTACCCCCAAGCCGGAGCGGCGCTGCGAATTAGTCTAGATGGGAGGGGGGAAACCATGCTTTCAGAAGAAGAAGTCCTCAGGCGCAGAGCAGAGCTGGAGGAGCGACGCGCCTTGAAACGGCGGTACCGCCGCAGGCAGATCATCTTTTATTCCGTGTTCTTTGCAGTTGGCATCATTATCATGGTTTTGACAGCCCGCTTCACCTACTACCGCCAAGTAGCGGTAACCCAGGCTGATGGGGTTGATGAGAGCCGTCTCATGGTGCTGTTTTTGGGTACCGATGACATTGTGGAGGCCAGCACCAGAGCGGATACGATCATGCTCCTATCCATAGATACCGAATCTGGTGATGTGGGGGTTTTGTCCATTCCCAGGGACACCAGGGTATGGTCGCCGTCCCGGCAGCGCTGGGATCGGATCAACGCCCTTTATGCCCACGGCGGTACGAAGTTGGTTATGGAGGCTGTCTCACAGCTGGTGCGTGTGCCCGTGCGCTACTATGTGCACACTGACTTCCAGGGCTTCCAGGAGCTGGTGGATATCCTGGGCGGAGTGGAGATTACGGTGGAGAGGCGTATGCATTATGTGGACAAGGCGCAGGGGCTGGAGATTGATCTGTTCCCCGGCACCCAGGTTTTGGACGGAGCCAAGGCTCTCCAGTACGTTCGCTACCGCGATGGCCTAGGGGACGTCTCGTTGGTAGACCCCTTTGGCGAGAAGTACGACGGGCGGGTGGAGCGGCAGCGGCGCTTTGTGCAAGCCCTGGCCTCAAAGCTTTTGAGTCCGGCTGGTCTGGTTAAGCTGCCCCAGTTAGTGGCCCAAGTCTTTAAGATTGTGGATACCAATCTTCCCTGGGAAATGGTGCTTTCCCTGGCTGTGTCCGCAGGGAAGTTCTCCCCGGACCGCATGCAGACCGCGGTTCTGCCAGGCAACAGCCAGGTAATCAACGATGCCTGGTACTGGATCGTCAATGATCAAAAGGCGGGGCAAGTTATCGACACCGTTGTCCTGGGCAAGCCTGAGCCTCTGCAGCTGGTTGTGCTCAACGGCAACGGGCGTGCAGGTATTGCCGGACAGGTGAGTGATCTGTTGAGGGAATATGGATACACAGTGGTTTCCACGGGCAACGCGGAACACTTTGATCATGCTTCAACTTTGGTTGTGACCGCCCCTAAGAACGCGGCGCGGGTTAAGCCTTTAGCCGAGTTTTTGGGTGCTTCCGTTCAGGAAGCGGAGGGGGCAGGTTCGGAAGTGACGGTTATTATCGGGAAAGACTTTACTCTGAATACGGAAAGGAGTGTGGGGATTTGACCCAACCCAGCGCCGTAAGGATAGCCCAGGTGGCTGCTCGCGCTGCAGACAGCAAAAAGGCCGACAACGTGCAGGTACTGAAGATGCCTGAGGTGATGGTGGAGGCTGAGTTTTTTGTGATCTGCAGTGCCCAAACGCAGGTTCAGGTCCGGGTTATTGTGGATGCGGTAAACGACGCGCTGCACAAGGAGGGCGTCGAGCTGCTGCGTCAGGAAGGCGGCCCGGGGAACAGCTGGATCCTCCTGGACTACGGTGCAGTGATTGTCCATGTCTTCTTGGAAGAGGACCGTCACTATTACGATTTGGAAAGGCTGTGGGCTGACGCCCAGCCTGTGGCCTGGCATGCGTGAAGCGTATTCTATTCTGGCGAGGTTCTATGACCTCTGTATGGAAGTGGACTACGGTGAGTGGGTGGATTATCTTCTGGAATTATGCCGCTTCCATCACCATACACCCCATTCCGTAATCGATCTAGGCTGCGGCACCGGTAATCTAACCATACCCCTGGCCCAGCAGGGCTGGCGGCTTACGGGTGTTGATTTATCGTGGGCCATGATCGCTGAAGCGCGCGGGAAAGCTGCAGGTCTGGGCCTGGAGATACCTTTCTACGTGGCTGATCTCAGGGATTGCCGCCTACCTGGCGCCGCCTTTGATACCGCCATCAGCGGCTGCGATGTTTTGAACTATTTGACCTCAGAAAGCGATCTGGAGCGGGCGTTTGAGACCGTATTCCGGCTTCTGACCCCCGGCGGGCTGTGGCTCTTTGACCTTAACTCCCTTTCGAAAGTGGAGGAAGTGTACGGCAATAACTGTTACGCAGATCTCCAGGACGACTTTGCCTATTTTTGGGACAACTCCTATGATGCGGAAAAGGGCATCTGTACAATGGATTTGACCTTTTTTGTGCGGACCGCGGAGGGATTGTACAAACGGGTTCGCGAGCGGCATCAGCAGCGAATATGGCTGCCTGAGCAGATTGAGCAGCTGTGTGCGGACCACGGTTTTGAACTTTTGGGCTGCTATGATTTCCTCACCACCAGTCCAGCGAGTACTGAAGGTGAGCGCTGGCAGTTTGTGGTCAGAAGGCAGGTATGAGGCAGGAGATAAGAATGGAAGAAGCACCGCGTGGGTGCTTCTTTTGGTTTACGGGCTTCTAAATGTGGTTGGGTTTTGGCGGGAGGTGGGGAACTGCCCTCTGAGTAGTTCCTGTTCCGCCAGGGCGATCATGCGCCTTACCATATGGCCGCCCACGGCACCGCATTCCCGCGAAGTGATGTTGCCCCAATAGCCAGTCTTGTATTCTGGATTGATCCCCAACTCGCTGGCCACTTCGTATTTGAACTGATTTAAAGCTTGGAAAACCTGCGGGGTCGTCTTCAGCTTACTGGTGTTGGTGTTTGCACCTTGGGCCATTGCTATTCCTCCCTTTCTGCTTGTAGCATCTCCTCGGCGGTTTGGTTTTAGACCTGATAGGTTTTGGAAGACCCTTGTTGTCCATGCAGGATTCCATAGCGGATAGTGGAATATATTCCGATGTACTCGTGATGACTTTCTCGCAGTCCGATCTGAAAGGGTGAGCTACTTGATGCAAAGAACATTTCCCCGTGGAGGGGGAGATATACCGCACCGCAAGTCGGCCACGGACAACAAGCCCATTGTGGTCATGCCGGCGCCTGCCATCGCTGTCATCCCCCTGCAGCAGCATATAGGTGCTCCCTGTGAGCCAGTTGTGGCTGTGGGGGACAAAGTGAAGATGGGACAGCTGATTGGCCAGTCCAAGCAGTTCATCTCCGCTCCTGTGCACTCCAGTGTTTCAGGGCAAGTGCTGGCCATTGAAGAGAGACCTTTGACCAGCGGTGCTAAAACGCTGTGTGTGGTGATCAAAAATGATGGCCGTGACGAGCCGGCCAGTGCCGAGAAGCATGCCGACATCAGGAAGTTGTCGGCTAGTACCATCCGCCAGGCGGTAAGAGATGCTGGAATCGTGGGCATGGGAGGTGCAGGCTTTCCCACCCATGTCAAGCTGAACCCGCCTAAGCCCGTGGACACCATCTTGATCAACGGGGCGGAGTGTGAACCTTACTTGACCTGCGACCACCGCCTCATGGCCGAACGGGCCGACGAGATGGTGCAGGGCCTTTTGGCCATGATTAAGGCCGTCGGAGCTGCCAAGGGGGTCATAGGCATTGAGGCCAACAAACCCGACGCCATCTCCCAGGTGCAGGCGGCAATTGCCGACTATGATCAGCTTTCCGTGGCGGTCCTGCAGGTGCGCTATCCCCAAGGTGCGGAGAAACAGCTGATCAAGGCCATCCTGAACAGGGAAGTACCCAGCGTAGGCTTGCCCCATGATGTGGGCTGCGTGGTGAGCAACGTGCATACAGCCATTGCTGTTTACCAGGCTTTAAGTGCGGGTAAGAGTTCCTATGAGCGGGTGGTCACCGTGAGCGGCGGCGCTGTTGTGGATCCCCGCAATGTGCTGGTGCGTGTGGGTACACCCATTGAGGAGCTGTTCAACTTCTGCGGAGGTTTCTTAGGCGAACCGGAAGTACTGGTGTGCGGCGGTCCAATGACCGGACCACCCATAAAGGAGCTTTCCGGGCCCGTGGTCAAAAACCTTTCGGGGGTCCTGGCTTTGACCCGCGAAGAAGCGGCCTTTGATGAAAACCTCCCCTGCATTCGCTGTGAGCGCTGCGTACGGGCCTGCCCCATGGGTTTGACGCCCAACCTGCTCGGAGAGTATTCGGAGAAGGGCATGTATAGGGAGGCCGAGCGGCTTCATCTGAAGGATTGCATCGAATGTTCACTGTGTTCGTACGTCTGTCCTGCTAAGCGGGCCTTGGTGACTTGGATTAAGCAGGGTAAAGCGGGCTTAGCCGCTGAGAAAGCCAAGGAAAAAGTGAGCTAGGAGTGAAGTGAATGCAGATCAAGACGGGTCCGTTTCTCCGTAGTCCCTTAACAATTAAGCAGATCATGATCGATGTGCTGATCGCCTTGACGCCTGCGACCATAGCTGGCTTGATCTTCTTCGGTCCGGCTGCCCTTAAGGTACTGGTACTCAGCACGCTCAGTGCAGTCTTGACCGAGGCCATCCTCCTGCGGGCGCCTTTGACACCGAAGGGGATCTTCGGCGATGGCAGCGCGGCGGTAACTGGCCTGCTGGTGGGTTTGATCCTGCCTTCCACTGTGAGTTGGTGGATACCCGTTGTGGGTTCAGTTCTGGCCATTGCCTTGGTTAAGCTGGCCTTTGGTGGCTTGGGCCACAACATCTTTAACCCCGCCTTGGGTGCCCGGGCCATTTTGCTGCTGGCCTTTACCTCTCAATTAGTCAAATTTGCAGCACCCTTTGAGGCTGTAACCGCGGCTACTCCCCTCTTAAGCACCCGCAGTTTCTCCTGGCCCTTGGTTTGGGGGAATGTGGGCGGCAGTATCGGGGAGACCTCGGTCATTGCCATCCTGCTGGGGGCCGCCTACCTGCTTTTCAAGGGCCACATTAACTGGCGCAACCCCTTGGGCTATGTGGGCAGTGCCTTTGTGCTCGCCCTGCTGTGGGGTTTGGATCCCTGGTACACCATTTCCGCAGGGGGCTTGCTGTTTGCTGCCGTGTTCATGGCTACAGACATGGTCACTTCACCGGTGACTCCCTTGGGGCAGCTGATCTTTGGCATTGGCTGCGGCGTTTTGACCATGGTGATCAGGCAGTTTACATCGCTGCCCGAAGGGGTAACCTTCGCCGTTCTGACCATGAACGCCCTTTCCCCGGCCATAGAATCTTTGACCATACCCCGCATTTTCGGCCTTTCTGTGAGCCAGGAGAGCTGGAAGAAGGGTGTTGCCGTCACGACCGCCGCGGTAGTCGTTTTTGCGGCTCTGTTTGTGCTATTGGATGGGCCGGAGCCTCAGGTTGAGCCCGTGTTTAGTTACGGCCATTACCTGCCGGTTGGTGAACTTCTGGGGTCTGAGGAGTATGAGGTCGTCGAAGAGAACGGAACCCGCTATTACCTCGTTCGGGACGAGGAAGGTAATCCTGCCCAGACCGCTTTCGTGGCGGAACAGGGCGGGTTTAACGGTCCCATCCGTTTCTTCGTGGTGCTGGATGCAGAGCACCGGATTCACACCATCCGCATCCTGGAGCATGGCGAGGATCCGGGCCTTGGGGAGCTGGTCACCAGACCTGCCTTCTTGGAGCAGTTTACAGGGCTGGACAAAGACAGCGCCTTTAGTCTAGGCGTGGACGTTCAAGGCGTCTCAGGCGCCACCATTTCCTCCCGTGCTTTGGTTACTGGGGTGCAGAGGGCAGTGGATCAGTTTAACCGCACCTTCTTCCCACAAGAAGAGGTGGGAGAATACGCCGATGGCACCTACTACGCAGAGGTAGATTCCTTTGGCGGCAAATTGGAGCTGGAAGTGGTAATTGACGGGGGCAAGATCGCGGCCGTAAATGTTCTGGCCCATTCTGATACGCCGGGTATTTCCGATCCAGCCTTTGAGGCCATGCCCAAGCGAATCGTGGACGCTAACTCGCCGCAGGTGGACGCTGTTTCTGGAGCCACGGTCACCAGCACAGCCATTATGAAGGGCGTGGAGAAGGCTCTGGAACAGGCCGCTGGGGAACCTGTGCAGATGGCAGAGGGCTTTGCCATTGAAGTGGCAGACGGTGTACACCGGGGCAGCGCCGCTGGTTTCGGTGGCGAGCTGGTGCTGGATGTGACCGTTGAAGGCGGCAGGAT
>FIZK01000009.1 GCA_900018335.1 uncultured Clostridia bacterium | reverse complement strand
CGGCCGGCCTGGGGAGATTACCCTAGCTCACCTGGGCATCCTGCTCTTGGACGAGTTCCCTGAGTTCTCCCAAACTGCGCTGCAGGGCCTGCGGGAGCCCCTCGATCACAAAGAAGTGCATCTGGCCCGCGCCGAGTACAGCCTGACTTACCCAGCCGACTTCTGGCTCATTGCCACGGCTAACCCCTGCCCCTGCGGCTATCTGGGCAGTTCTACCCGTCTCTGCACCTGCACCAGCAGGGATTTAGCCAGGTACAGAAGGAAACTGCGGGGGCCGCTCTTGGATCGCCTGGACATCTTCTGTCATCTCGGCCCCCTCTCCCAGCAGGAGCTGGAAGAAAAGGCCCTGCCCTGGCCGACCCAGGTCAAGCAAGGCAATGGGATTCAAACCAATCACTCTCCGCCCATCAGTGCAGCAGCTAAACAATTCCTGCACACGGCCCAGAAGCGCTTGGGGCTATCGGTACGCGGTTTTGAGAGCACTCTGCGTGTTGCGGCCACCATCGCCCGCTTGGATGGCGCTCCCCGTGTGGACGAACCTCAGGTAGCTGAAGCCCTGCAGTACCGCTGGGAAACTCAGCTCCACCTACTGGCTTGACTTACACGTCCCAGGCCAGATCCTCTTTAGCCACTTTCAGAACCACTGAGGTACCCGTGTTGCTGATCCCAGGGATTTCACTGAGCCTGTCCACCAGGAAGGTTAGGAGCTCATCATTGCTGGAGACCACCACTTCAATTACCAGATCATAGTTCCCAGTGGAGAGGGCCACATAGCGAACCTGCTTTAAGGAACTGAGCTCTTTGGCAATGGCCTCAATTCTTCCCCGCTCCACCTTCAGACCTACAATGGCCACGGTCTGCAGACCAACCTTAAAGGGGTTGGCGATGCCCACTATCTTCAAGAGGCCCTCACTGCGCAGCTTCGCCACTCGGCGCCGCACCGTTCCTTCAGCAAGGCCCAGTTTATTGGCAATGGTCAAAAAGGGCATCCGGCCGTCTTGCTGAAGCAAACGAATTATTTCACGATCGAACTCATCGAGAACAAACCCGTTCATCCGTGCGACGCCTCCCTTTCCACATAATCCCCGAAGGGTGCCCAGTCGTGGATTTGCTTGTGAATCTGCAGCACTATAGATGTTTCTGTGCTGATGATTCCCTCAATCTGCGAAAGCTTATCGTTGAGCAGCTGAACGAGCTGGGTGCGGTTGGGCAGTACCACCATGGCGACCAGATCATAGCCTCCAGTGGTTACCACCAGGTAACGCACTTCTTCGAGTCCGTTGAGGGCGGCAATGACCCCTTCCAGGTACAGGCGGTCAACTCTAAACCAGATGAAGGCAACGGTGTCCAATCCCATCTTCAGGGGATCGGTCACCCCCATGGTTTTCAGCACACCACCGTCCTCCAACCGCTTCACCCTTTTGCGGATCGTGCCCTCTGAAACGCCCAAATGCGCGGCTAGAGTGACAAAGGTCATTCTGCCATCCTGTTGCAGGAAGCCCAGGATTTTCTTGTCCAGATCATCGAGAGCCAGCGGCTGCACGTTTCTCACCCTTTCTATCCCTACTCATTTCATCATTTCTTATCTCATTTTCTACGAAAAAGCGACTTTTCCTTGTGAAAGTTAAATAAACATCACGAAAAAAGAGACTCCCGGCAGGGGAGCCTTCGCCGCGCCGCCGAAATGACTCAGGCGCTAGCGTCTGCGAATCAGATCCTTGAAGAACATGATCAAGTTATCCCACATGATCTTCAGCCAGCTTCCCCTCTCCACCTCTTCCACCGCGAGCAGGGGAACCTGTTTGACCAGTTCATCCTGGAGGTAAATGCTGAGCACCCCCACTGGAGTGCCTTCTTCCACCGGAGCTTCCACTTCTTTCGTTTGAATGCCCACGCTCACAGTGGCCCCCACGCCCTTAGGAACGGCGATGATGGGTTCCTGCACCTTCAACCCAACCTGGGCTTGTTTACCCTTAACCACCCTGGCGGTTTTGTCGTGAAGCAGGGGAGCGATGTTCACCAGATCGAAGTTGCGGAACCCGTAGGTGAGAAGTGCAGCCGCCTCTTCCTCGCGCTTGGCTTCGCTTTCCGCGCCCAGCACCACCGCAATCAAGCGCCTGTTGTTCTGCACCGCGGTGGCCACGAGGTTATAGCCAGCCACCTCTAGGTGCCCTGTCTTCAGCCCATCGGCACCTTCGTAAGTGCGGAGCAAACCGTTGCGGTTGTGCTGCACGATGGGGGTCCTGCTGGATCGGGGCTGGTAAGAAAAGGAGGGTTCCCGGTGAAAGCGTATGGCGTCAGGGTGATCCATGAGGTAGGCATGGACCAAGCGGGCCACGCTTTCCGCCGTGACCTCGTTCTCCCCTGAAAGACCGTGAACGTCCACAAAATGCATGGGCAGATCCAAAGCTCTAGCCTTTTCGTTCATGAGCTGTACAAAGGCAGCCTCACTGCCGGCCAGGCCTTCAGCCAGGGCTACACAGGCATCATTGCCGGAAACCACCGCGATGCCTAGAAGCAGCTGCTCTACGGTGACAACTTCACCCGGCTCCAGGAACATGCGGGACCCGATCATGCGCCACGCCCGTTCGCTCACCACCACAGTATCATCCAGACTCACCTGGCCCGCCTTGATCTGGTCCAGGGTGACGTACATGGTCATGATCTTGGCTAGACTGGCCGGCACATGGGGCTGCTGGCCATTCTTGGAGTACAGGATCTGTCCGGTTTGAAAATCCAGAAGAACGGCTGCCTTGGCGCCCAGTTCCAGTGCGGGCGCCTGCTGAGCAAGGGTCATGCTGGGAAAGACGAGAAGAATAAGAAGGCAATAAATGAGTGCTTTAGACCAGTATTTCATTGAAAAGCTCCCTTCACCCAATTGAACTTGTAACCTGTCCCCTCTGGACTGATACCCACAACATCAAAGCGCACCGCCTCAACTTCCGGCTCACGGGATTGGAGATACGCCTGGGCCGCCAACTTGATTTTGCGTATCTTACCCGGGGTCACCTGTTCGAGGCTGCTGCCGAAGCGTTCAGAGCTGCGGTATTTGACCTCCACGAAGACCAGGGTTGTGCCGTCCTGCATAATCAGATCGATCTCCCCGAAACGCCGGGCAAAGTTCGCTTCTACAAAACGAAGGCCCTGGCTGACCAGGAACTTGCGGGCGAGTGCCTCCCAGTGACGACCCCCATTCATAGGCCGGCACACCTGAAGGACCGGCGGTGCAGGGGGCAGCGCCCGGCTTTCTGGATGGCCGCGCGATGCTCTTTAGTAGGATATCCCTTGTTCTTACTGAAGTTGTAAATGGGATAAAGCTCATGGTAACGATCCATGATCCGGTCCCGTTCCACTTTGGCCACAATGCTAGCCGCAGCGATGGAAAGCGACAGCTGATCACCTTTAACTACAGGCTTCTGGGGCCACTGGAGATCAGGAATGGGTAGAGAACCGTCCACGAGGCAGAAATCGGGCTGTTCAGGCAGGGCCTGTAAAGCGCGTTTCATGGCCAAAAAGGTGGCCCCCAGAATATTCAGTTCATCAATTTCCTCCACACTGGCCTGCCCGATACCCACCAAGCAGGTGCGCAATATTTCTTCGTAAGCCTGCTCCCGTTTTCTAGGGGACAAGGCCTTGGAATCTTTTATCTCCACGCCAAAGCTCTCTGGAAGAATCTGCACCGCGGCGGCAATCACCGGTCCGGCAAGCGGCCCTCGCCCCGCTTCATCTATTCCCACGATCCTGCGAAAACCCTGCTGCCTTAAGTGTCTTTCCAGTCTTTGCATCCCTGCACCTCGCTTGGACTGTGGTCAAGGGTAACCGCTCCCAGCCTTCCGGAGCGGAAGTCTTTGAGCACAAGGGCCGCCGCTTGATGCAAATCCACCTCCCCGCCGGAAAGCAGACAGCCCCGCCGGCGGCCGATCTCCTCCAGAGGGTTTTGGGCATCGAGGCTTCCATAGCGCGCCTGGAGCGCTTCGGGGTAGTGCTGGCTGAACCAGGCCAAAAGCCAGAAGGCCAGTTCTGTTTGATCCAGCACCTCGTCGCGGATTGCTGCCACCGCAGCCAGGCGTTTTGCAGTTTCCTGATCCTCAAACTTGGGCCAGAGGATGCCTGGACTGTCCAACAGCAGCATACCCCGGCCGGAAAGCCACTGTTTGCCCCTGGTTACACCAGGCCTTGCTCCAACTTGCGCTCCGCGCCTTCTGGTCAGGGCATTGATCAGGGCCGATTTACCCACATTGGGAATCCCCACCACCAAGAGCCTGGGAAGGCGCTTCAGACCTGAAAAGCTGCGCGCCACTAATCCGCGCAGCCTGCCCACGCCTTGTCCCTGCAGCAAATTGACGCCCACGGCCTTTTCACCCTGGGACTGCCAGAAGTCCAACCACTGCTTGGTCTTGGCTGGGTCAGCCAGATCGATTTTGGTCAGGACCATAATACGGGGCTTGGTGGTCAACTCCAGTAGATCGGGGTTGCGGCTGCTTACCGGAACCCTGGCATCCACTACCTCCAAGACGCCGTCCACCAGCTTCAGCGCCTCTTCAATCATGCGCTTGGCCTTGGTCATGTGTCCCGGGTACCACTGGATAGTCATTATCTTGCTCCGATCCTTTCCAGTGCTGAAGGTATGGAAATCCAGCTGATCTGATTCAAAGGCCAGTACACAAACAGGGCCCTACCCACCAGATTCTTCCTGGGCACGAAACCAACATCGGGATAGCGGCTGTCGTCGCTGTTGCGCCTGTTATCCCCTAATACGAAGTAGTGTCCGTCGGGAACCAAAACCGGCCCGAAGGTGGGAGCGCTGTAAGTGCCGTAGGTTGGTCCATTGATGTAATCCTCTTCCAATCGCTGGCCGTTAATGTGCAGAAAACCGTTCTTGATGGTGATCTCATCACCTGGCAGGCCAATGATGCGCTTAATGAACTTGCGGCGGGGGTCACTGGGATATCTAAACACCACCACATCCCCCCGTTTAGGCTCTCCGAAGCGATAGCTCACCTTCTCCACCATAAGCCGCTGACCATCATGGAAGGATGGTTCCATGGAACTGCCTTCCACCAAAAAGGACTGGGCGACAAAGACGATGATCAGGGCCGCTAGTATAACAGAAACAAGCAGAGCTTCGGCATACTCCCGAATCTGCGATTTCGCCATTTCCGTGCCTCCTACCTTCCCTGTCGGCAGATTAGAAAAAGAGGAGTGTAGCCCCACTCCCCTTTGGGAAAGGTTCCCAAACAGCTAGCGGCGGAGCTCCTTAATGCGAGCCGCCTTACCGGAACGCTCTCTCAGGTAGTACAGACGCGCCCGGCGCACCCTGCCGCGGCGAACCACTTCAATCTTCTCGATGCGAGGCGAATGGAGCGGAAACGTCCTTTCCACACCCACACCTTGCGACACCTTTCTCACGGTGAAAGCCTCGCGAATTCCACCGCCGGTTTTCTTAATCACAACTCCTTCAAAAACCTGAATCCTTTCGTTGTTGCCCTCCACTACCTTGGCATGTACCCTTACGGTATCGCCAGGGCCAAACTCAGGACGATCAGTGCGCAGTTGCTCTTGCTCAATGGTCTTGATTATATTCACTGTCATTTGCCCTCCCTTCACAGGAATACTCCTGAGTCAGTTCTTCTAGTATCTCACGTTCTTCCGCTGACAGCTCTCTGCGCTGCAGCAGATCTGGTCGCCGCAGCAAGGTACGCCGCAGCGATTCTTTCAGCCGAAAACGGCGGATCTGTTCATGGTGTCCGCTGAGCAGCACCTCGGGCACGTGCAGATTGCGGAAATCCGCGGGCCTGGTGTACTGGGGATAGTCCAGCAGACCGTCCTGGAAAGACTCCTCCTGGAGTGAGCTTTCATCACCCAAAACCCCCGGCAGAAGCCTTGCCACCGCATCTACAACAACCATGGCCGGAAGCTCTCCGCCTGTGAGCACGTAATCTCCGATGGATAGCTCCCAATCCACCCAGTTGGCGCGCACACGCTCATCGATCTCCTCGTAGTGCCCGCTCACAAGAATCAGGCGCGGCAGCTTGGCCAGTTCCGCTGCCATCTGCTGGTTGAACACCCGCCCTTGGGGGGATAAGTAGACAACTGGAGTAGGGGAATCACCGCGCACGGCTTCAATGGCCCTGACCAGAACATCTGGACGCAGAACCATGCCTGCGCCGCCCCCATAGGGTGTGTCATCAACCGTTCTGTGCTTATCCAGCGCATAATCGCGAATATTCCAAACTTCGACGGACAGCAGTCCCCGCTCCCTAGCTTTCCCAATGATGCTGGCACTAAGTGGCCCAACGAACATTTCCGGGAACAAGGTGAGGATGTCAAAACGCATGTGCTCACCCCCCAACTTCAGTCGAGTAAACCGTCCATGAGCTCGATAATCATCAAGCCTTCCTCAGGACGTATGTCCTTTACTACTTGGGGAATGGCCGGGATCAAGATCTCCTTCTGTCTGCTCACCTCAGGATACGGTTTCACGAGGTAGACATCATTGGCCCCCGTCTGCAGGACATCGGCTACCACTCCCAGCTTCATTCCGGACTCAGTCCGGCATTCCAGGCCGATAAGCTCGAAGATGTAAAAGCGGCCCGGCGGGAGCGGCATCAGTTCATCCACACTCACCTTGATCAGCGCGTGGCGGAGCTTTTCCGCCTGGTCGATACTGTCCACATCCTTCAGCTTGAGGAGAATGCCATCTTTATGCTCACGACACGACTCCAAGGGAAAGAGGCCCAGGGGCTCTTCGGCACCCTTGAGAAACAAGCGCACCGCTTCCATCTGCTCGAAGCGTTCGGGAAACTCTGTGTGGGGAATGATCTTAACCTCGCCGCGATTGCCCCAGGGGGCAACCACTTCCCCAACCACTATCCACTTAGGCTTCTCTTTCTTCAATTTCCACATAGACTTGAACCCCTGACTTGATGGCCGAAGCCTTCACAACGGTGCGGATTGCGTTGGCAATACGCCCGCCCTTGCCAATGAGGCGTCCCATGTCGTCAGGCGCCACGTACAGGGTGTAGACCAGTTCCCGCCCTTTTTCGCGGACATCAACCATGACCTCTTCTGGATGGCTGGCCAGAGACTTACCGATAAACTCCACTAAGTTCTTCACACTGACCTCCTACCCTTCTTTACGGGATGCGGCAAATTTGTCCAGAACTCCCGCACGCTTCAACAGCGACTTGGCCGTGTCAGATGGCCGGGCACCCTTGCGGAGCCAATCCAAAGCCTTTTCTTCGTCGATCTCGATCTCTACCGGATCAACGATGGGATTGTAATAGCCAATGCTTTCGATGAAAGCGCCATCCCGCGCGGCCCGCGAATCGGCCACTACCAGACGGTAAAACGGCCTCTTTTTCGCGCCCATCCTCTTGAGTCGAATTCTCACTGCCATGTCCATCACCTCCTACTTAGCAACTTCATCTATTGGAATAGGGAAAACATTCCCTTCTTTTTGCGCCTCTTTGGTGCACCGGAAAACTGCTTCAACATCTGTTTGGTCTGGCTGAACTGCTTGAGCAGGCGATTCACATCCTGCACCTTCGTGCCAGAGCCCAAGGCGATCCTTTTGCGCCTGGAACCTCCGATGATTTCAGGCCTGCGCCGCTCTTCTGGAGTCATGGAGTTGATGATGGCTTCGATCTTTTTCAGATGGGAGTCATCAACCTCCAGACCCTTGAGCTGCTTGGCACCTAGGCCCGGGATCATGCCAATCAGCTGGTCGATGGGACCCATGTCCTTCATCTGCTCGATCTGCTCCAAGAAATCCTCCAGGGTGAACTCGGCCTCTTTGAGCTTGGCGGCCATTTTCTCAGCCTTTTCCTCATCCACCGCGGCAGCTGCCTTTTCGATCAGCGTGAGGATGTCACCCATGCCCAAGATACGAGAAGCCATGCGGTCGGGATGGAAGGGCTCCAAGCCATCCATCTTCTCACTAACCCCGATATACTTGATGGGCTTGCCCGTCACTGCCTTCACGGACAGGGCTGCCCCACCCCTGGCATCACCGTCGAGCTTGGTGAGGACCACACCGCCGATTTCCAGCCGTTCATTGAAAGCTTCAGCCACATTGACAGCATCTTGGCCTGTCATGGCGTCCACAACCAGGAGAATCTCCGTGGGATTCACCGCGGCTTTGATCTCCACCAGCTCTTCCATGAGCTCCTCATCCACATGCAGCCTGCCGGCGGTATCTAAGAGCACCACATCGTTGTTGAACTTCTTGGCATGGCTGCAGGCTGCCTTGGCTATATCCACGGGATTCTGCTCTCCCATGCTGAACACGGGTATGTCCAGCTGTTCGCCCAGTACCTGCAGCTGTTTGATGGCCGCAGGGCGGTAGATATCGCAGGCCACCAAGAGCGGGCGGTGCCCCTGGCCTTTGAGCATGCGGGACAACTTGCCTGTGGTGGTGGTTTTTCCCGAGCCCTGCAGGCCCACCATCATGATTACGCTGGGGGGCTGGCTGGACAGGGTGAGCTTCGCCTGGGTGCCGCCCATGAGCTGGGTCAGCTCCTCATTAACGATGCGAATAACCTGCTGGCCGGGGGTTAGACTGCTCAGCACCTCGTGGCCAGTGGCCCTTTCCTTCACATGGGCAATAAAATCACGCACCACTTTATAATTGACATCCGCCTCCAGCAGGGCCAATCTGATCTCCCGCAGCGCCTGGTCCACGTCTTTCTCGCTTAAGCGGCCCTTGCCCCTAAGTTTGCGCATGGTTTCCTGCAGGCGGGATGATAAGTTCTGAAAAGCCATGCCAGTCTCTCCTAACTCGCTCCTCGCGCTTTTTGGATTTGCTCTTCCATGGCTGTCAACTGAGGCAAATCTCCACACTGACTGCGCAGCTCTTGAACTAAGCGCAGCAGTTCCCCATAGACGGCCTGCCTGTCACGGTCTTTCTGCAGCAGCCCAAGCTTATCTTCAAAATCCTCCAAGACCAAGCCTACCCGCCGCAGAGTATCGTACACCGCCTGGCGCGATATCCGCAGTTCTTCAGCGATTTCGCCCAGGGACAGATCGTCGTTGAAGTACAGCTGGAAGATATCCTGCTGACGCTCTGTCAACAGGGGGCCATAATAGTCAAACAGCAGACTCATGCGGAGTGTCTTGTCCATGGCCAACTCCTGTTAAGCATAATCACTTTACACTACCTCAGTATAAACAGCGGTCCATTTGTTGTCAAGCCCTTTCTCTTGACACCTAGAAATTTAACTATCAGCCTCTCCAAACAGGGCCGCGACGAAGGCACGGGCATCGAAATCCTGCAGATCCTCGTACTGTTCGCCAACACCCACCAGCTTCACCGCCAGCTCCAGTTCACTGGCCAGGGCCAGGACAATGCCGCCTTTGGCGGTGCCGTCAAGTTTGGTGAGGGCAATGCCGCTGAGGGGAACAGCCTCCTGGAAGATTTTCCCCTGGGACAAAGCGTTTTGGCCCGTGGTGGCATCAACCACCAGCAGCACCTCGTCCAGGTCGCGGCCGAGTTCCCTTTTTACGACGCGGTGGATTTTGGACAGTTCCGACATGAGGTTCACTTTGGTCTGCAGGCGCCCGGCGGTATCAATGATCAGCACATCGCTGTCCCTAGCCTTGGCCGCATTAATGGCATCATAGGCCACCGCTGCCGGATCGGATCCCTCCTGGTGGGCAATGAGCTCCACCCCGAGGCGGTTGGCCCACACCCCCAGCTGTTCGATGGCTCCTGCCCTAAAGGTATCGCCAGCGGCCAGCAGCACCTTGGCATTTTCCTGTTGAAAACGGTAGGCCAGCTTGGCGATGGTGGTGGTCTTGCCCGCACCGTTCACACCGACAACCATAATCACGTAGGGTTTCTCTGCGGGCGTTTTCAGGGGAGCCGCGTTCTTCTCCAAAAGCGCCACCATTTCTTCCTGGAGGACCCTGCGCAGCTCTTCCGCTTCGGTGATCTTCTCTTCCCTAGCCCTCTCCCTGAGCTGGTCCACTAGGAACATGGCTGTGGCCACGCCGCAGTCGGCTTCAATGAGCACTTCTTCCAGTTCTTCAAAGAGGGATTCGTCCACCCGGCGCCCGCTGGTAATCTGCTCCACTTTGGAGACCAGATTCTGTTTGGTCTTCTCCAGGCCGCTCACTAACTTCTTAAAAAAGCCGCTCTCCTTGGCCTGTTCGGGAGCGGGTTTATCCCCAAACATGCGCTTCCAAAACACTAGCTACTCCTCCTGTCTCAATGCCACTGATATGATCTGGGAAACACCCTGTTCACCCATGGTTACGCCGTAGAGGGTGTGGGCATGCTCCATGGTTCTCTGCCGATGGGTGATCACCAAGAACTGGGTATCCGTGGAAAACTCCTCCATCAGCTGGTTAAAACGTTCCAAATTGCCCTCATCCAAGGTGGCGTCGATTTCATCCAGCACCCAAAAGGGCGTGGGCTTAACGCGCCTGATGGCAAAAAGCAGTGCGATGGCTGTTAGCGCCCGTTCGCCCCCGGAAAGCAGCAGCAGGTTCTGGAGTTTCTTACCGGGCGGCTTGGCCAGAACATCAATGCCAGTGGTTAAGATGGATTCGGGGTCGGTCATGACCAGATCGGCGCTGCCACCTTGGAAAAGCCAGGCAAACAGTTTCTGGAACTCCACGCGCACCTGTTCGAATACTTCCCGCAGCCTGGTGCGGCAGAGTTTATCCATTTCATTGATCACGTCCAGCAAACCTGCCCTGGCTTCGTTCAGATCTTCTAGCTGGTTCTGGAGAAACGAGCAGCGCTCCAAAACCCGCTCATACTCCTCATGGGCAGTGGGGTTGACCAAACCCAGCGCCCGGATCTGCCCCCGCAGTTCCTCCATGAAGCGCTTCAGGGCGGCCTCCTTCTGCTTGACTTCCCTGTTCAAGACTGCTGCCAAGGACAGATCTCGCTCGGCCAAGGCCTCCCGGATCTGGTCCTGCTGGCTGGCCAACTGACCCAGCTCAACTTCCAGTCTATACAGTGCCCTTTCCCTGCGCAGCTGTTCCTGCTGCGCCTCCGTTAATTCTTTCCCCAACTGGGCCTTTTCTTTCTGTACCGCCTGGCGCTCCAGCTTCCACCGTTCCAGCTCTTCGCGGAGCTCGTCCTGCCTTGCTTGGCGCTGCACATTTTCCGCAGCCGCCGCGGCGATGTACTCCTCGTTTTTGCGCTGCTCCCCGGCGATCTGATCCAGCTCAAGCTGGGCTTGTTCCACAAAAGCCAAGGCTTCCTTTTTCCGCTGGTCCAGGTTCGTTAGGTGCGTGCGCTTGTTTTCCAGAACGCCCTTCAGCTCCGCAACGTGAACCTGCTGCTCCGTGTGCTCATTGGCCAGCCGCTCAAGGGCAGCAGCCATCTCGGCTAGCCCCTCTTCCTCCTTTTGGATGTGGTCGCGGAGCATCTGCTCCTCCATCTCCAGTTCGGCCACTTCCGCGGCAGCCAGTTCACACTCTGATCCCAAGTTAGCTAGGGTGAGCTGCAACTCTTCCATTTTAGAGGCGAGTTCCCCCAGGGTCCCGCCCAGCCTTTCCTGCTCCCTTAGGGCCTGCTCTTTGGCCTGCAGAACGCCCTGCAGGGCGAGTCTGGCCTCCAGGATTTCAGTCTGCAGTTTTTGGGCAGACTCTTCCTGCCGCGCAATACTCTCCAAAATGGCGCTCCGTTCTTCTTCAGCGCTCGTTAGCCTACCCGCCACTGCCTCGGCCTGCTTTTCCAGCCTGGCGAGTTCTCCTTTACGGGCTAAAAGCCCGGAAGTACGGGCATTGATGCTTCCGCCCGTGATCGCGCCTGTGGGAAAGACCACGGAGCCATCGCGGGTCACGATGCGGGCAAACTTCCGGAGATCCCTTTTTAGGCGCAAAGCCGTATCCAAATCTTCCGTAATCGCCACCCTGCCTAGAAGCGTGGCCAGGGCCGACCTGAACTTTTCGTCGAAGGTGATCAGGTCTAGGGCGGGCCCTAAGACCCCAGGTTGATCCAAAAGGGATCTGGCCTGGGCAGAAAACTCCGCCCCCCGCACGCTGTCTAGGGGAAGGATGGTAACCCGCCCTCCCTTAACCTTCTGCAGCCAGGCGATGAGGGCCTTGGCATCGGCTTCTCCAGCAGTAATCAGGTTCTGCAGCCCCGAACCCAAGGCCACCTCCAAGGCGGTCTCCAAGCCTTGCGGCACTTTAACCACATCGGCCACAGTCCCCAAAACCAACTTGGACATCTGCCCATCCTGCAGAATGCGCCGCACCCCCGCGGCGTACCCTTCATAGCCTTCCTCCAGCTCCAGCAGGGTTCTCAGGCGGGCGCCGATCCGCGCCTGTTCCGCCTCCAACTCCCGACGCCTTTGCTCCTGGGCACTCAGGGCCGACTTGGCGGCGGTTAGCTTCTCCTCGAGGGAGCGCTCCTCCTCCCCCTGCCGCCGGAGCAGCTCATGGCACTCCGTCTCGCGCTTTTCCAGGGTACGCAGCTCAGCTTCCACAGCTTTGATGCGGCTTAAAAGGGCATCGCGCTCCGTAGCCGTACGGGCCAGCTGCTCTTCCAGGTTGGCCCGGCGCTCCTCGAAACCGCGCTGAAAATTGCGCTTGTCCGCGAGCTCCCGCATGAAGTCGAAGAACTCATCCTTCAACTTGTTCACTTCGTTCTGGGCCCGCTTCTGGCGCTCCTGCAGGCTCTCCACGGCTTTTTGCGCGCCAGCCGCGGTCTCTTGCTGGGCGCGCAGCTGCCCTAGGAGCCCTTCCAGTTCCTGACGGAGCTTGTCCTCTTCCTCACCATGCAGCTCCAGCTCCCGGCGTTTAGCTTGGAGCAGGGACGTGAGCTGCTCCCTGCGGGCCTGATGGTTCTTGATCCGCTCTTGGTGGAGCTCAATACTGTGCACGGTCTCCGTGTAGGCCTCCACCACTTCCGCAAGCTCTCCCTGCCTGCTTTCCAGCTCTTCCTGGACTCGGCCCTCTTGAACCTCCAGTTCTGCCACGTTATCCTCCAGGTCCTCCAAATGCAGCCTGGCCTGTTCGAACTCGATTTGCAGACGCTGGTAGTCCTCTTCCGCCTTGGCTAGCCGGCGGGCTAGCGCCTCCCAAGTCAAGTGGTAGTAATCCAGCTCTGCTTCCCGCAGCTGCTCACTTAGGGATAGATAAAGGCGCGCTTGTTTGGCCTGCTCTTCCAGGGGCCCCAGTTGGCCTTCCAGCTCGTGGAGGACATCGGTCACCCTGAGCAGGTCCACGCTGGTCTCCTCTAGTTTACGCAGGGCTTCGTCTTTGCGCTGCCTATACTTGACAATACCCGCCGTTTCCTCCAACAAAACCCGGCGGTCTTCTGAGCGCACACTGAGCACCTGATCGATTTGGCCTTGTCCCACCACAGCATAGCTTTCCCGGCCCAATCCCGTGTCCGTGAACAGATCCTGAATGTCCCTCAGTCGGCAGTTCTGTTTGTTGATGAAAAACTCGCTCTCTCCCGAGCGGTAGACCCGCCTGGCCACGGTCACCTCGGCGTAATCCAGCGGGAGAAATCCTTCCGAGTTGTCCAGGGTCAACCGTACTTCCGCCATGCCCAAAGGCCTTTTCCCGTCGGATCCGGCAAAGATGATATCTTCCATCCTGCTGCCCCGCAGGCTTTTGATGCTCTGTTCACCAAGCACCCAGCGGAGGGCATCGGAAATGTTGCTCTTGCCGCTCCCGTTGGGGCCCACAATGGCCGTGATCCCCGGGCCGAACTCCAAACTGACCGGCTGCCCGAACGATTTGAATCCTTGTATTTCCAGGCGCTTGAGACGCATAAAACTCCTCCAAGACCAGTACTAACCCCTGCCCATTGTACCATACCTTGGAAGAAAAAAGAACTGCCCATGGCCTTATCTGCCCATGGGCAGCTGCAGATAGAGGTCCTCGCGCCTGCGCACATCGCTGGGCACGTGGGGACTGAGTAGGGACCCATGCTCATCTAGGATTCTACGCAGTTTAGTCCGTACCCTGGTCCGGGCGTTGTCGATCACCTTCAAACCCACTCCGATTTCATCTTCGATCTCCCGGGCGGAGTATCCCCTAATCAGCCTGCTGATCACGGCATACTCCAAAAGAGATAGGTGGTTGCGCAAAACCCGGCCGATGGTTTCGTTCACAAACTTTTCTTCTATCACTCTCTCGGGATCAAACTGGTTGACGGGAGCGGGCACAATGTCCATCATCACCCGGCTGTCATCGGCACCCAGGGGAGTCTGCAGAGAAGCGGCTTCGTTGAGGAGGCGGTGCTTGTTACCGCTGGATTGCTTAATCACGTTATACACGCGCCTGATGATGCACAAATAGGCAAAGGAGCTGAACTTGACATCATACTCTTCCGGCTTGTATTCGTCAATGGCGCTGAGCAGGCCGATGAGCCCTTCCTGCACCAGATCTTCGAAGTCAAGAAAGGATGAATAGTAGTTGCGGATGATGTATTTGACCATGGGTATGTATTTCAACACCAAGCTATCACGGGCGCTTTCGTCACCGGACCGAACTCTCTGGATCAGCTCCATGTCAACGGCCTGATTGTTCGCCTGCATACAATCAACCTCCCCCTCTTGGTCCAGGCTACCTAGTCCATGTATATGCATGGCTTTGCCCAACATTCCTAGGGGAGGATAGGCTGCAGGGTTTTCCGATCCATAACTTATGGATATCTCTGGTCCATCTGGCCCCACACCCACTGGTTTAGACCAGAGTTTATGTAAAGGTTTTTGGATTTTGGGCGCGGAATGTGTTGGAAAACCCTTGAGGAGAGTGCGGTTAAGTTGCAGTATTCGAACTATCTGGCACATATGGCAGCCCTGATCAAGCAGAATCCCAGCATTACCGTACGCGAAATCGCAGCCGAGTTGAAGTTCGCCGACAGCAAGTCAGTCTACTACTGGCTGGAGAAGGGGAATATCAAGGGAATTAACGAGTTCAAGAGGCTCGTGCTCGGCGATGATATCCCCCAGCCGAACCCCTTTGCGGTGGAAATAGGCGGGGTGCCTCACTACTTGGTCACCATTCCCTTGTTCAGCTGGAACCCCAAACAAAAAAAGCCCGTGGACGAATGGTTCTACCTCTACAACCATCCGCAGCCACAGGGCCTATTTGCCATCCGTGTCGGTACCAACGATTTCAGTCCCTGGTTCTGGGAGCATGACGTCTTGATCATCTCCGAGGCTCACAACACGGAACAAGCGCACTGGATGCTCCTCAAGACTGACCAGGCCTTCCTCATTGGCAAGTATCTTGACGGGCATGTCATCGAGCCCGCTACGCTGTTGTTCCACTGCCGGATCCCAAAAACTCGCCGTCAAAACGCACTTCCACCACAAAGCGTTTGTCGTGATCCGGCCCGGTTTCCTCCACCAGAGCGTACACGGGCAGCTTCTTGGTGGTCTGTTGAAAATACTCCTGCAGGGTGGATTTGGCATCCAACCGCACCAATTCCCCCGCATCCCAGTGGGGAAGGTGACTGAGAATCACCTGCTCCGCTTGGGCAAAGCCGCCATCTAGATAGACGGCTCCATAGACCGCTTCCAGGACATCGCAGAGCAGGGAATCCCTGTGCTGTGCACCACTGCGCTTCTCTCCTTCACCCACCTGAAGATAGGCATCCAACTGCAGCTCTCGGGCAATGTCCGCCAGGGTGGATTCCCGCACCAACAAAGAGCGGGTTTTAGCCAGTTCCCCTTCGGGCATGTCTGGAAACCGGCGGTATAGATGGGTGCTTACCGTAAGCTGAAGCACCGCATCACCCAAGAACTCCAGGCGCTCGTTGTTAAATCGGGGCTCCCGGGCAATGGAGCGATGGGTAAGGGCCAGCTCCAAAAGGCGCGGGTCGTTGAACTCATAGCCCAGCTTCTCCTGGACCGCCAGGATCAACTCCTTCTTCTCCATCAGGCAGCCCACCTTCTGCAGACCAAGTACATGGCTCCTCCTTTGATCTGAATGGTCCCAAAGCGAATTGACTTTGGGACCCTAGATGTTACAACTGCTCAGAAATATATATCACCGCATCGCGTACCGTTGCGATTTTCTCTGCTTCCTCATCGGTGATCTTCAGGTCAAACTCCTCTTCGAGAGCCATAATCAGCTCCACGACATCCAGCGAGTCGGCCCCCAAATCCTCCACAAAGGAGGCTTCCGGTGTTACCTCTGCCTCGTTGATGCCCAACTGTTCCACGATGATAGTTTTGACCTTGTCAAAAATCCTCTCGTCAAAATCTCCCATGTTAGGTCACCTCCTTCTCCAGGTACTCCCACAGCATATTCATGCTACTACATACCTTCAGCGCTGGCAAGTGCAAACTCGAAATTTCCCCGCTAAGTTGCCATCCTCTCAGCGATGATTTCCACATAGCGGTTCTGCACCCCTTCGCGGGCGACGCGCAGCGCGTTGTAAATGGCCTTAGCATTAGATCCGCCGTGAGCGATGATCACCACACCGTTAATGCCCAAAAGCGGCGCTCCACCATACTCATTGGGGTCCATGCGCTTTTTCAAGCGCCTAAAGCCGGGTTTCATCAGCAGGGCGCCGGCCGTGGCCACCAAGCTGCGCTTGGCCTCTTCTTTTATCATGTTAAGGAGCGTAGAACTTAAACCCTCGGCAAATTTGAGGACAACGTTGCCCAGAAAACCATCGCAGACCACAACATCCACATGGCCACCGGGAACTTCCCGACCTTCCACGTTGCCGATGAAGTTCAAGGACGTTTGCTGCAAAAGAGAGTAAACCTCCTTGGCCAGTTGATTCCCTTTCCCCGGTTCATGTCCCACGTTGAGCAAACCGACACGGGGATTGGGCACCTTGAGCACCTCTGCAGCGTAGATGGAGCCCATTTGGGCAAACTGTACCAGCTGGCTGGGCCGGCAGTCCACATTGGCCCCCACATCTAAAACCAGGGTAAAGCCCGCGGCAGTGGGCAGGATGGTTGAAATGGCGGGCCTTTCCACACCCTTGATCCTCCCGATGTTGAACAGCGCGGCTGCCAAAGTCGCTCCCGTGCTGCCGGCGCTGACTAAGGCCTGGGCTTCCCCTTGGCGCACCAGCTGCGCCCCCCGCACCAACGAAGAGTCCCGCTTGGAACGCACCGCGGCCACAGGTTCCTCGTCCATTTGCACCACTTCGGGCGCATGTACAATCTCGATGCGATTACTTCCAGCCTTCCCGCCCACCAGCGATCTTAAGCGGTGTTCATCTCCGGTGAGGATAACGGAGATCCCCTCCAGTTCAGCTGCCAGAAGGGCACCTTCCACAATCTCCTCGGGAGCATAATCGCCACCAAAGGCATCTAGTGCAATTTTACTCATGCTTCGCCCCTCCCTTTTTGGCCACATCCACCACCACAAACTCGCCGCTGAAGACCTGCCTGTCCTGGACAAAGCTTTTGACATTTACCTGGTAGCGATGATCCTGAACAGACATCACTTCGGCCTTGGCCATCACCCTGTCTCCCAGTTTCACAGGACGTTGGTAGTCAACCTGGGCGGTCTTGGTGAGTGCCAGATCTGAGTCCACCAAGGCCACTGCCAAGGAGTTGGCTTGGGCAAACAGGTAATGCCCTCGGAGAATTTGGTTGCGGGCAAACACCATGTGGTCCAACACAACCAGCACTGAAGTCCCGGCGCGGCCCAGGTTCAGCTCCACCAAATCACCGATCACTTCTTCACCCTGCAGTGCCCTAATCTCCGAGTAGGTGCCGGCGGCGATAATCTTCGCCCGTTCCCTGAGTTCTGGAATGTCCAAGGCCATGCGATCCAACCGGATGGTTGCCACGCTCACTGCCAACTCCTCGGCCAGCTGCCAGTCGGTTAAGAACGGATCGCGGCGCAGGAGTTCTTGCAGCGCTCGGCGCCGCTCCTGCCGGCCCTGCCTGCCTTTCACTACCAGCCCCCCTTTACCCCAAGTGTTAACACCAGGTTCTAAACCAATTATCAGTATAGTGGATGATCTGGGAGAAGTAAAGCCAGAATTTGGCATGAAAAAAGATGTCCCTAGCGAGACACCTTTTTCAGACTACTTCGCTTCCTTTACCTGAATGACTTGACGTCCTTTATACATACCACAGCTCAGGCAGACTCGATGGGGCAGCTTTGGTTCGCGGCAGTTCGGACAGATGCTGGCTTCAACTGCCTCCACGCGCAGCCAATTAGCTCTCCTTTTGTTGACCCTTGCCTTGGAATGTCTCCTCTTTGGTACTGCCATGGTCCTTCCTCCTCTCTGGTGTAGCCGCCTGGGGCGATAGTTCTAACAGCTTGCTTAAAGGGGCTAAGCGAATATCCACGTCCGGTGAAGGACAACCGCAGTCGCCTTCCGCCAAGGACGCTCCACAGCTGGGGCAGAGTCCCGGGCAATCGGGGCTGCACACAACCTTCATTGGCACGCTGATCAACAAAGTTTCCCGGATCAGACTCGTTGCATCCAGCTCGTTGCCTTCCACCACATGCTGTTCCTCAAGCAGTTCTTCTTCTTCATCAAACTCAGGTTCTTTCAAGAACTCCTGCTCGCATGTTGCCTCAAGTCTAGTCTGCAGCGGCTCCAGGCACCTGCTGCAGCGGAGTTCCACTTCCACAGAAAGACTGCCTGTGACCAAGTATGCATCTCCCGTGTTCGTCACTTTCAACTCTGCCGAAATGGGCCCTAAAACCCGGCTGATTTCAGGCAGCGTCTTAAGGAAATCCCCTGGAAGCTCCCTTTCGACCCTAAAAAAGGCCCCTTTTCGACCTTGAATGCCGCTGATATTGAGACGCATCCTAATCACCTCATAAATTATACAAAGATTCCCTCACCCTGTCAACAACCTGCAGGGCAAGGGCCTCGCCTGAGCTAGCCCAGCGTGGCCAGGCTGCTTTTGATCGCGGGAAGGGCTTGTCGAGCCGCCTGCCTACCCTTTTCCACAATTTCCGCCGCTCGGTTAAGCTGTGTTAGCCGCACGTTGCCCAAGTCGGGCTCAATGAGCACGTCACAGTCGATTTCTTGCCTGCTTGCCGCCTGCCTGCTCAAGATGTCAATGGTCTGGATGATCACGTCCGGCAGATGGCGCACTCTACTGCTCAGCGGTGCCCAGCCCACATCCACGGCTATTACAAACTGGGCGCCCAGCCGGCGGCACAGATCACCGGGCACCCTGTTCACCAGGGCCCCATCCACCAGCAGCATGCCGTCCCGCTCCACTGGCACAAACACTCCAGGAATGGAAAGGCTGGCTGTTACCGCATCAGCCACCGAGCCGGAATCCAGCACCACCTCTTCCCCGGTGAGTAGATCGGTGGCTACCACTGCCGCCTTTACGGGCAGATCCTCAAAGCGCTGATCCCGGGTCAAGATCCGCAGCATGTTGTGGACCTTCTCCGGGGAAACAAGCCCCTTGGGCCGCAGGGACCAACCGGTAAGATCATGCCAATCAAGCTCAACCACCATGCGGCCCAATAACTGCAAATCGGAACCGGCAGCGTACAGCCCGGCCACCACGGCGCCGGCACTGGTGCCGCAGACAATGTCAATGGGGATGCCCGCTTCCACAAGCACCTGGAGAACTCCCAGGTTGGCCAGTCCCCTGGCAGCGCCCGAACCCAACGCAACGCCCACCTTGGGGTAAGGCATAAATCTCACCTCAAATTCGTAAGAATTAGCAGATTCCACGGAAGGGGTGTAGCCCATGTGGCGGAACCGCGGCTTAGCTGTACTTGCCTGCATCCTCACTGTCTTAATCGTGGCCTATCCCGATATTTCGTTCCAAGCCTCGCTGGATGGGCTCAAACTCTGGTTCGAAGTCGTTCTCCCAGCCCTGCTGCCCTTTTTCATCATGGCGGAATTACTGATGGGTCTGGGAGTAGTGCACTTCCTTGGCTCCCTATTGGAGCCCATTATGCGCCCCTTGTTCAGAGTTCCCGGCGCGGGCGGCTTTGCCCTGGCCATGGGTCTTGCCGGGGGTTTTCCCCTGGGAGCTAAAGTAACCGGCGATTTGGCCAGGGCCAAGCTGATTACCAGCACTGAGGGGGAACGGCTGATTGGCTTCACCAACACCGCCAACTCCCTGTTCCTCGCGGGTGCTGTAGCAGTGGGAATGTTCGGACGTCCCGAGTTGGGCGTCACTTTAATTGCCGCCCACTACTTGGGCGCCATCCTAGTAGGGCTGTGCATGCGCCTGCACAGAGGGCCGGAAAGCCCCCCTGCAAAAAGTCAAGAAGCTTACCTGCACAGGGCGCTGCGCGCCTTGGACCAAGCGCGCAAAAGCGATGGTCGCCCTCTAGGAAAGCTCTTCGGTGATACGGCCAAAAACAGTTTCTCAGCCATGCTCTTTATCGGCGGATGCATCATGTTCTTTTCGGTAATAGTCCAAGTGATCAGCGCCACGGGACTGCTCAACCCCGTGCGGGCTGGTTTGAGCCTGATCCTAGGGTTCGTGGGGCTCGATCCCAGTTTGAGCAGTGCCGTTTTGCACGGGTTTTTTGAGACCACCTTGGGTGCGCAGCTAGCTAGCGGAACCGCGGCCCCCTTGGCCGCGCAGGTCACCGCGGCCAGCTTAGTGCTGGGCTGGAGCGGCCTCTCGGTCCATGGGCAGGTGGCAGCAATGGTAAGCGGCACCAAAATCCGCTTAACTCCTTACATCCATGCCCGGGTACTCCATGCCGCCTTCGCCGCCATAATCAGCGCCCTGCTCCTGGGCCCCGCCAAGTTCATCCCCGCATCGCTAGTCAAGGTACTCCCGGCCCTGGGTTCCGGCCAATACCTGGACGGCAGCTTCGGGGCACGTTTTCTGGCCTCTGCCCGTCTAGCCACAAGCTTCCTGCTCATCTTGGTCATCATCCTGAGCACAATCTGGCTGCTCAAACGCATCGTCTATATCTCGCTGCGGTCCAGAGACTGATTCCTGCTCCTCAGCGCCTCTTGGCCCCGCTCAATCTCTGACAGGGCACGGCTTAAGACCTCATGCAGCTCATCCAGCTTCTCAAGGGCATACTCCTCAGCGCCGAGCTGCATCTCCTGGGCGCGCCTTTTGCTTTCTTCCAGAAGCAGCTTGCTCTCTTCCTCCGCCTGGCGGTAGATCTCGCTGTTGCTCACAAGTTTCGCGGCATACTCCTCCGCTTTGGCGATCATGCGCTCCACCTGCTCCTGCCCCTCGGAAATCATCCTCTCCCGCTCTGAGGAGACCGCCTCAGCCCGCTTGATCTCTTCGGGGACAGCTGCGCGGATAATGTCCACCAGGTCAAGCAGCTCGTCGGCATCTACCAGGACCTTACCCACCAGAGGAACCTCGGGCGCCTTCTCCACTAGTGTTTCCAGTTGGTCGATGAGGACCAAAAGATTCACTCGGTTCACTGTGACCTCTCCCTACTCTTGAATTTCTTCATCAACGCCTCAGCCACTCGGGGGCTTACCCATTTGGACACATCGCCGCCAAGCTCAGCCACTTCCTTCACCGCTGAAGAACTGATGAAGGAGTACTCACTGCTGGTCATCATGAACACCGTCTCCACCTGGGGATCCAGGTAGCGGTTCATGGCAGCTAGTTTAAACTCAAACTCGAAATCCGAGACGGCCCTCAATCCCCGCACCATGGCCGCAGCCTGTTTCATCCGGGCATACTCAATAGCCAAGCCCGAATGAGTGTCCACTGTAACATTGCTCAGCCCCTTAGTCTCCTCCCGCAGCAGATCCATGCGTTCTTCCACCGTAAAGAGGGGAACCTTCTCCGGGTTATGCAGAACGCAGACATAAAGGTGGTCAAAGAGGCTGCTCGCCCTTGTGATAATGTCCAAATGGCCGTGAGTTACGGGATCATAGGTTCCCGTACACACCCCTATCTTCACTGAGACCCCTCCCATCCATAGAACAAGAGCGATGTTTCCCCATAGGTGCGCATCTGTTCTAGGCAGAGTTTCGACACGCTGGAGGGTGCTTCCTCTTTTTTGCTGGCCTCAGCGATGATAATTCCTCCAGACTTGAGCAGGGTGGAGTCGGCCAGGCTGGCCAGGGTCTTTTCCACCAAGCCCCGTCCGTAGGGCGGATCCAGGAAAATGATATCGAACTGCTGGCCCTTCCTGCTCAACCTGGCCAGGGCGGGCAGGACAGGGCTGGCGCAGATGATCCCACCTTGCAGCTTGGTCCGGTCTAGGTTCTTTCTGATCTGCTGGCAGCAGGCTCTGTCCGCCTCAACCCAGACCACAAGCTCAGCACCTCTGCTCAGCGCCTCCAGACCCATGGCTCCGCTGCCCGCGTACAGATCTAGGAACGAGCTTCCGGGGATTTTCCAGTCAATGATATTGAACAACGCTTCTTTCACCCGGTCACTTGTGGGCCGAGTTGCCAGGCTTTTGACACTGGCCAGTTTGGTTCCTTTTGCTTTTCCTGCAATCACCCTCATGGCGGCACTCCTATATGGGGTAGTTATCCAATTCCTGCGCTAATTCTGGGTACCCTTTAAGCAGGGGATCACGGCTGAGAAGCTCCCGGGCTGCTTCCGCAGCCAGCTGCAGAAGCTCGCGATCTGCCTGCAGGTCCGCCAGGCGGAAGTAGGGCTGCCCCCACTGCCGCACTCCCATCAGATCACCTGGTCCCCTCAGGCGCAGGTCTTCTTCGGCGATAAAAAAGCCATCATTGCTTTTGCGCACCACTTCCAAGCGCGCCCTGGCCTGAGGTGAGTGGCTGTAGGCCAGCAGAAAGCAGATGCCAGGCTTCCTGCCCCGCCCGACGCGGCCCCGCAGTTGGTGGAGCTGGGCCAGGCCAAAGCGTTCCGCGTTTTCGATGACCATGACCGTGGCGTTGGGGACATTCATCCCCACCTCCACCACCGTGGTAGCGATCAAAACATCCAATTCACCTCGGGAAAAGGCCTGGAAAACCTCTTCTTTTTCTTTGCCCATCTGTCCGTGGATCAGGCCCACCCGGGCTTCGGCCAGAAGGCCCCCCTGCAGCGCCTCCATTTCCTGCACCGCGGCCTTAAGCTCTACGTGTTCGGACTCCTCCACCAAGGGAAACACCACGTAAGCCTGTTCGCCCTGTTTCACTCTGGAAAGCACATAGCGGTACACATCGCCGCGCCTGTCGGGATGGATCAAGCGGGTATCCACGGGCTGTCGGTTGGCTGGCAGCTGCCGGATTTCGGTGACATCCAGATCTCCATACATGGTTAAGGCCAAAGATCTCGGGATGGGCGTTGCGCTCATGACCAAAAGATCAGGATTGCCCTTACCCAGAAGGGCTGCTCTCTGCCGGACTCCAAACCGATGCTGCTCATCCACCACGGCCAACGTGAGGTTGTGATACTCCACCTTGTCCGTGATCAGGGCGTGGGTTCCCACCACCACATCTACTTCGCCATGGGCCAAAGCCTCCCGCACCGCCTGCTGGTCCTTGGGCTTCATGTTCCCCACGAGCAGCGCTACCCTGATCCCCAGAGGTCCAAGGGATTTTTTCAGACGGTCAGCCATCTGCAGCGCCAGCACCTCCGTGGGCACCATCATAGCCACCTGGCCGCCGCTGGCGGCAGCCTTTACTGCGCCGTATTCCGCTACAATGGTCTTCCCCGAACCCACTTCCCCCTGAATTAGGCGGCGCATGGGACGCCCTGACTCCATGTCCTCTGCCACCTGCCTTAAGGCGTCCTTTTGATCCGCGGTGAGTTCAAAGGGGAGCTGCGCCAAAAACCGCGCCGCCAGTTCACCGTCGGGCCTGTGGGCTACGCCTTCCCGCTGCCTCTGCCCCCGCTGCAGCCCCAGGTGGAAAAGGAAGAACTCCTCGAAGACTAGGCGCTCTCTAGCCCGCTCGTAGTGGGTCCAATCCTTGGGGAAGTGGATCTGCCGCAGCGCTTCGTGGCGATGCATATACCTGCCGAGGAGATCCTCCGGCAGGCACTCCCCCAGTTCACCCAGGTGCCCCAGGGCTGCCTTGATCCAGTTGACCCTCTGGTTGTTCGTGATGCCCGCGGCCAGGGGATAGACCGGCATGAGGCCTTGATGCCCAGGCCTGCGGGTATACACTTCAGGAGAGGCCATTTCAGGGAACAGCGTGCCTTCCTTGACCAGACCGTATACCCACACTTCTTTAGCCCTCTGCAGTTTGCGGTAGAGGAAACTGGGGCCAGGCGCGCGGTGAAAAACAAACCAGGTCAGCCCCAGCTGCCCCCCTAGCGTTGCTTGGATCAGGCGCCGTCCCTGGGAAATGGGACGCTCCCGCAGATGCAGCAGGGGACCGTGCAGCAATTGCACCTCCCCTGCCTGGGCCTCATGGGGCTCCAAAACCTGCTGGAAGTCTTTATATGTGCGGGGAAAGCTGAACAGTACATCCCGCACCGTCTCTAACCCTAGGCCCTTTAGGGTTTTCGCCTTTTTCTCACCGATGCCGGGCAGCGCTGTAACTGGCCGGTTCAACATCCCTTGTGCCTGCACTTGATCACCTCAAATCAAAAACAACCCCTATCCTAGAGCAGAGCTTAGGATAAGGGTTGCGTTGGATCTCAAGGGAAGCCCTCATCCCAAGGGCTGCCTCTAGTAGATGTAAAGGAACACGGCTATGGTGCCTGGACCAGTATGCACTCCGATTGTGGGCCCAATATCTCCCAACACGACCTCATGTTCCAGGTCGAGGATATCCGGCAGTGCCTGAGCCAGGGCCTCCGCTTCCTTGAGATTGTCGGCATGGCTGATGGCCGCCTTGAGTTG
>FIZK01000008.1:227-13516 GCA_900018335.1 uncultured Clostridia bacterium | reverse complement strand
GGCCAGACCTGGTGGCGATCCAGCCAGTTCAACACGGGCAGGTGGCAGCCTTCGGTGGAAACTCAACATGGGGACCCCGCATCCCTGCTCAACCACTACCGCAGCCTCATCCATCTGAGGTTAAGTGAGCCGGCCTTGAGGCTGGGCAGCTTAGTGGAAGTGGATTACGGAGACAACCCCAGAATCATCGCTTACGGGCGGGAATGGCAGGGCGAGAAGGTTTTGGTGATCCACAACATCTCCCGCCTGGAACAGCAGGCGGTATTGGATGGGGAGCTCTGGAGGCCAAGGGACATCCTCTTTGCCTCCGGCGACTACCATGTCGAGAGCAGCTCCGGAAGCTGCCTGGTTACCCTGGCTCCTCATGCCACTCTGATCTGGAAATAGCAGCGTTGGTTCAGCCGCCGGTTCGGGTTATCCGAACCGGTTTTCACAATTGTTTCAGAGTGTCTTTTCGATGTAACTATGTTACAATTAAACAGAACATCTTAGGGCACTAGCATTGAAAGCAATCTAGCTGCACACGTTGGAGGAACACTGAAGTTGAAGATCGGTATTATTGGTAAACCCCAAGCGGGCAAGAGCGCCTTGTTCCGCTTGTTGACGAATCACGCTGCCAGTACGAACGGCAAAGCGCAGCTGGCCGTGGGCAGGATTCCTGATCCCCGGATAGATGTTCTAGCCGGGCTGTATAACCCCCGCAAGGTGACCTACGCCACCATCGATTTCTGGGATGTGCCCGGCTTTCTGCCAGGCAGAAACTCCCTGGATTTCCTGCAGTCCGTGCGGGATGTGGATGCCTTAGTGGCGGTGCTGCGGGCTTTCGAAGAGGATACCGTCCCCAGCCTCTCGGGGATTCAACCCTACGGCGACTTCAAGGATCTGCAGCAGGAGCTGCTCTTGGCCGATTGGAGCCTCTTGGAAACACGCCTGGAGCGCCTGGCGGGGCAGAAGGCCAAAAACCCCAAGGCCGGGGAAGAGCTGGCTGTTTTGGAGAAATGCAGGGAGACCTTGGAGCAGGATCTGCCCCTGCGCCAGCTGGAGCTGAGTCCGGAAGAGGAGAACCTGCTGCGCACCTATGATTTCTTCACCAAAAAGCCCTTGATCGCCGTTGTGAATCTGGATGAGGAGCAGATGCACGCAGACAGCTATCCGCAGCAGGCGGAACTGGAAGCGGAGCTGGCCAGGGTAAATGTCCCCCTGATCAAAGTGAGCGCCCAAATCGAGGCGGAGATCAGCGAGTTGGACGCAGAAGACGCCAGGCTGTTCCTGGAGGAACTGGGAGTGAGCGAGTCGGGAATCGCCCGCATCGCCCGCACCGTGTATGCCCATCTGGGCCTTATTTCCTTCTTCACCGCGGGCGAAAAGGAAGTGCACAGCTGGACCATCAACCGAGGCGATACGGCACGCCGCGCTGCAGGTAAGATCCATTCCGATATCGAAAGGGGTTTTATCCGGGCGGAGGTTGTGGCCTACGAGGATCTGGTCCGTTGCGGCAATATGCAGAAAGTGAAGGAAGAGGGCCTTTTCCGTCTGGAAGGGAAGGACTATATTGTGCAGGATGGTGATGTGATCACCTTCAGGTTCAACGTCTAGTTGAAGGAGGCGGAAGCAGTGGATGTTCAGAGAAAAGCGCAAGAATTGGCGGAAGCCATTATCAGCAGCCCGGAATACAAGCGTTTGCTGGAAGCCAGGGCCAGGGTCAACAACCAGCATGCAGCCAAGGTTATGCTCCGGGATTTCCAGCAGAAACAGCTGGAGCTGCACAGAAAGCAGATGGAGGGGCGGGAAATAACGCCTGAGGAAGAGGAGCAGCTGCAGAACCTCTTTGGGGTGATTTCCATCAACCCTTACATTAGGGACCTCTTTGAGGCGGAGTTCGCTTTCAGCGGCATGATGATGCAGGTTAACGATGCTTTGTCCAAGGTTTTGGATTTCCAGGACGAGGAAGAGGGCGAAGAAGAACCCAAGCTGGAAGTCCCCAAGAAGAAAATTCTCATCCCCGGACAGGACGTTTAAGCCTTGGCTGGACTGAGAATCGGCACCGCTGGAGTTCCTGCATCCACCAAGCCGCAGACTACTCCCGACGGGATTGTGCGCCTGGCGGAGCTGGGCCTTGAGCATATGGAGATTGAGTTCGTGCGGGGGGTAAGGATGGGCGAAAGGACCGCCCGGGCCGTTAGGAAACTCGCTGAAGAGCAGCGGGTGTCCCTCACGGTACACGCCCCCTACTACATAAACCTGAATTCCAAAGAACCAGAAAAAGTGGAAGCGAGCAAGCAGCGGATCATCCAAGCGGCCAAGATCGGGGCAGCCGCGGGGGCGCGCAGCGTCACCTTCCACGCCGCTTTTTACCACGATGACGATCCAGAAGTGGTGTATGAGCGGGTCAAGCAAAATATGGAAGAGATGCTGGAGGAACTGGAGCGCGCTGGAGTGGATATCCGGCTGAGCCCCGAGACCACAGGGGGGCCCACCCAATTTGGCACCTTGGAAGAGCTGATCCGCCTGGGGCAAGATCTGCCCGGGGTCTACCCCTGCGTGGACTTTGCCCATCTCTATGCCCGCAGCTTGGGGGAGTTCAACTCCTACCAGCATTTTGCCGGGGCCCTGGAGCAGATCAGGGATAGTCTGGGCCCAGAAGCACTGCAGGCCATGCATATGCACCTCTCGGGGATCGAGTACGGCCCCAGGGGGGAGAAGCGCCATGTGCCCCTGGAGGAGACGGAATTGAATTACAGGGCGGTGCTGCAGGCTTTAGTGGATTATGAGGTTGCAGGCTGGCTTACCTGTGAAAGCCCCATCCTCGAGGACGATGCCCTAATCCTAAAGGGCTTGTACGATGAATTACACCATAGGTAGAAGGAGAGGAGAAGTGGTGGAACGCGTCTATCTCAAACACATTGCCCAACACGTAGGCAGCGAAGTGGAGATCAGGGGTTGGCTGTTTAACAAACGCTCCAGCGGGAAGATCCAGTTCCTGATCATCAGGGACGGCACCGAGATGATCCAGGGTGTGGTGGTGAAAAGCGAGGTCTCGCCGGAAGTATTCGAAGCAGCAAAACGCCTCACCCAAGAGTCTTCCTTGATTGTCCGGGGCGTTGTGCGGGAAGAACCCCGCTCCCTCAGCGGTTTTGAGCTTACCGTGACCGATCTGGAGATCGTGCAGCTGGCGGAGGAATACCCCATCACCCCCAAGGAGCACGGGGTGGAATACCTCCTGGATCGCAGGCATTTGTGGCTGCGTTCGCGGAGACAGCACGCCATCATGCTGGTGAGGAACGAGCTGATCAAAGCCACCCGCAAATTCTTTGATGAGCGGGATTTCGTCTTAATCGATGCTCCCATTCTGACTCCGGCATCGGTGGAAGGGACTACCACCCTCTTTGAGACCGACTACTTCGACGACAAAGCCTACCTCTCCCAAACCGGGCAGCTGTATATGGAAGCAGCGGCCATGGCCTTCGGGAAGGTGTACTGCTTCGGCCCCACCTTTAGGGCGGAGAAGTCCAAGACCAGGCGTCACCTGATGGAATTCTGGATGGTGGAGCCGGAAATGGCCTTTTACAGCAACGACGACAACATGAAGCTCCAGGAGGAGTATGTGAGCTACATGGTCCAGCATGTGCTGGAGAACTGCTCCAAGGAGCTGGAGATCCTCGAGCGCGATACCAGCAAGCTCAAGAACGTGGTTCCTCCCTTCCCGCGCATCTCGTATGATGAAGCGGTGGAGATCCTGCAGAAGCACGGTTCCGATATCAAATGGGGCGAGGATCTAGGCGGAGGGGACGAAACCATCATCGCCAGCCAGTTTGACCGCCCTGTGTTTGTCCATGGTTATCCTACGGAGGTCAAAGCCTTCTATTTCAAACCCCATCCTGAACGGCCTGAGATCGTTTTGGGCAGTGATCTGCTGGCTCCCGAGGGCTACGGCGAGATCATCGGCGGAGGGGAGCGCATCGCCGATCTAGAACTGCTGGAACAGAGGCTGGAGGAGCACAAGCTGCCCCGGGAGCCGTATGAATGGTACCTGGATCTGCGCAGGTACGGCAGTGTGCCCCATTCCGGTTTTGGGCTGGGCCTGGAGCGCACCGTATCCTGGATCTGCGGCTTGGCTCACCTCAGGGAAGCAAGCCCCTTCCCGCGCCTATTGAACCGTATCTACCCTTAGGTCAGTGGGTGCCCCAGAAAATGAGGATAACCCCCAGGCTGATCAGGGCTAACTTGGGCCAGGGGAGCTGGGTGCTCAAGTGGAGGAGGCCCACGGCGCTCACTAAGGTGAGGATCACCGGGCCGACGAGCCCCAGTACAGCGTTGATTTTCAGGGCAGATTCCACTCTGCCCAACTTGACCATGAGGAGCCCGGCTGTGATTTCCAGTGTTCCTGCGAGCAAACGGAGTAGGGCCATGGTGAGCACAGCACGCAGTTCAGTGACCATAAGACCACTCCTTCACGGGGAGATCCCAAAAAGAGAGGTGATTGGGTTTGCTTCAGTTTCTCAGAGAATCCGATCCAGAGATTTTGCAGGTGATCAAGGATGAGACCCGCCGCCAGAACAAGAAGCTTGAACTGATTGCGTCGGAAAACTTCGTCAGCTGCGCAGTCCTTGAAGCCTTGGGAAGTCAGCTTACCAATAAGTATGCGGAGGGTTACCCTGGTAGACGTTATTACGGCGGCTGCGAGTTCGTTGACGTTGCGGAAAACCTGGCCATTGAGCGCGCCAAGCAGCTCTTTGGAGCTGACCATGCCAACGTCCAGCCCCACTCCGGTTCCCAGGCCAATCAAGCTGTCTATTTTGCCTGCTTGAAGCCTGGGGACACTATTTTAGGCATGGACTTAAGCGCGGGAGGGCATCTGACCCACGGCAGTCCCGTGAATCAGTCGGGTGCTTGGTTTAAGGTAATCCACTACGGAGTGCGCAAAGAAGATGAGCGCATTGACTATGATCAAGTGCGGGATTTGGCCCTAAAGCACAGGCCCAAGCTGATCATCGCTGGTGCTTCCGCCTATCCCCGCATCATCGACTTTAGGATTTTCAGGGAAATCGCGGATGAGGCCGGCGCGCTGCTCATGGTGGATATGGCCCACATCGCGGGCTTGGTGGCTGCGGGCGTTCATCCCAGCCCCGTCCCCTATGCGGACTTTGTCACCACCACAACCCATAAGACCCTGCGGGGTCCCAGGGGCGGCATGATCCTCACCACCAAGGAGCACGCCAAGGCCATTGATAAAGCAGTTTTCCCCGGGATGCAGGGCGGACCGCTCATGCATGTGATCGCGGCGAAAGCGGTGTCCTTCAAAGAAGCCCTGCAGCCTGAGTTTAAAACGTACCAGAGGCAGATTGTAGAGAACGCCAAGACCTTGGGCGAGACGCTGCAGGGGCACGGTTTCCCCCTGGTTTCCGGCGGCACTGACAATCACCTTCTGCTCGTGAAGGTGAAGGAAAAAGGGTTTACGGGTAAGGAAGCCGAAGAGCTCCTGGACAGCGTGGGCATTACGGTGAACAAAAACTCCATCCCCTTTGAGACGGAAAGCCCCTTTGTCACCAGCGGGATCCGCATGGGCACTGCTGCCCTCACGACCAGAGGGATGGGCGCGGCAGAGATGCGCCTGATCGGAAACCTAATTGCCCAGACGTTAGAGCGCGGGCGCCAGGATTTCACAGAGATCCGAGGGGCCATTGCTGGGCTGACAGAGAGGTTCCCCTTATATCCAGAGTTGAATTAGCCTTCTAGGAGGGCTGGTTTTGGCTGCCTTCATGTTCTCACCTAAGACGCGGAATGCCATGAGGCTGAATACGGTGGAAGGAGGCTTTGCGGTGGCTGCCGAGAACTTGGCAGCCCCGTACTTAAGCCTCTTTGCCCTTGCATTGGGGGCCACGCCCTCGCAAATCGGCATGCTTACCGCCTTTCCCAACCTGATCGGGAACCTGCTCCAGATTCCAGCAGGGCTGTGGTCCGAGCGCATGAAGGACAAGCGCATTCTGCCCACCGTCGGGGGGTACACGGCCCGTGCCACTTGGGCACTGCTGGCAGTTGTCCCTTTTCTGGTTCCTGCTCAGTATAGGGTGGGCGTGGTGATTTTCCTGGCCACCTTCAGGATCTTGGCGGCCAACATCGGTGTGCCGGCCTGGACTGCGCTGCAGGCCGATCTGATCCCCAAATCCATCCGGGGACGCTACTACGCCAACCGCAACATGGTCTGCAACATCAGTGCCCTGCTGGCCACCTTCGTGGCCACATTCCTGTTGGGCCTGAGATTTCCCCTCAATTTCCAGATTATCTTCGGCGGCGCAGCGGTATTGGGGCTCACCGCCAGCTACATCTTCTCCACCATCGATTTCGCCCAGAGCCCGCCCAAGCCAAAACAGGCAGGGACCACCTTCAGATCCAAGGTGAAGGATTTCTGGAGGGAAGTGGGCACCCAGCGGGCTTTCCGCAATTACGTGGCGAGTTCTTTGATCTGGAACTTTGGGGTGAATTTAGCCAGCTCGTTCTTTGTGGTCTACTTCGTGGAGGATTTGGGAGGCGCAGCCGGCTATTGGGCTGTCCTTTCCGGCATCAACCTGGCCACCCAGGTTCTGGTGCAGCGTTATTGGGGACGCCTGGCGGATGTATTTGGCCAGAAGAACGTGATGCTGGCCTCTGGCATTGGGGTGGTTGTGCTGCCCCTGCTCTGGTGGGGAACGCGCAACGCCTGGTTTCCATTTCTGATCTATGCAATCAACGGGCTGGCCTGGGGAGGCTACAACCTCGCTGCCTTTAACCTGCTCCTGGAAATCACCCCCGACGACAACCGTACGGTCTATGTAGGGGGGTATAACACCCTCATGGGCGTGGCCATGGCCGTGGGTCCCCTGGCGGGAGGCTTTGCCGCCGAGATCTTCGGGCTGAGGCCGCTGTTCCTGACTTCCGGGTTGTTCCGGGCCTTGGGACTGTACATGTTTTACCGCTTGGTGGAGGACGCCACGCAGAAGCGCATGGGCCTCAAGGATCTCCTCCCCCAAGGCAGGTCCGCCAGGCAGAGACCGACGGAACTGTAGACGGAGTTGATTTTGGGGCTGGACTTGGGTATAATAGGATAAGTACTCCAACAGTGATGAGGGAGCCCAACTAAGGAAGCTTCCAGATGCAGAGAGCTGGTGGGTGGTGCGAACCAGCCGGAAACCTTAGGTTCCAACTCCTGAACTGGTACAAGTGCATAGCGAAATGAGGTGAACTGCGGCACGCCGCAGTTAATCAGGGTGGCAACGCGGGTTTTCAACTCGTCCCTGGGCTCTCGAGTTCAGAGGCGGGTTTTTTTATTAAGTTCAAGAGGGGAAGATGGAAATGCTAGATCTCCGCATGATTCGTCAAGATCCAGACAAGGTGAAAGCAGGCCTGGCGGCCAAGGGAGAAGCTACTGCCTCTATCGATGAGGTGCTGGCTCTGGACGAACGGCGCCGCGGCCTGCTCACGGAAGTGGAACAGCTGAAGGCCAAGCGCAATGAGGTGTCTGAAGAGATCGCCCGCCTGAAGAGGGAGAAACAGGATGCCCAGTCTCTCATCGAGGAGATGCGGGAGGTTTCCCAGCGTATCAAGGATTACGACGACGAGGTCCGCGACGTTTCCAGCAAGCTGCAGGATCTGCTGCTGCGCATCCCCAACCTGCCCCATGAGTCGGTGCATGTGGGGGCCAGCGAGGAAGAAAACAAGGAGATCAGGCGCTGGGGCGATCCCATCCAGTTCGGTTTTGAACCCAAAGCCCACTGGGATATTGGGGTAGACCTGGACATCATCGACTTTGAGCGGGCCGCCAAAGTGACTGGAGCACGCTTCTATTTCCTCAAAGGGCTGGGTGCCCGTTTGGAGAGGGCCTTGATCAACTTCATGCTGGATCTCCACACCACAGAGCACGGCTACAGGGAGATCTTCCCTCCCTTTATGGTGAATGCGGTGAGCGCCACGGGAACTGGGCAGCTGCCCAAGTTCGGCGAGGATATGTTTAAGCTGGAAGGTTTCGATTACTACCTGATCCCCACCGCGGAGGTGCCGGTGACCAACCTCTACCGTGATGAGATTTTGAGCATGGACGATCTGCCCATCTACCACGTGGCCTATTCGGCTTGCTTCCGCTCGGAGGCAGGTTCCCACGGCCGGGACACCAGGGGCTTGGTGCGGGTGCACCAGTTCAACAAGGTGGAGCTGGTGAAGTTCGTAGCTCCGGAAACCTCCTACGACGAGCTGGAGAAGCTCACCAACAATGCGGAAGAAGTGCTGAGAAGGCTGGGCTTGCCCTACCGCGTCACCCAGATGTGCACGGCTGATTTGGGCTTTACTGCGGCGAAAAAGTACGACCCAGAGGTCTGGATGCCCAGCTACGGACGGTACGTAGAAATTTCCTCCTGCAGCAATTTCGAGGATTTTCAAGCCAGGAGAGCCAACATCCGCTTCCGCCGCGACAAGGGAAGCAAGCCCGAGTTCGTACACACCCTTAACGGGTCGGGGATCGCCGTGGGACGCTGTCTAGCTGCTATTTTGGAGAACTATCAGCAGGAGGACGGCTCGGTGGTTGTACCTGAGGTTCTCCGCCCCTACATGGGCGGCGTGGAGAGAATCGCGCCCGCAAAGAAGCTCTAAAAGCATTTCTGCCGAAAAATAGCTACTTGTTAACTATGCAAACTTAGGTTATAATGTATCAAGTTAGGGAGGGGAAGGGTGCCAGAGCGGACGAATGGAGCGGTCTTGAAAACCGTCGAGGGTTTGCGCCCTCCGTGGGTTCGAATCCCACCCCTTCCGCCATTTTTTGGAGCTGTTGTTAATGAATTCAGAAGGAAAGGTTAAAGGAGATCTTGTCCTCATTGTCGTATTACTCCTTATCGGCGTAGGCGCTTTTGTGTATAACCAAGTGGTTTTGCCGAAGCGGGCTCCCGGAAACAAGGTACTTATAGAAATTGAAGGCAAAGTCGTTCGCGAGCTGGATATGGCCAGAGACGCAGCCCCCATTCGCTTTGAAACGGAGCATGGCTACAATATTGTGGAGATCCGCGACGGGCAGGTGCGTGTTTCGGACGCCGACTGCCCCGATCAGATCTGTGTACACACGGGCTGGCGGCGCCATGTTGGACAGGTTATCGTCTGTATGCCTCACTATTTCGTGGTGAGGATTATGGGAGATGAAGGCGCGTTAGACGAGCTGGACGGCTTTACCTACTAAATAAAACGGGGTGATAGTTATTATGATCAAGCAGAAAATACTTATCGTAGATGACGAACCCTCCATCCAGGAATTGATTGGTTTTAACTTAGAACAGTCGGGTTTTGACACGGCGATTGCGGCCGATGGGTTTGCCGCCCTGGAGATGTTTGAATCCTATAAGCCAGATCTGATCGTTCTGGACTTGATGCTGCCGGGGAAAGATGGCTATGATGTGTGCAAAGAGATTAGGCGCACCAGCAACGTGCCCATTATCATGCTCACAGCCAAAGAAACCGAGCTGGAGCGGGTGCTGGGCCTGGAGCTTGGGGCAGACGATTATATGACCAAGCCCTTCAGCCCCCTGGAGCTGGTGGCACGCATCAAGGCAGTGCTGCGCAGGGCCAGCGGCCAGGAGAGCCAGGATGAAAATGAATACAAGGTTGGCAACATCTTCCTCCAGGTGGATACCAGGGAAGTGAAGGTAGGCGACCAACTAGTGGAGTTGACCCGCAAGGAGTTTGACCTGCTCCATATCTTCATGCAGAACGTGGGGAAGGTTATGACCAGAGAGGTTCTGCTGCAAAAAGTGTGGGGCTATGAGTATGAAGGCGAAACCCGCACGGTAGATGTGCATATCCGGCATCTCCGCCGCAAACTGGGTCCAGAAGGCGAAAGCCGCATCGAGACTATTCACGGGGTAGGGTACAAACTGAGGGGGAACTAACTTGAAGAAGTGGCGTTTCAAGGGCCCATTGCTTTTCAAGTTAACAAGTCTAGTTTTGGTGGTAACCTTGCTTTCTGTCGGGGTTACCACGTTTTTTGTGGCGCGCCTGGCTCAGCGCTCCTTGGAGAACAGGGCCCGGGAGGATCTCAATGCCGATGCCCAGATGATCAGCTTGAGTTTGAGCGAAGCTTGGGCAGAACGCTTTACAGATTCCCAGGCTTTGCCTGAACAAGTGGCGTTCCTGGAGAGAATAACCAAGAGGACCATCAGCATCGTGGAGCCTTCGGGGCTGCTTGCTGCCGGCCCTTCTCCGGAAGAGCTAGATGAGCAGGACTACTTCACTGCCTCCGCGCCCTTGGAAGGCGGCGCAGTGCTGCATGTGTTCATGGCCACCGATGAAATCTCCAGCATGTCCGCGAGAATTGCTAGGGGCTCCATGCTCATCGCCGTGTTGGTTGCCGCCAGCGCCGTTGCGGTGGCTTTCGTTGTGAACAGGTCCATCACCACGCCCATCCAAGACCTTTTGGCCTTGGTGCGCAGCCTGCAGCAGCGGGAGTTCGGACGCATGGTGTTGGTGCGCAGCACCGATGAAATTGGCCAGCTGGGACGGGCTTTCAACGAGCTTTCGGAGATCCTGGATGATCTCTTCCAGACCATCAGCAGCAGGGAAGGCCAGCTGGACACCATTTTGTCCAGCATGGACGACGGTGTCATCGCGGTGAACATGCGGCGGGAAGTGATTCTGGCCAACCGGGCTGCCGCCGATGTCTGGGATCTGCCTGAACAGGCCATTGGGCAGAATATCTTCGAAGCCACCAGGCATGAGGAACTGACGCGCATCTTGGAAAAGACCATGGATTCCAAGGAGACTTTTACCAGCGAAGTGCGGGTGCGCCCGGGCAGCGAACGGACCATCGCCATCACCAGCAGCCCGCTCCAGGATCAAAAGGGGAAGATCCAGGGAGCAGTGGCGGTGATGCGGGATGTGACCTCCCTCAGGCACCTGGAGCAGATGCGCCAGGAGTTTGTCTCCAACGTCTCCCACGAACTGCGCACTCCTTTGACGTCCATCAAAGGTTTTGTGGAAACGCTGCTCAATGGTCATCTCGATGACAAGCAGCTTTTGGAGCGCTTCTTGAACATCATTTCTGCGGAAACGGATCGCATGATTGCCCTGATCAATGACCTGTTGGATCTCTCCCGCATAGAAAGCGGGAAACTGCGGATAAACAAGACTGCAGTGGACATGAAAAAGGTGTTCGACGATACGGTGCTTCTTTTGCAGAGTAAAGCTGAGGAGAAGCAGATCACCCTGGAGAACAATATCTACGACCCCGTTATCGTGGAGGGAGATGAGAAGCTCCTGCGGCAGGTTGCCCTCAATCTGGTGGACAACGGGGTGAAGTATACTCCCGAAGGGGGCCGGGTGTGGATCGAGGCCGAGCAGGGACTGGATCATGTGGAATTCCTTGTCATCGATAACGGCGTGGGCATAGGTTCGGAACACTTGGATCGCCTCTTTGAGCGGTTTTACCGGGTGGATAAGGGACGTTCCCGCCAAACTGGAGGAACGGGCTTAGGGCTGGCCATCGTCAAGCATATTATCGACAGACACAAGGGGACCATTGCCGTGGAGAGCAGGGTGGGCAAGGGTACGAAAATCAGAATCACTTTGAAAAGGGCTAACTAGGTGGAAAGCTAGGGCCCTTTTTTGGTTGCAGCTCCTCCCAGAGGAGTTTTTTTATGTCTTTTTTGAAACGGGAGTTGACACAGGACTTGGTTAGTTGTATAGTTAGTTACACAAGTAACTAACCTGGCGTGGGAGAGGGGGAGGACATGCGACTGGATTTCGACAGCGAGCAGCCCATCTATATTCAGTTAGCAGAAGCCATGGAGGACGATATCCTAAAAGGCATTTTGGCAGAGGAGACCCAGGTTCCCTCCACTACTGAACTGTCGGTAGTGCTGAAGATCAACCCGGCCACTGCCCGCAAGGGGGTGAACCTGTTGGTGGATGAAGGAATTCTCTACAAGAAACGGGGTGTGGGCATGTTTGTGGCCCGCGGCGCCCAGCGCCAAATCAAGAAGAAACGGCGAGCACAGTTCTACCAGTCCTTTGTAGTACCCCTTCTCGCCGAGGCGCAAAAACTGAACGTTTCCACTGGAGAAGTGATAGAGATGATCGAAAGGGGCCTTCCAGATGAGCAGGATTGAACTACGCTCTTTAAGCAAGCGCTATGGCCAAACTCTCGCCCTGAAACAGGTGGATCTGACCTTGGAAGGGCAGAAGATCGTTGGGCTTTTGGGCAGGAACGGTGCGGGCAAAACCACGCTGCTGAACTTGCTCACTGCCAAGCTTCATCCCACGGAGGGAACCATCGCCATCGATGGTGAACCCGTCTGGGAAAATGACGCTGTGCTCGGCAGGGTGTTCTACATGACCGAGGCCAACCTCCACCCCGGTTCACTGAGGGTGCGGGAGGCGTTTCAGTGGACCGCACAGTTCTACCCCGGGTTCCGCACGGCCTATGGGGAGGAGCTGGCTCGCCGCTTTGAGCTGGATACCAGCAAGCGAGTGAAGGAGCTGTCCACGGGCTATTCCTCCATCTTCAAGGCCATCTTAGCTCTGGCCAGTGGAGCTTCCATCCTGCTCTTTGATGAACCTGTTCTAGGCTTGGATGCCAACCACCGGGAGATGCTCTACAGAGAAATCCTGGCCAACTACATCGAAGAGCCCAAGGTTGTGATCATCTCCACCCACCTCATTGACGAAGTTGCCGACATTCTGGAAGAGGTGATCATCATCGACAAGGGTAGGGTGATCCGCCATCAGCCCGTGGAGGAGCTCTTGGAGTCAGCCTACGCCGTTTCCGGTGAGGCTTCCAAGGTGGATCAGTATATCCAGGGCAGGAATTACCTGTCCGAGGAGCGGTTGCAGAACTTCAAATCGGTGATCGTCGTGGGCGGAGCTGTGGACAGGGCTTTGGCCAAGTCCTTGGGTTTGGAAATTGGCCGGCCAGAGCTGCAGAAGCTCTTCATTGCACTCACCAACTCTAACGTTTAAGGAGGGATAGCTATGGCACGGGTGTGGTCGTTTACCAAATATCAGCTGAGGGATTATCGCACAGCTGTCCTGGTTTTCTACTTGGTTTTGGCAGCAATGATCGCCTTGACTCTGGGCATCAGCGGCCGGATGGAAGGGCACGCTAGTCTCAGCGGGGGCAGCTTCATTTTTGTGTTTGTGATCGGGCTAAACTGCTTCAAAACCAGTTTTCGTTTCGCTCAGGCCAATAACCTTTCCCGCCGGGTGTTTTACCTGGCCACCCTCTTGTCCCTGGTGGGCCTAGCGGTGATTATGGGTGCGGTGGACGTGATCCTGGATGCGGT
>FIZK01000008.1:0-179 GCA_900018335.1 uncultured Clostridia bacterium | reverse complement strand
ACACCGTCTGGAAAGTGATCGTTTCCCTGAGTCCTGCGGTGGTGGTTCCAGTGCTGTCCATCTTTAACCGGCTCACCGGCGGGAGGCTGATACACTCTCTCCTTTCCTTCTTGAAATGGGCCTTTGGCTTTGCAGGAGAGACTCCCAATCCTTATCCAGCGGTCCTCACCTTCTTGGTT